>NZ_JBEOSJ010000043.1:0-34200 GCF_040302905.1 Streptomyces sp. NPDC096193 | reverse complement strand
AGTGAGATCACCACGCCAACGACGAGGGGCCCTGTCCTGTCACGCCCCCGCCCACCAGGTCATTTCCCCCTGCGGGGCAGGATGAAAGAGGTTCACTGAGCGTTTTCAGCGTTGCCTCTCCAGGGTGAGGACAGCTTTGGTGGTGACGGTCATGCGGTTGGGGCTGATGCGTGATCTGCGGAAGATCTGCCAGGACTTCAGCCGTGCCGTGCCGTGTTCGACCGGTGCCCTCGCCGTGGCCAGGGCCCGGTTGACGGTGCGCTGGGTGAGGGTGAGTTCACCGCCCGGTGGCCGTTTGAGTCCGGTGGTGACCCAGGGACCGTTGCCTTGGTAGGCGCGGTCGGAGAGGACGGGGACGCCCTGGGGGTTCGCAGATCCGGATGATGCGGTGGGTGCGGGCCGCGGTCAGGTCGTGGGTGCGGCCGGGCAGCGCGGGCGAGATCCACAGCACCTCGCCGGCAGGGTCGGTGACGACCTGGACGTTCACGCCATGCCGGCGGTGTTTTGCCGAGTAGTCGGCCCGGCTGTCGCCGACGCGGTCGCACTCGGCGGGAGTCCCGTCCAGGAGGACGAACTCCGGATCATGCTCGCGCAGAGTCTTGAGCAGGCCCGGCGCGCGGTCGGTGAGCAGACCGGTCACGGCGGTGACGTACGCGTGGACGGTGCCGACGGATATCCCGAAGCCGGCCGCGATCCGGGCGAGGGTGTCGTGGTGGCGCAGGTACACCAGAGCGACGAGCGCCCGCTGGTGCGGCGGGAGTTTGCACCTGCGGTCACCCTCACGGGTGACGATGAGCATCGTGACCCACTCGACCAGGGCATGCGGGAGGTCGAGTGCGGCAGGATAGGGAACCAACAGGGCTCCTGTGCCGATGGGTTGGGACTTCGAACACCTCCACCAACGGCACGGGAGCCTTATGCGTTGCGGCCCTCACCGCGACCTGCCCGGCGTCACCCGATCAGTGGCCACACTGAAAACGCTCACTGTGTGGGCCGGGGCTCTCGGGCTCGCGCGGCTGGGACTGGCCGGAGACGAAGTCCGGGTGCGGCTTTCGCATTGCCAGGTCGAAGGCGGAGGTCGAGGAGGAAGCCACGTCGAGTGCTCTGGTCGGCTTGTGGGCGACGGAAGCCCGGACATCGTGAAGGTGCGTTATGACGGCATACAAGGGGAGGTAGTGCCTGCCGCCAGGACGCCGTGGGGAACCTTTGCGGTGGTGGACATGGCGTTCGGTCAGGACCTGAAAGAGGAGTTCGGCACCGTGGCGGTCGAGTTCCATGTAGCCGAGTTCATCGATGCAGAGGAGGTCGACGCGGCCGTAGCGGGCGATGGTTTTGTTGAGCTGTTTCTCGTCGGCCGCCTCGACCAGCTCGTTCACCAGTTTTGTGGCGAGCGTGTAGCGGACGCGGTAGCTCTTCATTGCGGCCTCGGTACCCAGGGCGATGAGCATGTGGGACTTGCCGGTCCCAGAGTCGCCGATACGGCAGAGCGGCTGGCTCTTCTTGATCCATTCGCAGCTGGCGAGGGTGTGGACGGTGGCCGGGTCGATGTTCGGGTTGGCGTCGAAGTCGAAGGCGCAGGGACTGTCTGCGGGACCGCTTGAAGCCGGGTGCGAGTCCGAAGGCCCGCTATTGCTTGTCGGCTTGCCGTTCAGGCAGTGGCGGCAGGCGCGTCGGGTACGGGCTCGGGTGGCCGCCATGCGGGAGCGGCTGGACGCGGCGGCGCAGGATCGCTACTTCGCTGGTCGCTGACGGGGCCGTGCGGTGCCCGGCTCAAGATCCGCTGTTGCGGCGGAAAGCTTACGGGCGCCGGCCCGGACGATGCCCCAGTCAGTGCTGCACTCGCGGGTCCACGCGCGCTGCAGGCGCGTCGAGCGTTCTTCGTGCTCCCGGCGAAGGTGCCGTAGGTCGAGGTCGACACCAGGCGGTGGCCCGGTGGCCTCCAGCATGGAAATGCGCTGGTCCATCGCCGCCAGCAGCGCGAGGTCGAACTCGGTCACAGCAGCGACGAACGAACTGGTAGGCACTGCGGTCAAGCCAGTCAGCGGGCCAGCAAACTCGATGTCAGGTTCAGGCTGATGCCTCCACGCGACGGTGACGACGTCGTCACCGTCGATGATCGTCCGCCACCAACGAATGTGCGGCGCGTTCTGAAGGGGCCCCGTATACATCGAATGGCTGACATGCCACAGCCCGGCAGCCTCGATCTGCGGAGCGTCCTCCCGCGACGGCCAATCGAGGAGTTCCTCAGCCACGAAGTCGGCCAGATCTTCCGGGACTGGTTCCATGATCTCCGGAAGCATCTCAAGCAGGTCCTCCCAGATCCGAACGACGTAGTAGTCGACATAGGGCGGCGCATCCTCGGCTCCCCCCTCCTCGACCCACTTCTGCAGCGTGCGGTCCGAGTAGCGCAGCAGCTCGTCGTCACCGATTTCGATCCAGTACCAGCCTTCCGTCAGCGCGAACCAGTGCAGGGAAGGCTTCTCTCCGCCCCATGCCGGAATGTCCGCTACTGGCCGCAGACCGAATCGGAAATGAATCACCGGATTAGTCTTGCAGGCTCATCCCGACCGCCCGTCGTCGCCCTGGCATGCCGATCCGTCCAGACGATGTGCCTGACCAGGATCGAAACAAGCACTGAGTGGGTGATGATGACGCGGTGAGTCTGGATCTGAGCAACTACGAACTCCGTTGGCCCACGTCGCTGTTCGTGTCGGAAGGGGAGCGTGTCCTTCGCTCGTCGAACACCTCATGGGGGGCGCAGGCGACATGGCTGCTGACGGAAGCCCTGGCCGGCACGACAGCGGTCGCTGACTTCGAGGACCTGTCCAATCACCCCGCATTCTCGGACGACCCATGGGCCACGGACGCCGAGCAGGACCAGGCGTCGCTCGGTGCCGGCGTGTCCGCTCTCATCGCCACGGATCTTGGAGATCGCCCTGTCGGAAGCGCGCGGGTTCCCGGAATCTTGAACGTTGGTAAGCAGGAACCTGCGTGCCAGCTGATGGCTGCGGCGGTCCCACGCGCGGGTTCCGGCTCAGCCGACGGGACATGGTGAGCGAAGCCCGGTTCTGCCAGGTGGATTGGGAATACCACGGCTGATCGGAAAGACGCATCCTGCCTGGACCTTCCGACTTTGACGACGGCGACGAACTCACCCGGCGACTGCCCTGACAGGCTGCTCTGTACGATCACCGAATACGGGGCGCTGGTCCGCCTGTCCTGTGCAGAGATCAGCACGTGGTGCCTTGTCCGGATAGTTGAAGGAGTTGGCGGGTGTCCGCTTTGGACTTCTACGCTCACGTCGCCGTTTGCGGTGAGGTCTTGGGAGTTGGCCTCGGTGTCGACCCGGAAGCCTGGGAAGCCGCCCTGGGGGTGACATGCCTCGATGTTCCCGGTGGTGGCCTACTGCGGCGGGACTACGGGCTCGTGGAAATCAACTTCTCGCCGGACCAGCCAGGGCGGCATGGGCAGATGTCGTGCTTCGGTTTCGGCGTGAAGATCCAACGACTGCGGCACGACCAGTCCCCGAACACCGTACCGTCCCCGCTCTCGCGGGAGTACGGGGAATTCGCCCCCAGAGTCCCCTTCAAGGAACTGCAGACCGCCATCCTGGCCCTGGGCCACACGATCGAACTCGACACGCACAACTCGTCGGGCGACATGGACTGCTACCGCGTATCCGCGTCCGCTGCCCGCATCCACGTCGTCGCTGACCCTGACCCGTACGGGTCAGGCGACCCGGATCCAGACGGACATCAGAGGGGCGACGTCTGGTCCGTCGGCGTGTGGTGACCGGCCAACGACCTCTCGGCAGCGTCTGCGATATCCCGTCGCTACGAGGAGCGCCGGGCAACGATCACCTGCGCGCCGGGCAACGATCACCTGCGCGGCGGGCAACGATCTGAAGAGCGCGCGCCACCCAGCTGATCAGCCACGCTCAAGCCCCCCGTGCTGCATCCGACTGGCTAGCCCGCAGGCCGGTGTGGGTTCGGCATGCCGTCATCGTTCATGTGCGCCCGCTGCCAGATCTGATTCCAGTGGAACGGGGCCTGCGGGACGAACCGGTGCCGCTGCCCGCACGGACATGGCGTCAGTACCCACGCGCACCCACGGCACAGCTCCACCCAGCCGTGCCCGGTCGAGTTCGATACCAGCGGTCTCTCGTCCCCGCAGGCGGGGCAGCCGGGGAGATCGGCGCCGTCCAGAATCGCGTTCTGCCGCCGAACGTACTCGGGCAGCCGCAGCGACGGATGGCGGAACGGGTCTTCGTACCAGGCGCGGTTCGGGCTCTCCCACCAGCTCCGCAGCCACCACGGTCGCGGGTCTGGTGTAGCCCGCCGCCCGGCCCGCTTCTCTGCCCGGCGTTGCGCGGCGTACTCCTCCGCTCGCGCGAGCCACAGCACCCTAGCCTCATGCAGTTCCTCCACCGCCCGCACCAGCGCGTCCGGATCCTCCTCCACCCGCCGGGGGATCGCGGCGCTGAGCGTGAGGTGGTGGTACGTCGCCCGCAGGCCGTACGGCGCAAAGAGGGTGAGGCAGGTGCGCAGCGCGCTGTGCCGCCGGTGGAGGGGAAGGCGGGCGTCGTGCACGTGCGCTCGGTGGGTCAGGAAGCTGGTCATGGTGTGGGCGTCAGGTTCAGTGCCCGTGCCAGGGAGGCAGTGACGGCGGCAGCGTGTGCCGGCAGGTGTTGTTCAGTCCAGGTTCCGGCAAGGCCGAGGAAGTCCTGCAAGTCCTGCAAGTCCTGCTGGGCGCCGGTGACGAGCCTGCGTACCTGGTCTGGCGACAGCTCGATCACCGGGGTGCCGTCCGTCCCGTAAGCGTCGAGTGTCAGCCGGACGATGTCGCCAACGCGCTCGGCCATCGAGGACGGATCGTGGCCGAAGTAGGCGTTGCCGGTGCCGTCGAGCACATCCAGCCAGTCCCGCCAGGTCTCCAGGCCGTTGCAGCAGCCCGGCTCGACGAAGACGGTGTCGGTGGCGTTGTCGGTCACCCGGAGCCCTCCGGCGGCGAACAGGTCAGGCATGGTGAGCAGCCCGTGCAGGAATGTGCCGAGCGGGTCGGTCGGGCACGGCCCGTGCTCCTGCTCCGGCTCGAAGTCGTTGCAGTCGGCGATCCGCGTCACCGCTGTGCCGACCTCCGCCGGAGCCAGCTCCCCGTTCAGCACGAGGTAGCCATATGACTCGTGCTCGCCAACAGGGCCAGAGCGCGAAGTCGTCGGCGGCGGAAATCTCCAGAACGGGTTGCATCACGATCACATGGGGATGATGCCGGACCCACTGCTATGCCGCCACGGGCTTTCAGCTGCGGCATCGGGCTCGGACCGGGCCCGCTACCTGGGCAGTTTCGCGGTGCGCTCCGGGCAGGCGGTGCTGACGTAGCGCATGGCGGTCTGCTCGGTGATGCCGAACAGCGCATCAAGTGGACAGGGCTGTTGTGGCTGAGCGCGCTATTCGCCCCTTGAGCGCGACAGTTGGCCCGTTGTGCATTCCACTTGGCCTCCCGCACCGCGGCTGTCCATGCCCGAGGCCATCTGGCTGAGGAAGCACGCCGGTCGGAGTTGGGGCCAAACGGATGGGAGCCAGCCACCCGAGCGTCTATGGCGCTTTGGGGGCACGGACCTCGTCGCGGATGATCGCCGTCTTCGCGGCGAAGGCCTCAAGGTCGAACTCGGCCGGCGGCTTCTTGAAATCCACGGTCTGGGACACGCGCGCCACGGCCGATCCGTCCGCCCAGGAACAATCGGGTTTCCAGGTCGTACCGAACTGGTCGACCTCTTGGACGATCCGGCAGGACACAGGCTCCGAGGAGCCTTGAGGGATGATCGTGCGAGGGCCGATGATCACGCTGAAGCGCCTGTCCGGCACGCTGGTGCGGCGGTCGAGAATCTTCAGGAACTCGTCGCGGGCCGTGACTGGGTTCAGCACAGTTCCGTACACCCCGGTCACCGCGAGCACTGGCCCCGACGTTTCCGTGGTTCGGTCGGCTGGCTGATAGGTGGCGAAGGCGGAGACGCCGTGCTCGATCTGGCCCGAGAGCATCATCGAGATGTTCTGATCAGGCGCAGAGTGGTCGGACTCCGTGAAAACGCCCTTGAGCACCGCCTTGGGCATCTCCAACCGGTAGGGGCCCGCTGGAACCGAGGCCTGCCCCGGGCCGTTGGTCGGAGAGATCGCACCCCCACTCCCGCCGCAGCCAACCAGCGCCACCGCGAGCATGGCCGCTGACGCCGTCCTGAGATGTCGCCTCACGTGTCTCCCCCACCACTGTCATTCATCCAACATGATCACTTTGCCATGAGGTGGTCTGCCAGGCTACGGGGCTTCACGGCCCGGCCAGATGGCCTCGGGCATGGCCAGCCGCGGTGCGTGTGACTCAGCACGCTACTTGTCGCTAACCGCACTACTCGACGTGCGGTTCTCCGGGCGGGTCAGCATGACAACTGTCGCCGATTCGGCGAGGTATCTGTCGGCTGGTGATCGTTTGGCAAGCAAGTTGTCGCCAACTCCGAAGAAGTCGCCCCGCCGACGCGAGCTGATCCGGCCCTGTTCCTGCGGACGTAGATGATCGCCCGGCGGTTGAGCACATCCTCGGTCGTCCCTTGAGCCAGGCGTGGCCGACGGGTGCACTGGCACCGGGCAGCGGGGTCACGGTCGTTCACCAGGACTGGGACGGTCCTTGGCAGGTCGAGTTCGCTGGAACGATCGATGCCATGGGTGCACCGGAACCCAACGAACATGCCCAGTCGCTCAGCGGCGAGCTGCGGTACTGGGTGGTCTTTGACGCGCCGCCGTACGACTGCGACGGGGCCGGGCCCTATCGCAAAGCCCAGATCTGGGGTCGGTATCTCAGGGCCGGTCCAGAGCCCGAAGCGTAGGAAGCCGCGCCCCGCGTAGCCCTGGAACGTCGCCGACCCGAACCCCGCGTAGCCCTCGAAGGTCGCCGACCCGAACTGGGCGCCGCCCTCGAAGGTGACCGACCCGAACTGGGCACCGCCCTCGAACGTCGCCCCGTAGAACCCCGCGGAGGATGGACAGCGGACGAAGCGGCCGACTACGACCGGCTGTGGGCGGAGCTCCGGGCCGCGGCCGCCGTCGTCGACTGTCACCCGCACTGGGCGCGGTGCAAGGAGGAGAACGCGGACCAGTACGCGGCACGGCAGGCACTCAAGCACGCCGACGGCGCCGTGCCCGTCGACCAGGACGTGACCGCGGCCGCGTGAAACTTTCCGCGAATTCGATGCCGTCCGGGAGGCTCCGGGACTGGCGAAGGGGTGAAGGGCGGGCCCACAAGGGGGCGCGCCCCGCGCTCGAGAGGCCAGACCATGGCTCACACCCGTGTCCGCACCTACCGCCTGACCAACCCGCGCGCCCTCGGCGACAGTGAGCGCCGCATCCCTGTCCCCGGCGCCGCGCCCATCGGCTCGATCACCACGACCGTCATCGACGGCCGCCCGAAGCGCGTCCTTCTCACCGGCACTCGGCTCGTCGGCGGTGTCCTCGTTGCGGAGCTCGTCGACGCCTACCTGTAGGCTTCCCGGTCCGCGGGGCACTTACTGGCCGGACTGTCCTCCCGCCACGCCACGTTCTGGTGGGCCCGCTTCTGCGGCATGCTGCCGTGCCACGCCGCGCGGTCCGTCCTGGCAGGCTCCACATGCTGCTGGTCGATCGATCGGTAGCCTAGAAGGCCTGGCCGGTGCGTCCCTGCCGCCCCCGGGGAGGCGGCAGGGTTCAGGCTGTCACCCGGGGAAGTCCGCCCAGTTGAGGCAGACCGTGGAGGACTTCGCCTCCTGTGTCACCCCGTTGACGGTGAACCGCACGGTGCCGCCGTAGGGGCCGCCGACGGCTCCCGCTCCCCAGTCGTAGCAGTCCGGGACCACCGCCGTGGGGCCGTAGCAGGCCCGCTGGCTGCCGCTGCTCAGCGTCATCTGCTCGCATGAAGCATTGCCGAAATCGCCGGCGATGGCACCGGAGACGGTGACGGCCTTGCCGGAGTGGTTGTTTGCGACCAGGACGACCTGGGCCTTGCCCAGGTCGCTGACGATGAGACAGCCCTGGAAGGCCACCCCGCTGATCGCCGTGTGCGCCACGCTCTTCGCGCAGCTGGTGACCTTGCCCACCGCCTGCCAATGCGGCGCGGCCACGGCCGTCCCGGAGCCCAGGATCACGCTGCCCAGCCCGGCAGCCCCCACCGCAACTGTCTTCAACATCCGACGCATAGCGCCCCCTCTTCACAGCCATATGAGACTCGAACTCTAGATCAATTTCGGAGAAGGCGTATCCCCCGAACACAGACCCGTTCCTGCATGCGGACCCCTGCCGGCGGCCCGGGGGCCCCGGCGAACTGGGGACTCCTGGCCGACATTGCTCAGGCGACGACCGCCCGAACGCGGTGAGGCTCCCCGCCACCTCATAGTCGGCGGGGATTTCAATGAAAGCCTGCTCCGTCACAGTTGGCCTGGAGCAATGGTCGCGCTGGAGGTGGACAGCTATGCCCGCGCTGCCGACGTCCTTTTCGGCCTCCTGCCCATGCACAGCGGCTGCGCCGGTGCCAGCACTGAGCCGATCGGCGGCGGGAGTCGAAGGAGCCGGTTCTGCCGTGCTGCAGCAGGGATCGGGTCATCGCCGACGTCACATACAGGTGATCGGCGGCGCTGGACTTGCCGACTTTCGGCCTCCGGCATGCGTGCGGAGCGCCGTTGGCCTGTGGATGAAAATGGCACCGCCTGTCGACGTACAGCCTGTGCGCGAGTTGGGCTCCGCATCCGCCGAGCAGGAGCCCGCACCAGAACGAGTCGTGGGCGTGAGAGCGGCGGAACCTGTCTAGCTCGATGGCCTCGGGCGGCAGTATGACGGGTATGTCCGGTGCTCGTCTCTGATCACTGCCGTCTGCACCAGCCGTGTGTCCCGCACCACGACGACCCCCAATCGCCCGTGGTCAACGACAGGTGACGCCGCGCCATGGCGCATGAGCATCGGACTGCGTCTTGCCGAGCCGTACTCCGAGGACGAGGACGGAACTCTCATCGCGTCCACCGCATGGAGTTGTTGAACAGCTGCAAAGATCGGCGCGGGCCGGACGCCCGCCACGTCGGTTCCGTCTTCCTCAATGCGCCCATTTCCCCGGTACAGGCGACGGCGAGGGGTTGGCGGCCTGTTTCGGTGAGTTGGCGGGCTCGGCTGCCGGCCAGCCACCCCAGCTGCTGTTCGTCTATCTTGACGAGCATGCGGGTGGTCAGGAGGTAGCTCTCTTGGCTAGGAGGACGTAGTGGTCCGGCTGACTGGCGTTGGTGGTGAGCGCGGGGCCGACGCGGATGAGGCGTGGCAGGCGTACGGCGAGACTGGCATAGCGACGGGCATCGAATTCCGCCACCGCGCGGCGGGCATCCGAGGAAGGCCGCTGTTGCTCCGATCGGCTGAGCACGTCGGGTATCCGGACGGGCGCGGCGGAGCCAGGCCGAGGACGGCGGATCTGCCGGTTCAGAGGTCTCGCGGTGGCAGCTGGTCGAGGCCCGAGTCGCGCATGATGTAGTCGACCGTCTCTTTCAGTGAGCTGTCAGCGGGTATGACGGTCTCGATTTCATTGGGGAGCATGTCACGCTCGCGATACCAGCCGCTGAGCTCCCGCTCGGTCACATGGGCGAGGTACTCAGCATCGGGCTTTGTTGCGTGCCGAACAAGCGTCTCGGCGAACGGGACATCGAGGTAGTAGCAGCGGGGAGTGCCGCGGTGCTCTCGGACGAGGGTCTCCAGCATGTCCCCGTACCGGTCTGCGTACAGGATGCCCTCCACGACCACGTGGTAGCCGGCATTGAGGGAGTAGCGCGCCACCGTGGAGATCAAGCCGATGTTGGAGGCGCCTGGCCGGTCTCGCTCGCGGAGTACGACGCGTCGGAGATTGTCCTGCCCGACCAGGGCGAGGCCGCGGCCGAACCGGTCGCGAAGCCCCGCCGCCACGGAGGACTTGCCCGACGCTGAGTTTCCCCGGATCACAATCAGCCGGCTCTCTTCGCTTCCCACGATCACCGGGGCACCCTACCCATGGCACAGGGGCGCCTATGCACCTCAGTAGCCACGCGCTGAGGGGTCACGGCCGCGTCGTTGCGGACAGGTCAGCATTGCCGGCGAGGGGGTAGAAGCGGGCCGCCGGGTGGTCGATGGCCAGCTCAGGCCTCCAGGCAGTGAGGCACTGTGCGCTCGGGATGAACAGGCCGTCGGGGATCCGGTTGAGTTGGCACCATCGCCAGTCGCCTACGCTCTCGTTCGGCTGCGTAGCGGGGGTTCCGTCCCAGCAGGTCACCACGGCCGCGACCGTCATTCGTACTACCGGGCCGACGTGGTCCAGGAGAAGCCCGAGCAGGACGACGTCTTCCTCGCGGGCGCGGCATCCGGTCTCCTCGATGAGCTCGCGTACAACCGCATGTTCCAGCGATTCGCCCGGCTCTACAGTGCCGCCCGGGAGTTCGAGAGTGCCGCGGCGATGCCGCCCGAGCAACAACCCGTCTGGGCCGTGCAGAATCGCGCCGACGCCGAGGGCCGTGTTGGGCTCCGGAGGGCGCGTGGTGCGCGGTCTGCTGCTGGAGGAGGTGCGACTGTGCGCACGGTAGAGGCGGACGGAGACCGGGTTGTCGTCTTCGGGCGCGTCGAGTTCGTCGATCCCGTCGATGAGCAGGCCGTTGTCGACGCAGAGGTCTTCCCACAGTTTCGGCGTGAGCACCCACATCTCGACGGCCTGGTCCTCCCCGTCGGCGAGCGGAAGGATCTCCGTGCGCGGGGCGACGCTCGACGAGGGGCCACGGCCGTCGGAGTTGGTGTGCAGCACGGAGAAGGCGAGGAGCCCGCCAGCCTTGAGGCCCTGGCGGACGGCGGGCAGCAGACGGTGGGGGTTGATGTAGGCGAAGCCGTGGATGGAGTAGATGACGTCGTAGGGTTCCGCGCGCTGCAGATACTCGACGGCGTCGGCATGGATGAGGGTGAGTCCCGACAGGTCGCCGTACCGGGCAGTGGCGCGTGCGTGCTGGCTGGCGGATGCCTCCACCGCGTCGACCGCGGCGCCGTGCTCACGCACCAGGTGGGCGGCGTGCTTGCCCAGGCCGGAAGCCAGGTCCAGGACACGCAGGCCGGTCAGGTCGCCGAGCACCTCGGCTCCGGGCCCGGTCGGCCAGAACCCCCAGGAGATGCGCTCCACTTCCGGGACGTCGGTGCCCCGTTGGAGATGATGGTTCCCGTACGTGGTCCAGGCTCGGGCATTGACTGCTTCGGGCTCCGGGCTGTGCATAGCGCTCCTTGATGCCGGGGGAGTGGCGGGGCCGCGCCGGGTTGCGCGGCCCCGCGATGACCTCTGCTGGTGGCCGCCGGTCAGCGGTCCTTGGCGAGGGCGTACAGCTCGCCGAGCAAACTCCCCTCGGTCTCGACGAGTTCGTCGAACGAGCCCTGCTCCCGAACAGTGCCCTGGTCAGGCACAATGACCCGGTCGGCCATACGTACGTTGTCCAAGCGGTGCGTGACCACCACGGTGATCCGGTCCGGAGCGTCCGCCAAAGGTGCGGACGCTGGCGGCGATGTGGGAACAGATCGAGGCGGTGGTGCCGCGCAACGAGCTGGCCGCCGCGATCGCGGCACTGTTCGAGCTGGCCCCGCCGCTGGACTCCGATGCGGATCAGGCATGGCGGGCGATGCTGGCCACCCGGTTCGGGACGGTGCGGCCGTTCCTGAAGCTCCTGGTCAAGGTCGTGGATTTCGGAGCGACTCCGGAGGGCGCCCCGATTCTGGCCGCGTTGAAGACCTTGCCGGAACTGATAGGCCGCAAGAAGGTGGGACCTGCTGAGATCGACACCGAGCTGCTGGCCGGGTCCTGGCGGCGCCTGGTGCTGGCCGCGCCGAATTTGGAGCCGGGGACGGTGGACTGGAAGGCGTACGTGTTCTGTGTGCTGGAGCAGTTCCACCGGATGCTGCGCCGGCGGGAGATCTTCGCGAAGGACTCCTCCAAGTGGGGCGACCCAAGGGCGAAGCTGCTGGCGGGTGAGGCGTGGGAGCAGGCCAAGTCCACCGTCCTTGCGTCTCTGGGCCTGCCCGAGGGAGCAGGCGAACACCTGGCGGCGCGGGCCGCGCTGTTGGACGGTACCTACCGGGAGGTCTCGGGCCGCCTGCCGGAGAACGCGCAGATCTCTTTCGACGATGACGGCCGCCTGCACTTCGCCGCGTTGGAGCCGGAGCCCGAACCGGCCTCCCTGCTCGACCTTCGGGCTGCTGTTAACGCGATGCTGCCCCGCGTCGACCTGCCGGAGGTGCTGCTGGAGGTGTTCTCCTGGACCGGCGCCGACCAGGCGTTCACCTCGGTCACCGGCGGCGAGGCCCGGCTCAAGGACCTCCCCGTCACCATCGCGGCGCTGCTGG
Organism: Streptomyces sp. NPDC096193; assembly: GCF_040302905.1. Lineage (NCBI taxonomy): Bacteria > Bacillati > Actinomycetota > Actinomycetes > Kitasatosporales > Streptomycetaceae > Streptomyces > Streptomyces sp. NPDC096193. The sequence goes on along the minus strand of NZ_JBEOSJ010000043.1, from coordinate 21,808 downwards.
TGGCCCATGGCTGCAACGTCGGGTACACCCCCGTCATCAGCGGGGTTGACGCGCTGAAGTACGGGCGGTTGTCCCACGTCGACCAGACGTATCTGCGGCTGGCGACGTACCGGGCCGCGAACGCCGCACTGATCGACGCCCAGGCGGCGATCCCGCTCGCCAGTGCGTGGGGCGGCGGGCTGGTCGCCTCCGTGGACGGGATGCGGTTCGTGGTGCCGGTGCCCTCGGTCTACGCACGGCCGAACCCGAAGTACTTCGGGCGGCGGGGCGGTGCCACCTGGCTCAACATGATCAATGACCAGGCGGCCGGACTCGGCGGCAAGGTGGTGGCCGGCACCCCGCGCGACTCGCTGTATGTGCTGGACGTCCTCTACGACCGCGACGGCGGCAAACGCCCCGACATGATCGTTACGGATACCGCCTCGTACTCCGACATTGTCTTTGGCCTGCTGACTTTGGCGGGGTTCACCTACGCGCCGCAGTTGGCCGACCTGCCGGACCAGAAGATGTGGCGCATCGACCGCACGGCCAACTACGGCGCGTTCCAGGACGCGGCCCGCGGCCGGGTCGACCTGGTCCGGATCGAGCGGCACTGGGAGGACATCCTGCGGATCATCGGCTCGATCCACACCGGGGCCGTGCGGGCCTACGACGTGATCCGGATGCTGTCACGCGACGGCCGGCCCACCCCGCTGGGCGACGCGATCGCGCACTACGGGCGCATTTCCAAGACCCTGCACATCCTGCGTCTGGCGGACGAGCCGGCCTACCGACGGAAGATCAAGGTGCAGGCCAACCTCCAGGAGGGCCGCCATGCACTCGCCCGGAAGATCTTCCACGGCAAGGCCGGGCAGCTCTACCAGCGCTACCAGGACGGCATGGAGGACCAGATCGGCGCCCTCGGCCTCGTCCTCAATGCCCTGGTGCTCTTCAACACCCGCTACATGGATGCCGCCATCACCCAGCTCCGGGCCGACAGCTTCGACGTCCGCGACGAGGACGTGGCCCGCCTCTCGCCGTTCGTGCGACACCACATCAACATGCTCGGCCGGTACTCCTTCCAGCTCCCGGACCTGCCGGGTGGCCTGCGGTCCCTGCGTGACCCCGATGTCCTCGATGAGGAATAACGGTCGTCAACTCGTCATCCTGGTCGCGGCCGCCTTGGCCGGAGTGTCCGTACCCGGGCAGTTGGCCGACCGGCCCTCTCACTGGTCGCGCCGGTGTGCGCTGGTGACGGCGAGTACGGCTGCGGTGAGCGCCCACACCGCGTAGACGGTCCAGGCTCCGCCGGTCGTCCACGGGAAGTCGGTCTGGCGGGGGCCGACCTCCACGAGCCGCAACCACGCCTGATAGAGCGTGGCGTGCCCGGCGACCGCCGACCAGTGGCGGCCCTCGGTGAAGACGATGGGCAGCACGAGGATGACCGCCACCGCGGCGATCATGGTGGCCGAGGTGTGCCTGATGACCGAGCCGATGGCCATGCCGACGACCGCGCACACGGGCGCAAGGAGGGCGGACGCCACTACGACACGCAGGGCGCCCGGATAGCTGATCGATATGCCTGCGTCCCGGCCGTCGAGGATCGCCTGCGTCAGGCCGAACGAGGCCCCCGCGACGATCGAGCCGAAGACGGTGGCGACCGCACTGACGACCACAGTTTTGGCGGCCATCACCGAACGGCGGTCCGGAACGGCCGCGAACGTCGTACGAATGGTGCCCGTGCTGTACTCGCCGATGATCGCGACGGCGCCGATGGCACCGAGGGCGAGCATCAAGACCATGGCGGAGTTCGCCGTGAACGCCTCCTGTGGCGGAATTCCGGCCCGAACGTAGTCGGCCCGGTCCGCCGCGCTCCGCTCTGCCCAGTAGTTGTAGGTGTCGTAGGCGGTCCCCGCGTTGAACGCGATGACGGCCAGGGCGGTGGCCCCGTACGCGATCCAGGTCGAGCGCAGCGACCGAAGCTTGATCCACTCGGCGGCCACCAGGTCGTAAAAGCGGGCATGGGGTTCGTCGGCGCCAAGTCCGCCAACGGGAGCGTATGTCATGGTCACTGGGGGTCTCCTGCGAGGTATTGCACGCTGTCGGCGGTGAGCTCCATGAACGCCTCTTCCAACGAGGCGGACCGGGCGCTGAGGTGATGCAGCGGAATACGGTGTGCCATGGCGATCTCACCGATCCGGACCGCGGTCACACCAGTCACAGCAAGCAGGTCGCCCGCCGTGTCCACGGCCGCGCCCTCGGCCGTCAGCAGATCTCTCAGGACGGCAGCTGCGAGCGTACCCACCGTGACGCTCTGCCCAGTGCCACGAGCGGAGAACTCCGTGAGGCTTTCGGCCGCAATCAGCTCACCGCGGCCGATGACGATCAGCTCGTCGGCGGTGTGCTCCATCTCGGACATGAGATGGCTGGAGACAAACACCGTGCGGCCCTCGGCGGCCAGACGCCTGAACAGGTCACGCACCCACCTCACGCCCTCCGGGTCAAGGCCGTTGAGCGGCTCGTCAAAGAGCAGTACCGGTGGGTCACCGAGCAGGGTGGAAGCGATGCCGAGCCGCTGCTTCATGCCGAGCGAGAATCCGCCGATGCGGCGCCGGGCGACCTCGGCGAGGCCGACCTCCCGCAGCACCTCCTCCACCCGACGCTGTGGGATGCGGTTGCTGCGGGCCAGGGCGGACAGCTGCGCCACCGCGCTGCGCCCACCGTGCACATCGTGCGCGTCGAGAAGGGAGCCGACATGACGCAGGCCGCGGGGCCGGTCGCGGAAAGGGCGGCCGTCGACGGTGACGGTGCCGCTGGTGGGCTCGTGGAGGCCGAGGATCATCCGCAGCGTTGTGCTCTTGCCGGCGCCGTTCGGACCGAGAAACCCGGTCACCTGGCCGGGCCGCACAGTGAAGGTCAGATCTTTGACGGCCGTCGTGCCGCCGTATCTCTTCGTGAGCTCGTTGACTTCGATCACGGGGACAACGGTGCCGGTGGGCGACCCCACCCGTAATCGGACCACCGATGACAATCGGAGAGGACGGGTGTCAACCCTGGTTGTACGGCCACGGTCGGATGTGCCGTCAGATGCAGGTGCCTACGATCAATGCATGTCCGCCTCACCGCCGCTGCCGTTGCCGCTGCTCAAACGCATACCGCCGGGCCTGTGGACGGCACTCGCGTGGTACGCGGCAGCAGTCGAACCCATCGTCGAGTACGTAGTGATGCCGGAAGCGCGGACGTACTCGCTCAACTTCCCCCAGGACGGGCTCGACTCGCTCGGAGCCCGGGCGCTGCTCGCCGTCGCCTTCGTGCTGATCCTGGCCAGCAGCGCGGTGCTGCGCCGCAGGACCTCCGCGGCGTACGGTCTGATGATCCTCGGTACGGTCATCTCGACGGTGGCCTGGCGTCAGGATGAGATTCCGCCCACGCAGTTCCTGGCCGTGGATATCGCCCTCTGTTACATCGCAGCCACCCGCCCCCGGCGGGACTCGCTCACCGCGGCCGCCGCAGCGCTCGGCACACTCGCCGGCTACCTCGTCCTGCGGTTGATCACGGGCGACGATTCCAGCATCGTGCAGGAGCCGTTCGTGGCCCTGACCGTGGTCATCGCCTGGCTCATCGGCAATTCGTCGCATCAGGCCCGGGCCCACAACGCAGAGTTGCACGCCCGGGCCGCCGCCGAGGCGGTCACCGCCGAACGTCTGCGCATCGCCCGCGAGATGCACGACACCGTCGCCCACAGCATCGGCATCATCGCCTTGCAGGCCGGCGCCGCGGCCCGGGTCATCGAAACCCAGCCGGCCAAAGCCCGCGAGGCGATGCTCACCGTGGAGATGGCCGGCCGCGAGACGCTGTCCGGGCTGCGAAGGATGCTCGGCGCGCTGCGCCAGGCCGACCAGGATGAGGAACGCCAAGGCCGTGCGCACGCGCCGGCGCCCCTGCGACCGGCCGCCGGCCTGGCGAACGTGGAACAGCTCGCCGCGACGACCACGGCGGCCGGAGTCCGCGTGGAGGTGCGGTGGCAGGGCAGGCGCCGCCCTCTGCCAGCCGACATCGACCTCGCGGCGTTCCGGATCGTCCAGGAGTCGGTGACCAACGCCGTACGGCACTCGGGTGCCGATTCCTGCCAGGTGCGCCTCGACTACCGCGCGGACGAACTCGCCGTCGAGGTCTCGGACCGAGGGAAAGGCGGCGGCACCAGCAGGGACACCGGATACGGCCTGATCGGCATGCGCGAGCGGGTCGCGCTGCTGCACGGCGATTTCACTGCCGGGCCGCGTCCGGGGGGCGGCTTCCTGGTAGCGGCCAGACTCCCGGTACCGGCAGGGACCGCGGCAGAAGCAAAGACGGGAGCCAGATGACCATCCGTGTCGTGCTCACCGACGACCAGCCCCTGGTCCGGGCCGCCCTGCAGATGGTCATCACCGACACCGCGGACATCGAGGTGGTGGGCGAGGCAGAAGACGGCGCGGAAGCGGTACGCCTGACGGAGGAACTCGCCCCCGACGTCGTCGTGATGGACCTCCGGATGCCCGGCATGGACGGCATCGAGGCCACCCGGCTGATCACGACGGGCACCAGCTCCACACGCGTCGTCGCCCTGACGACCTTCGACGACGACGACTACGTCTACGGGGCGCTGCACGCCGGCGCCTCCGGATTCCTCGTCAAGGACATGGCCCTGGACGACATCCTCGCCGCGATCCGGATCGTTGCCGCCGGGGACGCTCTGATCGCACCAGCCGTCACACGCCGACTGATCAAAGAATTCACCACCCGACCCGCAGCGTCACCGCCGCGGCGGTCGGAGCTCGACGGCATCACCGCCCGGGAACGCGAGGTGCTGACCCTCGTCGGCAGGGGCCTGTCCAATACGGAGATCGCAGGTGAGCTCTCCATCAGCATCGCCACCGCCAAGACCTACCTGACCCGCTTGCTCGCAAAGCTCAATGCTCGTGACCGGGTGCAGCTAGTGATCCTGGCCTATGAGGCGGGCCTGGTGGCAACATCCCGGTGAGTGGACAGACTCCCCGCACAGCGAGCACCGGCGGGCGGTGCGCGATCCACGCGAGTCCGATCCAACCCCGCCTGCCGTCAGTGCACAGGTTGATCAAGGTTCTGGCTCACCGCCGGCTGTCACCGGGGGCCAGAAGGCTGGTCAGCTCGGCGATGGCCGCCGGTGAGGGCTTGAAGTAACGGCGGAGGTTCTCCGCCTTCTTGTGACGCGACTTGGCCATCAGCATGAGCAGTGACGCACCTTGCTCGCCGAGGTGCGTGAGAGCAGAGTGCCGGTACTCGTGAAGGTCCCAACCGCTGCCCGGTCCACGAACTGCGGTGTGCCCATCCAGTAGGGCGCGGGCTTGGCCGTATGAGAGCCGGGCGAAGTCTGTGTCCGGACACACGTCCCGCGGGCCCACCACCTTCCCTGGGCCGGCTCGGCGGTGGGTGACGAACACTGGCCCGCGCGTGCGTCCCTTGAGCAGGCGGGGCAGGAGCCTGGCCGTGCCCGCGTCCCAGTACACAGTCTCCAGCACGAAGTCCTCGCGCGTCTGGCCCCGTCGTCGGGCCTTCGCCCGGGCGCCCTTGGCCTTGACCTGACAGCGGCGCCCGGCGAAGTCCAGATCCTCGATGTTCACACCCAGAATCTCGTCGGATCGAGCGGCGGTCTCATAGAGCATCCGGTACAGGGTCTTCTCCCGCAGGTGCACCTCGCGCCGCGCAATCAGCCGGTCGATGGCCATGCGCGAGCGGGCCGGGGTCTCGGAGTCCGGCACCCCCAGCCGCTTCGCCCAGGACGGGACCGCCGGACACTCGTAGCCGCGCTCGCGGCACCACGCCAGCCAGGACAGCACCGATGCCCGACGGGAGTTCCAGGTGTTCACCGCCGCGGTGCCCCAGAGCAGTTCGAGGGCTTCCCCCACTTCGTCGTCCGTAGCCGAGCCGAGCGGGCGGCCCTCGCCGAGTCGCAGCGCAGTCTTGCCCACCCCGATCCCGTAGGTGCGGACCGTGTTCGGGTTGCCGAGCGAGTCGAGGAAGAGGTCGGCCGCCGTCCGCACGGTGAGCGCTTTGCCTGTCGGCAGTTGTACGACGGTGGGCACCGCTTCCCCCTTGCCACAGATAACAGGGCCGCTTCGCGTAGGAACCGAAGAGCGTCACCGCAGGTGACGAATCAAGCTACCGCAGATATCGGGGTGTTATCTGCGAGAAGACTTCAGATAGCGTTCGCTTCCGATGCTCCGTCAGCCGCCCACCAGGGGCGACGGGGGCTTAGCGCACGATCTGACATGGATGTTCCTCAAGCCCCTAGAGTCCCGTGAGTTCACGCAAACTGAAGGGTTCTCGGTGGGAACTCAAGGGTCCGTCGTCGTGCTCTGCGGAGTTGCTTCCGTGGGTTCGAGGCCAACTCGCGACCTTGCCGTTCCTGGTCCCCTGGACGGGTAAGACGCCGAGCGGGTTAGCCAAGAGGGCGGCGGTAGCGCAACTTGTTGAGAGAAGCCCCACCGGTGGTGTCTTCCACGGCTGTTCCGTCTGCGCGCCAGCCGGCAGCTTCGTAGAAGCGCCGGGCGCGACGATTGTCTTCCAGGACCCACAAGGTGGCTTGCGTGTACTCGGCCTGTCGGAGAGTCGTCAACGTGGCCAGCATCAAGTGCTTCCCGATCCCAGTGCCCCAGACCTCGGGCATCGCGTAAAGCGTGCCGATTTCCGCGACGGCAGGGGTCTCCTGAGACGGGCCGAAACCTGCGAATCCGACGATCCCCGCCTCGGTTTCGGCTACCAGTACTCCCGACAATGGCCATCGTGTCTCCGCGATGCGTGTCTTCCACTCGGACTCTTCGCGGCTTGGGTCCATGGCGTCGAGGTAGGGCTGGGGGACAAGACCGGCAAAGGCCGCCTGCCAGGAGCGCACGTAAACACCGGCGACCGCTGATGCGTCATCAGGCCATGCCTGTCGAGTCTGCATGGCCGTCATTCTTCAAGTCCTCTCAATCCGGGCCAAGTTCTTTTCCCGGGGGCGATGCCGAGTGCTCGGCTGCCTGTTGCAGTAGTGCCCGTGCGGAGTCCGCGTAGCGCATTGCGGTCTTCTCGTCGAGCCCGAACACCTCGGCGAGGTGAAGCGGATCGGGCCCGTGGGTCAGGGCCTCTTCGAGTTGCCGGTCGACGCGGAGCCGCTCCAGCGTCGCGTCCTGGCCGCGCATCGCGGCGCTGATCCAGTGGTTGCTGGCGCGGCTGGTCTTGGTTGCGGTCTGGTTGTTGATCAGTAGGTGGAGGTTCGCGGTGTTCGGCCACCGGTTTCGCCGGTGCTCCAGCCAGTCCAGCAGCAGTTTCAGGGTGAGGTCGTCGAGCGGGCGGACACGTCCGGCGATGGTCAGCCGTCCGTTGCCGAGGTCGACGTCGTCGAGCATGAGGTTGGCGATCTGGGCGACCCGGGCGGCGTGGACCGCTGCGAGGGCGAGGATGAGCCGCGTCGCCGGGGTGGTGGCCGCCGCGACGGAGCGGTCGACCTGCTCAGGGACGAGCGGTTGCAGCACGGCGTACTCGTATCGCCCGACCTTGATCCGACTGGTGGGGTTGCGGAAGATCAGCCCGTTCCGCTTGGCCCATGTGAACAGCGAGCGCAGGGCGACGAGTTGGTCGTGGCGCTGGTGACCGTGCAGTGTCTTGACGTAGGTGAGGACGTCGTCGCGGGTCACTTCGCGCAGGTGGTCGTAGGGCTTCGACCATTCCAGCAGGGCCGGGCGGACTCGGTTGAGGTAGAGCCAGACCGTCCCTTCCCGTCGCGGGAGGCTGCGGGGGCCGCCGTCGCGCAGGACGCGGGTCCAGCGCTCGGTCTCCGAGCGGATGCCGGGTGCGAGACCCTCCAGCCTCTCGGCGAGCCAGCGTTCGAAGGAGGGTTCGCTGTCGTCCTCGAAGATCCCCATCTCGTCCAGGGCCGTGACGGTGTGGCCGACCGGCAGGTCCAGGGCCCGCAGCGGGGCGAAGATCTCCGTGTGCCGGATGACGTCGCCCTCGACGTAGCCGGTGAGGACGAGGGCCAGGCCGCGGTTGACGGCGAAGCGGATGTTGCGTCCCCAGCCGCGGGTCTCGGCGAGCCGGTGGGCGAGGTACTTTGTCCAGGCCAGCCACGGGCTGGCCAGGTCGGCGTCGGCCAGGGCGAGCCGGCTGTAGTCACGGGGGATCTGTGCGAACAGCGGTAGCTGCCGCCAGCCAGGATCCGGGCGCCAGGCCTGTGAAGGAGGCGGCTTGCGCGGGGCTCCCCGCCGTTCTCCGCGCGTCCGAGCCGCGGGGGTCGGTCTCCTGCGGTAGTGCATCCCGACGAAGAACAGTTGGTGATGCCGGACGGCGGCGAGCCGGTTCCGCACGCCCGTCTCGTCCGTGGGCTGGCCGCCGACGTCCTTCGCACTGAGGCGGGCCTGGCACCAGCACAGGCGGCAGTAGTTCCACTTCAGCGGCTGGACGCGGCGGCAGCCGGTGCATGCGGCCGCGTCGTGGCCGCGGCCGAACATGTAGCAGGTGGGGCAGAGGCGGCCGCTGAAGTTTCCCCAGGCCAGGCAGCTGTCGCAGGAGTCGGTGGGCTTGACGTAGCCCTTCGGGAACCGTGCTATCGGCTCACTCCGGCGGCAGCGACCGGCCGTCCCGGCGCTTGGGGATCACCTTCGGTGCGGCGGTTCCCGCACCGACCGCGGCCCGTTCCGTCTCCTCTGCCTGGCCAGGGCGGCGGACCTTCTCCGGTTCGGGGATCAGCAGGTCTCCGATCTCGCAGCCGAGGACCACGCAGATGACGTCCAGGTCCTCCAGCTTGAGCGAGACCGGCTGGCCGGACCACAGCCCGGACATCTTGCCGGCCGAGATCACCAGGCCGTGCTCGGCCAGGCTCCGCTGGAGCTCGGACGCCTTCCAGATACCCTTGTTCGCGGCGGTCAGCCGCAGGTTCCACCTCATCGGGCCAGTCCTTCCAGCCGCTTCGCGGCCCGTTCCATCCCGGCGACCCAGGCGTCCTCGACCCGGGTCTGCTGCACGTGGATATACCTCATGGTTGTGGCGATCCAGGAATGTCCTAAGACCTCCTGGATAGCGAGCAAGTCCAGTCCGTTTCCGTAGAGTTGGGACGCGCAGAAATGCCGCAGGACGTGCGGTGTCAACCTGTCCGTCCAGCTCGGCAGATGAGCCTGGACCGCGTTGTCGAGCCCGTTGCGCAGGGCGTCGTCGCCGACCCGGCGGGCGGAGCCGTCGGTGTTCTTGCGCTCGGAGGGGAACAGCGGGGCACCAGGGCGAGTGTGATCGTCATCGAACTGACCCCACACGTCTTCGATGAACCACCGCAGTGTCCGGTCGGCACCGTTGATCAGCGGAACCATCCGCTCACGCGGCCCCGAGCCGCGGGCCCCCTTGCCGTGGCGGACGTGGAGTTTGCCGAAGCGGCCCAGGTCCCATTTGATGTCGTCCAGGTCGAGCCCACATGCCTCGCTCACCCGCAGACCGACCTGGGACATCAACTTCGAGGCGGTGTAGTTCCGGGCGGTGGGGGCGAACTTCCGGCAGGTGGCCAGCTCGCCGCCCCAGCCGGTGAACAACATCCCGATCTCCGGTTCACTCGGCGGGATCCGCAGCTGGGCGTCCTTGGCCCCGCGCGGCCGGTTCATCTCGTCGATCGGGCACTCGACCACCCGGCCGGTCATCCGATGGATCTCGACCTTGTGCCGAAGCTCCAGGAACATGAAATACGTGCTCAACGCCTGCGACCGGCCCAGCCGGGTGCCGCTCGGCGAGTGCCGCAGCACCTTCCCGAAGTACACGTCCGCGTCAGCGGGCTCCATGTCCCACAAGGGCCGGCCGAACCAGGTCCTGATCTGATCCAGGTGACCGACGTCCCCGCGGATGGTGCCGTCCGCCAGCCCTGCTGAGGCCCGTGCGAGGACGAACCCGGACAGCACATCGGTCTCGAACCGCTCCAGCTCCTCAGCCGACGCGGGCGCCCAATGCTCACGCAGGTCTCGTACGACTGCCAGCGCCGCCAACCCGAGCCCCCTCACCTTCGACCCGACTGCGAATCGGTCGGACGAGATGAGAACGCTTCAAGAATCCCGAAGTTGCGTCACAAGCCGGCAGAGCACACGAAGGAGGAAGAACCCCCTGGCCACGGGCACAGGGACTCAGCGGGGCTCAGGGGAACTCACGGGATGTCGCACAGCACCGCGTCGGCCACACACGCATTGCTCCTGCCGCTCCCTACCTCGACGGCCAGCCGCCCTGACGGGCGGCTGGCCGTCCCGGGCTTCCCTCACTCGCTCACCAGCGCCGTCATTTCGCTTCGACATTCGCGAGCCAGCTGATCGACAACTGACTCCGGAACCGGTCGACAATCGCTGTTCCTTGAGATGAACGAAGCCATACGTCACCACTTGGTCCGGGATCGTCTACGTCGCGTTCGTCGTGGACGTGTTCTCCCGGGCGATCGTGGGCTGGTCCGCCGCCACCAGCAAGCGGGCCAAGCTCGTCCTGGACGCCCTCGACATGGCCTTGTGGCGCCGCGCCCGCGCCGGAACTCCCGCCGGACAAAGCCTGGTTCATCATTCGGACGTGGGCAGTCAAGGCGGATTCAACTGGTCGTCGCAACACCTTGATCACGGAGGTGCGCGATGGGGCGAGACGAGAAGAAGATGCCGAAGTTGCCTGCGGGTGCGCGACGGCAGTGGGCGGCGGATCGGGCGTTGCGAGCGTCGATGCGTTCGCCAGGCCGACCGGAGCCGTCTCGTGCGGTGCAGCGGAACTTCTGGCGGCGGATCGCGTCGGGAGTGACGACGGCAGAGGCCGCGGTGGCTGTTGGCGTTTCATGGCCGGTCGGATCCCGGTGGTTCCGTCACGCTGGCGGCATGCCGCCGATCAGCCTGGATGAGCCCACGGGCCGCTACCTGTCATTCGCCGAGCGTGAGGAGATCGCGCTGCTGCGGGCCCAGGAGATCGGCGTGCGCGAGATCGCCCGCAGGATCGGACGCGACCCGGGCACGATCTCACGCGAGCTGCGCCGCAACGCGGCGACCCGGAGTGGCAAGTCGGTTTACCGGGCCCTGGTGGCGCAGTGGAAGGCGCAGCAGGCCGCGAAGCGTCCGAAGACCGCGAAACTCGTAGGCAACGACAGGTTGCGTGAGTACGTGCAGGATCGGCTCGCCGGCAGTGTCCGTCGACCCGACGGCACGATCGTCACCGGGCCTGAGACGCGCGCCTGGAAGGGCTTGAACAAGCCGCATCGGCAGGACAGGCGATGGGCGATGGCGTGGAGCCCGGAACAGATCTCGCACCGACTTGGTGCCGACTTCCCCGATGATGAGTCCATGCGCATCAGCCACGAAGCGATCTATCAGTCGCTCTTCATTGAGCGTTTTCAGTGTGGCCACTGATCGGGTGACGCCGGTCAGGTCGCGGTGAGGGCCGCAACGCACAAGGCTCCCGTGCCGTTGGTGGAGGTGTTCGAAGTCTCAACCCATCGGCACAGGAGCCCTGTTGCTTCCCTATCCTGCCGCACTCGACCTCCCGCATGCCCTGGTCGAGTGGGTCACGATGCTCATCGTCACCCGTGAGGGTGACCGCAGGTGCAAACTCCCGCCGCACCAGCGGGCGCTCGTCGCTCTGGTGTACCTGCGCCGCCACGACACCCTCGCCCGGATCGCGGCCGGCTTCGGGATATCCGTCGGCACCGTCCACGCGTACGTCACCGCCGTGACCGGTCTGCTCGCCGACCGCGCGCCGGGCCTGCTCAAGACTCTGCGCGAGCATGATCCGGAGTTCGTCCTCCTGGACGGGACTCTCGCCGAGTGCGACCGCGTCGGCGACTCGGCCCGCCGAGTTCAACTCGACGGGCCGAGTCATCACGCTTCTAACGCGCCCCTAGTGCTCTTTCGACTGGAGCGCTGGCCCCTCCCAGTTTTCGGGAATGAGTGGCGCCGGTGTGAGCCAGACGAAGGCTACTTGAGCTATGACCTGGTACAGCAGCGGTTCGTCTCCGCTCGCTGCCATAAGAGGCCAGGCGAAGACGGCCATCGGAACCGACACTATTAGCCGGAATTGGATGACGTCCATCTGCGTGTGTGTGAGTCCGGCGATGATTCCGAGCAACAGTGAAGGGACTCCGGTCACTACCGCAACGGTAAGGCTATCTCGAACGATCACGGCCAGGGAGTCCTCGGGAGGGCTACCTAGGGCAATGGCTACCCAGGCAACCGTGTAAAGGACCAGGTACGTCAGGGCGCATCGCCCTATCCGAGAGAGTACCCGGCTCACCCCAGGACCAACTGGTCGACCGACTTCCTGCATCAGCACCCCTTCACGCATCGCCCGTCCGTCCACGTCTTGTCGATCTTCCCCGGCCAGTCAGGGATGGAGTCCAGGCCTAGCGTGCTCGCCATACTGTCCTTGGCGATGACGCGTGGTGCTTGGTTGGTGCGGTACTGGACGACTTCCATGTCGGGGTACGGATCGCCCGACCTGCTCACTGTAACGGAGCTCTTCGTCGCCTTGACCTTGAGGTCGTTGTCGACTGAGAACACCCTCATCAGGCTGTTAACAGCGTGGATGCCCATGTCCAGTTGGCTTGAGTTGGTGTCGTGACCGTAGGAGTGCATGTTCACTATGTTGTTGGCGCCGAGAGAATCGCCCGGGAAGGCTTCGAGTTTGATTGGATTAGCTGGGATCACCTTCCCGGGCACTGTGACTCTCTTTACCTGGAGATGCCCTGTACCAACCGACTGCAGTTTCTCTTGGGCGATCGTGTGTGAGGCAGTGATCGTGAAGGTGCACTCGCCGGATTCCGTGTTCCAGAAGAGGGACATGCGGTAGGGCTGATGAGGATCGATCGACATCTCTCGGTCGTCGCCAACCAGTCTACCGAGGGCCGCATCCTTACTGTGAATGTAGAACGTAATGCGAATGATGCCGCGGTTGGGGCCCTTCCCGACGTTGAATTTCTTCCTCACCGAGCCGGCGGGCTGGGTTCCCCAGCCCGCATTGACGACCTGGTTGATGAAGTCCTCAACCGTGTCGCCCGAGGGCTCCGGATTGGGCTTGCTCGAGACCGGAAATCCGCCCTCGCAATCGATGAGCCCCTGCCAACATTCCTCGAGCATGCGGCCCGTGGGGTCACTGTTAGTAGCAGGGTTGTTGTTGCTGTATGTATAGCCGTGTGACTGTTGCGGGTCGTTGAGGTCAATCTCCGGGTCGACGCTCATGAACCGGCCTGTTGTTGGGTCGTACTCGCGTGCGCCAAGGTGGACGGTTCCGGTGGATTCGTCTTCGGAGCCGCCGACGAATCCCTTGTCCCCTGCCCAGCCAGCTCCTCCTGCGCCTCGTCGGTCGCCGAAGGGCGACGTCTTGCGACGCGTTACGGCCTGGGTTGCGTCGGCACTCACCTGGACTGTGCCTGTGTTGTGATGATCGGAGAAGGTGAATGCAAGCTTCCCCGACGCGCGGATTGCCAGCGGCCGACCTTCAGCGTAGTAGTGGCGTGTGCCGGTCACTTCGCCGCTCTTGCTCAGATGCAACTCAGCTCCGTAGGAGAGGTGGAGCGTGGTGCCGGTGGCGTTCCGTTCGACGATGCGTTGGCCGTCAGTGTCGTAGACGTAGCTTGCCTTCTCGCTTGCCCCCTCCTTCACTGCTGCGAGGTGGCCTTCTTCGTCCCACGTGAAGGTCTGGGTTGCCGCTGACCCGATCTTTCGAGTTTCGGTGTTGCCCGTCGGGTCGTAGGTATACGTATCCTCGCGAGGAGCTGCCCCAGTCTGGGTCACCTTGGGAAGATCGTGAGTGCCCGCCGTCGGCGCTGCATAAGTGCGCACAGCATCTGTGGTCGGACCGGAGGCTGTCTTGTTCTGGGTCTCGGTCTGGCGATTACCGACGGCGTCGTATGTGTACGACGTCCAGTATGCGTCCTGCCCCCCAACGGTGGCGTCTGATGGCGCCGACGAGCACTGGGCGTCTTTGTCGGTCCAGGCTTCGGTGATCCGGCGCAGTGCGTCGAGGTTGAAGCACTGGGTGTCGGTCGTGCGTGTGGCGTCCTGGCCCTGAGATGTGGCGATGGAGGTGACGTTGCCGGCGAGATCGTACTTGTAGTGCGTATCGTCGATGCGCTGTGGAGCGGTGTCTCGGTCTAGGTAGGTGTCGGTCAGTGCGCCCGTGTGCTCGTCGAACGTGTTGGCGGTCGTGAGGCTTTGACCGAACGCGCCGTAGCGCCGGATGGTGTTGTTGCCGTAGTGGTCGTACTTGCTCTCGGAGACCAGTGGGTCGGTGCCGGCGCCGACCGTGTTGAGCAGGCCTGCTACTGGCGTGTAGGTATTGGCAACCTTCTCTGCTGGCAGTCCGCCCATGGCGGGACGCTGGGTCCACATCACCTGGCCGGTGTTGAGGTTGTACTGGGTCGTCCACTTGTACGTACCGGCCAGCGCGCCTTCGGATGCCGGAACGGTGGTCTGGGTGATGACTGGCTGGTAATGAGCGTTGTAGGTGGTTACTGCAGACTCGTACGCGTTGCCGCCCGCGTAGCGGGTCCTCGGCGCGACGATCGGAGCTCTCGACGTCGCCGCGATCGCCGTGGCCCAGCAGCAGGACGCCTTGTGGGTCGCCGGAGCGGTGCCCGCATTGTTCTCCGCAGCGGGGCTGCTCGGTGGCGTCCTGTTCGTCCGCTTCCAGCCCGCCACCGCCCTGAGGCCGCGTCAGCTGATGCTGCTGGCAGGCGTGTTCGCGGCCTGCTGGCTTCCCCTGCTCGCCCCGCTCCCGGCTGCGGCGGTCCTCCTCCTGGTGATGCTGCCGGGCGCTGCGTTCGTCCCCGTGTTGACCGTGGCCAGCCTGACCCTCGCCTCGATTGCCCCTCCGGGGACATCGACAGAAGCGGTCGGCTGGATGTCCAGCGCGATCCGCCTCGGTCTGGCCGGCGGCACAGCCCTGGCCGGCCCGCTCGGCGGCCACTTCGCTGTCCCGCTGATGGCCGCCGCCCTGTGCGCGCTGCTGCTGTCGGCCCGCACCGCGCCCACGTGGAGCGCGCTGCGAGCGCCAGGGTGAAAACCGATCTCGAGCGCTTCAGCAGCTCGTGGCGGCCTCTCACCGCTTCGCCGCGGTGACAGTGGTGTTGACGTTCAGCGGATGGCGGAGAGGCGTGGTCGTGGGCACAGAGAGCTGGGGCAGCGCGCGGCGACGCGGGGAGCGGGACGCATGAACGCCCAGCCGCCCCGCCCGCGCAGGCCGCGGGCTTTCACTCAGGCGCCACCGGTCACGTTCGATGTGTCGCCCAAGCTCAAGACCCGCCGCGAGGACGAGAACCAGGTCACTGCCGCCGCGATGAACTTCCCCCCCGTCGCAACGCCTGGCGGACTGACATCCCACGAGCCCGCACCACCCACCTGGCAGTCCTCCGGCCAGCCCGAAGAGAACTCAGCGGGGCCGCGGCACCCTGCTTTGGGTCTCTGACCCGTCGCGCCATGCACAACGGCCGGTGTGGCGTCGGCACTGCCGACGCAGGTGATGCGGGCGCTGCCGACGGTCAGATGCGCCAGGAACGGATCCGGCCGGCGGCGCCGAAGACGGTGTCCTTGCCCGCCAGGAGGTCCTTGCACAGTTCGACCAGCTCGCCGTAGGGGACGTCGAGGCCCTCGTCGCTGGCGTGCATGTAGGCGATGGTGACGGCACACGCGAACCGGACGTTGAGGGACGGCAGGGGCCTGAGCAGGAGCAGGGTGTGCAGCAGGGCCGCAGCGCGCCAGGACGCGTCCGGGTCGACGCCGAGACGGGGCGGATCGACACGATGGCGCGCGACGGCCGCGACCAGGGCTGAGAAGTCACTGATGTGGGGTTGGTCGGGAAGGGCCGTCTCGTGCTGCTGCAGGAGCCAGCGCACGTCGATGTGCAAGGCGGGTGCCATTGCTTCAGGCGGCCCTGCCCGTCGTGTTTGCCGTCGGGCCGTCGTCGATGCCCGCCGCTTCGATGGCTTCGGCCAGGGAGGGGTCCGCGAAGACCCGCTGGAACTCCGTTGCCGCCGTCTTCAGGCTCCGCTGATGGGTGATCGCGTCGGTCGTCGAGGACTTCACGAAGGCCTTCAGCGTCATGCCACGCTCCCGGGCCGCATCCCGGAGGTCTTCGAGCTCCGCGTCGGAGAAGTCCACATTGAGTGCTGCCATGCCGCCAGAGTACCGCCGGGGTACCCAGAGCTCAATCATCCCAGGTCAGCGCAGGCGCCCGGGGTACCTGAACCGGCAGGACACTGTCGACGGCGCCGGGAGGCTGTGTACGCCGTGGACCGTGCCCGCCGACGCCAGAGGAGCGGCCGGGGCGGTACCGGGGACGGGCGTCGCTGTCATGCGGCGGTACACCCCGCTCCTCTCCCGCTGTCAGGGGAAACGTACTTCTGAGGGCGGGTTCTGCCCCTCGTGGCTACTCGGCTGGCAGCGTCTCTGCAGTGTCTTTGCCCGGCCCGTATTGGGGTCCCGCCGGGTGGGGCGGCCCCAGCTCAGTGGCGTTCCTGCCGCTCCAGTTCGTCGTGCGCACGCTGGGCGACCTGCGTGCCGAGGTAGTGCCAGATGGGCTGCTCCTGCCCGTCCGGGACCGGTGTCCCAGTGAGTCCGGCGAGGTGGTCGAGAGCGTGCTGGGTGATGTACCGGTCAGGGTCGGGGGATTGCAGGTGCCGGCGGATCCGGTCGTCGTCCACGCCGTGCTGCTGCAGGGCTGCGGCAAGGGTCCCGATCAGCAGCTGAAGGTGGGCGTGCGCGTCGGTGAGCGCATAGAGGACCAGGCGCTGCCACTCACTGGGGTAGCCCCCGTGGCTGCGCCCGAGCCCCACGGCCTTGTCGAGGTACTTCCCGCTGCGGCGGGAGTGATCGAGGACCAGAGCGAGCAACTCGACGGGCACCGCATGATCGGCAACGTCCGTCCCGGCGCGGGCTGATGCCCGGCGAGCTTCGGGAGCGGGCTGCAGGGCGTCGCGGACGTCCTGCAGGGCAGCACGACGATTGCGGCCGGACAACTCCTGCTGCTCACGGGCAGCGTTCTTCCGGGCGTGTGAGGTCATGGCCAACTCAACCCTCGGGCGCCGGCCATGACCGGAGCGCTGTCGGTGACCGGAGGCCACGCCTGCGGTTCGCTGCGATGATGCGGCGAATCTAGGGCCTACCTGGCCTGCTCGTTCATGGCCGGGCAGGCAACTCAGCCGGGCACCGACGCGGCGAGATTGGGCGGCACCACACAGCCCAACGACAGTCAGGGAATGCCGTCACGACTGACTTCGCCGAGACGGCTCGGAGAGATCAGTTAGGTGGCCGGGGCGTTCCTGGACAGGAAGGAGTTCCCGGGTCATGGTCGATTTGCTCGCCGAGCAAACAGCGCACGCGCCCGCACGTACGTCTCCCGCGCATTGCCCGGCCTCGACCCCGAGCCCGTCGAGCACCTGCACTGCTGGGTGACAAGCCTGCCGTGGAGCGAAGACGGCATGGCGGTCTGGGAAGCCGACAGAATCCTTTTCGCCGCAGGGCACAACCTGTTCAAACAGGCACCTCGACTGGGACGGGCATTGGCCAGCGCGGCCATGACCGGAAAACTCGAGGAGAACCTGCGTCCGGCCGCAGCGCATCCCGCTCTGACGACGTGGTTCTACGAGGGGCGACGTGCCGCAGGAGAATCCCATTCCGCTGAGATCGTGGTGCAGTTGGTGGTTGGCAGTCTTGGCCACCGTTACATCCAGGAGGAAGCCATGGCGGATCCGCGGACGGTCATCCTTCCTTGCGGGGTTGCGGCGCTCGGTCAGGGCACCTGGGGGATGGGGGAGGATCCCGGGTGCCGCGCGGCCGAGGTGTCGGCCCTGCGCGCCGGGCTGGACCTGGGGATGACCCTCATCGACACCGCGGAGATGTACGGGGACGGTGCGGCGGAGGAATTGGTGGCCGAGGCGGTGGCCGGACGGCGGGACGAGGTCTTCTTGGTCAGCAAGGTGCTCCCCTCCCATGCGGACGCCGGTGGAGTGGCCGAGGCATGCCGGGGGAGCCTGCGCCGTCTGCGCACGGACCGGATCGATCTGTACCTGCTGCACTGGCGTGGAGCTGTGCCGCTGGAGGAGACGGTCGAGGCGTTCGAGTCCTTGGTGCGGGAGGTGTCATCCGCTCCTGGGGGGTGAGCAACCTGGACGTGGATGATCTCGCGGACCTGCCGCCCGGAGCCAGGCCGCAGACCGACCAGGTGCTGTAAAACCTCAGCCGTCGAGGGCCTGAGTACAGTCTGCTGCCCAGGTGCCGTGAACTGTCGATCCCCGTCATGGCGTACTCGCCGGTCGAGCAGGGCCGTCTGCTCGGCCACCGGGCGCTGCGGGGCGTGGCAGCCGCCCACGGTGCGACGCCCGCGCAGATCGCCCTGGCCTGGGTCCTGCGGCACGAGGACGTCATCGCGATCCCGAAGGCGTCCTCCCGCGCGCACGTCGAGGAGAACAGATCAGCTCTGGAGGTGGACCTGACCGCCGAGGACCTCGCGACCCTGGACCGGGCGTTCCCGCCGCCGGAGAGCAAACGGCCGCTGGAGATGCTGTGACACCCCTGCAGCGCGCCCGACCGGGCTGTGATGCAGGGGCACCGCGAGCAGGATCAGACGGTCGCAGAGGCGGCCGTAGCGGCGTTCTGATTATCGCGACAGCGCGAACCGAGCAAAGGAAGAGGAGGGACCCGAAATGGCAACGCAGGTCAGCAAAGCGCTTCTGGTACGCCTCGAAGCACTGCACGGCAGGGAGAACGACGTCCGGGACTTCTTGAATCAGGGGTTGGCGATCGTCGAGGGGGAGCCCAAGACCGTCAGGTGGTTCGGAATCCAGTTCGGACCCTCGTCGTTCGGGATCTTCGATGCCTTTCCGGACGACGACGGGCGCCAGGCGCATCTGTCGGGTGAGGTCGCGGAAGCGCTCGGTGAGAAAACGGGTGAGCTCTTCGAGGAGCCCACGATCGAGCAGCTCGATGTCGTCGTGGAGAAGCAGCCCGCGTAGAGCAGGTGGCGCCCGCGGGCGGCGTGGATCAGCCCAGTGACCTCAAGCCCGGTCGTGGACGATCGCCACCGGCGCTCCGCCGAAGTGGGCAAACGCCCGGCGATGGCAGTCGAAGAACGCCCGCAGGTCCTGGCTGGTGGCAACGGGTCGCGCGAGTACGACAGCGTCATGTGTCCCGACGTGGGCTGCTGCGGGCTCAGCGGCCACGACCGGGCATGGTCGACCGTGGTGTCCGCCATGGGTCACCTCGACCGCGCCCCGGAGCACCATGCGCACCCACCCGCGTGCGGTCTCCGAGGACATCGAGCGCATCCGGGCCCATCCACCCGCGGACTGTTCGCCTCCAATGCGGGCACGGCGCCGGTCAGGCGCAAGCACAACGTCGCCGCCTGGGAGTGATCCCGCTGGCCCTCTCGCTCCGTGCGGTCCCCGGCAGTCATCGCCGTTGCGCAGCAGGGCCTTGGACGATGCAGCAGACGTTGAGGCAGACGCCGCCCCAGTACTTCGCCTCGACGACGGCGGTGCGCAGGCCCAGCTGGGCGCGCGCGACTACAGAGCGTCTCCGTCATATCGTGAACGGCTTGGCAACAACCTCCAAGAGTTGGCGCAGCTCGTTTTCGATGACGGGGCACCGGCGACGGGCCGGTTCACCCCGGCCTTACCGGAGGACAGCCGGGAGGCCATGTGAACGGCGATGTCCCAGGCCGCCCCGTAGTCGCGAGGGTCCGTGGACTGTCCTGCGGGCGCACTGGGGCGCGCAGCTCTCGGTGCCGGGCTAGGCGCCGGAGCTTGGGCTGCCGGCCTGGGCGAACTGGTCGACGATGGCGGCGCAGAAGGCAGGCAGGTCATCGGGCGACCGGCTCGAGGTGAACTGGCCGTCGACGACGACCTCTTCGTCGACGACCTCGGCTCCTGCATTTCGCAGATCCGTGCGGATGCTCGGCCACGAGGTGAGTCGGCGTCCGCGCACGACGTCGGCTTCCGCCAGAGTCCACGGGCCGTGGCAGATTGTGGCTACGGGCTTGCCCGAGTTCACGAAGGCCTTGACGAAGCCGACGGCGTCCTTGTTCATACGGAGCTGGTCGGGGTTCATGGTGCCGCCGGGCAGCAGCAGGGCGTCGTAGTCGTCGGCGGAGGCGTCTGAGACGAGGCGGTCGACGGGGAAGGTTCCTGCGGAGTTCAGGTCTCCCTGGCGGGCCTGGATTTCGCCGGGGTGGATGGAGAGGACCTCTGTCTTCGCGCCGGCGCCGTACAGGGCGCCACGCGGCTGCTCGAGCTCGACGCGCTCGACGCCGTCGGTCGCCAGGATCGCGACCTTCCGGCCGCGGAGATCGGGTGCCATGGTGCTCATTCCTTCGGTCAGGGGGCTGGTGAGGGCCGCTGTCGGGGAGAGAGATGGACGGCACCCGGATGCGGATCGCGTGTCTGGCCAAGACGATGGAGCCGGGGCGATGGCCGTCCGTCCCCCGGTTCGGGCCCGGAGGGCCGGGCGGGTCGCGGGTTCCTTGGTCGTTACCGCTTGTGGCCGTTGCCGTGTCCGTTCGGGTGCAGGACTACCTTGGTCCAGCCGTCGTCGCGGGCGTCGAAGTGCTCGTAGGCGGTGGGTGCCTCGTCGAGGCTGAGTTCGTGGGAGACGACGAAGCTCGGCTTTGCCTTCCCGCCGGCGATCAGATCCCGCAGCGCCCGGTTGTACCTCTTTACCGGCGCCTGCCCGGTGCCCATCTGCTGGCCCTTGAACCACATCATGCCGTAGTCGATCGGGACCTTGCCCTGCGCCTCCAGCTCTCCCTGGGCCTCGGCACCGCCGGGGTCCTGGGGCAGGAAAACGCCCACCACGCCGATGTGGCCCGTGAATCTGACCGAGTCGATGAGTCCATTGAGTGTGAGGCTGGCGTCCTCGTGTCCCTGGGGGTCGTGTGCCTGGTAGCCGACGCACTCACAGCCGTTGTCGGCGCCCAGACCGAGGGTGGCTTCCTTGACGACCTCCGCCGGGTTCTGCTCGGCGGTGTTGATCGGGATGGCACCGATCTCCTGCGCCTTGCGCAGCCGGTCGGGTTGGTGGTCGGCCACCCAGACGCGGCCGGCGCCCTTGAGGAGCGCGGAGTAGGCCGCCATCAGCCCGACGGGACCGGCCCCGAAGACGATCGTCTGGTCGCCAGGCTTGACGCCTGCCATCTCGGTAGCGTGATAGCCGGTGGGGAAGATGTCGGCGAGCATCACGTAGTCGGTCTGCCGTTCGGCGGCGTCCTCGCCCAGACGCAGCGCGTTGAAGTCGCCGTACGGCACTCGCAGCAGTTCCGCCTGACCACCCTGATAAGGGCCCATGTCGGCGAACCCGTAGGCGGCTCCGGCGAGGGCCGGTTCCGGCTGCATCGTCAGGCAGTAGTTGGTCAGACCCCGCTCGCACTGCTTGCAGAAGCCGCAAGCGATGTTGAAGGGCAGGACCACATACTCGCCGACCTGGACCTTACGGACGGCCGAGCCGACCTCCACGACCTGGCCCATGTTCTCGTGGCCCAGGGTGCGGCCGGACTCGAACGAGGTGCGGCCCTCGTACATGTGCAGGTCCGAACCGCAGATATTGGTGGTGGTGATCTTGACGATGATGTCGCAGGGGTGCTCGATCTTCGCGTCTGGTACGTCCTTCACGGTGACCGTACGCGGTCCTTCGTATACCGCTGCTTTCATGATCGCTTCCTTCGGTGTGCCGGCATAACCGCAGCACGCCGGTGATGGCGACGGCGCACAGAGCCTGACTCCCGGGAATCGGTGCCACGGGGGACCCGTCCTTGCGCAGGGTGGCGAGGACATGGTGCTTGTAGCGCTCGAAACGGG
>NZ_JBEOSJ010000042.1:0-35698 GCF_040302905.1 Streptomyces sp. NPDC096193 | reverse complement strand
CAGCTTGAACTTGTCGATCGTGATGACCCACGAAGCCAGCAGACCCGCCGCACCCGTGATCACCAGAAGCCAGGCGAACGCCCGGCCGGCACCGATCGTGCGCGCGGAGCCGTCCGCTCGCTCGTCTGAGGACACGTCGTCCACCGCCGCAGTCGTCATATCGCCGTTCCATCGCTTCGTAGCCTGCTCGGGCACGGTCATTCTGCCGCACCGGCGCCGGTGTCCGCCGTTCGCCGGACATGAGCACGGGCGCACCGGTGGCGCCGCGGGAAGGTGTTCCGCGGCGCCGCCGGGCGCTACGGCCCCGGGCGACGGGAGGTGACGTGGCGGTCTCCGGCGCCGGCACGACGCCCGGAAACCGCCCGCCGACCCGTCCGAATCGGCCTCGCACGGCAGGAGGAGAAAACTCCCGCCGGGTTGACGCCGGGCTATGAGGCCAGGCGGCCGCGCAGTTCCTCCACGACGAGGCCCAGCGCCACGGCGCTCTGCTCGCCGGACTCCATGTTCTTGATCTGGACCACGCCGTCCGCGAGGTCGCGCTCACCCGCGACGATCGTGTACCGCGCGCCCGAGCGGTTCGCGCTCTTCATGGCGCCCTTCAGGCCCCGCCCGCCGAACGCGAAGTCCGTGGCGATGCCCTCCCTGCGCAGCTCGGTGACGACGCCGAAGAGCACGCGCCGCGCCTCCTCGCCCAGCGGGACGGCGAACACGCTGGTAGTGGCGGGGAGTTCGAGCTCGACGCCCTCCGCCTCCAGCGCCAGGACCGTACGGTCCACGCCCAGAGCCCAGCCGACGGACGGGAGTTCGGGGCCGCCGATCATCTCGGAGAGACCGTCGTAGCGGCCGCCGCCGCCGACCGCGGACTGCGAGCCGAGTCCGTCGTGGACGAACTCGAAGGTGGTACGCGTGTAGTAGTCCAGACCGCGGACCAGCTTCTCGTCGTCCTCGAAGGCCACACCGGCCGCCGTCAGCAGCTCGCGCACCTCCTCGTGGTACGCCTTGCACGCGTCGCACAGGTAGTCGCGCAGCATCGGCGCGCCCACGAGCTGCTTCTGGACGTCGGCGCGCTTGTCGTCGAGCACCCGCAGCGGGTTGATCTCGATCCGGCGCCGGGTGTCCTCGTCGAGGTCGAGGTCGCGCAGGAAGCCCTGGAGGGCGTCGCGGTAGACCGGGCGGCACTCCTTGTCGCCAAGTGAGTTGAGCAGGATGCGGAACTCGCGCAGGCCGAGCGTGCGGTACGCCTGGTCGGCCAGGATGATCAGCTCGGCGTCCAGTGCCGGGTCCTCGGCGCCGATCGCCTCGGCACCGACCTGCGAGAAGTGACGGTAGCGCCCCGCCTGCGGCCGCTCGTAGCGGTAGTACGAGCCGGAGTACCAGAGCTTGACGGGGAGGTTGCCGGCCTTGTGGAGGTTGGCCTCCAGGGCGGCGCGCAGCACGGAGGCGGTGCCCTCGGGGCGCAGGGCGAGCTTGGTGCCGCCCTTGGTCTCGAAGGCGTACATCTCCTTGCTCACGATGTCGGTGGACTCACCGACGCCGCGCGCGAACAGCTCGACGTTCTCGAAGCCGGGCGTCTCGATGTAGCCGTAGCCGGAATTCTTCAGCGGTGCGGAGATCGCCTCGCGGACCGCCAGGAACTTCGCGGACCGGGGCGGGATCAGGTCGTACGTGCCCTTCGGGGCCTGAAAAGTGCTCACGGAGCTTCTCTCGTCACATTCCTCGTCGGGGAGCCGCCTGGCTCCCGAGGCCGTCGGCCACTTCCCGCAGATAGGGATTGGTGGCGCGCTCTCGGCCGATGGTCGTCTGGGGGCCGTGTCCGGACAGGACCACGGTCGAGTCGTCGAGCGGCAGGCACACACGTGCCAGCGACGCGAGCATCTCGTCCATGTCACCGCCCGGCAGGTCCGTGCGTCCGATGGAGCCGGCGAACAGCAGGTCCCCCGAGAAGAACACGGACGGGATGTCCGCGGCCTCGGGCATGCCGAAGGTCACCGACCCCTTGGTATGGCCGGGCGCGTGCGCGACCGAGAAGTCGAGTCCGGCGAGGCGCAGCTTCGCGCCGTCGGTCAGTTCCCTGACGTCGTCCGGCTCTCCCACGGTCAGCTCGCCCATCAGCGGCATGCCGATCGACCTGCCGAGCGACTTTTCCGGGTCGCTCATCATGTACCGGTCGGAGGGGTGGATCCACGCGGGCACGTCGTGCGCGCCGCACACCGGGACGACCGAGGCGACATGGTCGATGTGGCCGTGGGTGAGGATGACGGCGACGGGCTTGAGCCGGTGCTTCGCGACCGCCTCGGCGACACCTTCGGCGGCCTGGTGACCCGGATCGATGATCACGCACTCCTCGCCGGCGGCGGGGGCGACCAGGTAACAGTTGGTCCCCCAGGCCCCGGCGGGGAACCCGGCAATAAGCACGATCGTCCTCAGTGTGGTCGTGGAGAGAGTTCTCGCTGCCTCGAAATGCAGCAGATCAGAGCCTACCGGCGCTGCTCCTCCCACAGCCAACCCGTATACGGTACGGGCACACTCGGCCGGTCGGCATCAGACGTACGACTACAAGGAGAAGACCCGGTGGTCAGCAGCGATCAGCGGCGGCGGCAGCTCGCCAGGGAGAAGTTCGAGCGCCAGCAGCAGCGTCGGGCACAGTCACGCAAGAGGAAGCAGCGGAACACGGTCATCGCGGCGACACTGGCCGTGGTGCTCGCCGCGGGTGCGGCCGCCTACGCCTCGGTGGGCCTGTCCGACGGCGACAGCAAGACCGACGGGCAGACCGCGGGCGACGACAGCACCACCTCGCCCAGCGCCTCCCCCACCCCCTCCGAGGCCACGAGCCCCGAACCCGCCCTCTCGATCGACAAGAAGGCGAAGTACTCGCTGGACCTGACGACGAACCAGGGCGACATCAGGATCGCGATGGACGCGGCGAAGACCCCGCGCACCGTGAACTCGTTCAAGGCGCTCGCGGACAAGGGGTTCTTCGACGGCACGAAGTGCCACCGGCTGACCACACAGGGCATCTTCGTGCTCCAGTGCGGCGACCCGAAGGGCGACGGCACCGGCGGGCCCGGGTACACGATTCCCGACGAGAACCTGACCGCTCTCGGCAAGGCGGCCGCCGACGGCTCGGTGACCTATCCGGCCGGCACTGTGGCGATGGCCAACACCGGTCAGCCGAACTCCGGCGGAAGCCAGTTCTTCCTCGTCTACAAGGCGACCAAACTGCCGCCGACGTACACACCGTTCGGAAAGATGGACGCCGCCGGCCTCAAGGCCGTCGAGAAGGTGGCCAAGGCCGGAGTCGCGAGCGGCGGCGGGGACGGGGCCCCGAAAACGGCCGTCACCATTGAGAAGGCGGCCGTCCCCAAGGTGTGAGCGGGGAATTTCAGCCGCGCTGAGTGCGGACAGCCGGGCGGCCGGTCGCCTAGATTGGCGTTGTGCAGCGCGGCCGGCTTCGCGCTGCGGAAGGCGGGCCGTGCCCGCCCTGGAAACTGTGGACGATGCCCGGGGGGCGAACCCCCTCGCGGCATCAGGTGGAGGAGGCGCTGTGAGCAGCGACCCGTGGGGCCGTGTCGACGAGACGGGCACCGTGTACGTGCGTACAGCCGACGGCGAGAAGGTCGTCGGATCGTGGCAGGCCGGGACTCCCGAAGAGGCTCTGGCCTATTTCGAGCGCAAGTACGAGGGCTTGGTGGTCGAGATCGGCCTCCTCGAGCGTCGGGTGAAGACCACCGATCTCTCGGCCAAGGATGCCCAGCAGGCCATCGACCATCTGCGCCAGCAGGTGGACGAGCATCACGCCGTCGGCGATCTCGAGGCGCTGGCCAAGCGTCTCGACGCGCTGGTGGAGTCGGTCGAGAAGCGCCGCGAGGAGCGCAAGGTCCAGCGCGCCAAGCAGAGCGACGAGGCACGGCACGCCAAGGAAGCCCTGGTCAACGAGGCCGAGGAGCTGGCCCGGAGCGAGCAGTGGCGGGCGGCCGGTGAGCGCCTGCGCGCGCTGGTGGACACCTGGAAGGGCCTGCCGCGGCTCGACCGGAAGTCCGACGACGAGCTGTGGCACCGCTTCTCGCACGCCCGGTCGGCGTTCTCCAAGCGCCGCAAGGCGCACTTCGCCTCGCTGGACGCGCAGCGCGAGGAGGCCCGCAAGACCAAGGAGAGGCTGGTCGCCGAGGCCGAGTCGCTGTCCGGCTCCACCGACTGGGGCGTCACGGCGGCCCGCTACCGCGAGCTGATGGCGGAGTGGAAGGCCGCGGGCCGTGCGCAGCGCGAGGCCGAGGACGACCTGTGGAACCGCTTCCGCGGCGCCCAGGACGTCTTCTTCGCGGCCCGCAGTGGGGTCTTCGCCGAGCGGGACGCCGAGCAGGCGGAGAACCTCAAGCTCAAGGAGGAGCTCGCCGCCGAGGCGGAGAAGCTCGTCCCGGTGTCGGACCTGAAGGCGGCGCGTGCCACCTTCCGCGCCATCAACGAGCGCTGGGAGGCCATCGGCCATGTGCCGCGGGACGCCCGTCCCAAGGTCGAGGGCCGCATGCACGCCGTCGAGCGGGCTCTGCAGGAGTCCGAGGAGACCGAGTGGCGCCGGACGAACCCCGAGGCGCGTGCGCGTGCCGCGGGTCTGACCGGACAGCTCCAGGCCGCCGTGGACAAGCTGCGCGGCCAGATCGACGCGGCGCGCGCCGCGGGCAACAACGCCAAGGCGGACAAGCTGGCGAAGGAACTCGAGGGCCGGCAGGCGCTGCTGGACCAGGCGCTGAAGGGCCTGGAGGAGTTCGGCGGCTGACAGGCCGCACACCGAAAGGGCCTCCCGTACGCGGTGTACGGGAGGCCCTTTCGTGTGTCCTGTCTCTGCTGGTCCGGTGCTGCTCGGCTCCGGGGGCCGGGTCAGGGGCGGCGGGCCGAGGTCACCCGGTAGACGTCGTAGACACCCTCCACGCCGCGGACCGCCTTCAGCACGTGCCCGAGGTGCTTCGGGTCGCCCATCTCGAAGGTGAAGCGCGAGGTGGCCACCCGGTCGCGGGAGGTCTGGACGGCCGCGGACAGGATGTTGACGTGCTGGTCGGACAGCACCCGGGTGACGTCCGACAGCAGCCGCGACCGGTCCAGCGCCTCGACCTGGATGGCGACCAGGAAGACCGACGACTGGGTGGGTGCCCACTCGACCTCGAGGATGCGCTCCGGTTCCTGGGACAGCGAGTCGACGTTGACGCAGTCCGCGCGGTGAACCGATACGCCGCTGCCGCGGGTGACAAAGCCGATGATCGGGTCGCCGGGCACGGGCGTGCAGCACCGGGCGAGCTTGACCCACACGTCCTCGACGCCCTTGACGACCACGCCCGGGTCGGCGCTGGAGCGGCGCTTGGAGCGGCTGCGCGAGGGCGGGGTGCTCTCGGCGATGTCCTCGTTCGCCGCCTCCTCGCCGCCGAGGGCCTGCACGAGCTTCTGCACGACGCCCTGCGCCGCGACATGACCCTCGCCGATCGCCGCGTACAGCGACGAGATGTCGGGGTAGCGCATCTCGTGCGCGAGCGTGACGAGCGAGTCGCCGGTGAGGATGCGCTGGATCGGCAGGTTCTGCTTGCGCATGGCCCGCGCGATGGCGTCCTTGCCGTGCTCGATGGCCTCGTCGCGGCGCTCCTTGGAGAACCACGCGCGGATCTTGTTGCGGGCCCGCGGTGACTTGACGAAGCCGAGCCAGTCGCGCGAGGGGCCCGCGCCTTCGGCCTTGGAGGTGAAGACCTCGACCAGATCGCCGTTGTCCAGGGTGGATTCGAGCGGTACGAGCCGCCCGTTGACCCGCGCTCCTATGGTGCGGTGGCCCACTTCCGTGTGCACCGCGTACGCGAAGTCGACGGGCGTGGCGCCGGCCGGCAGCGCTATGACGTCGCCCTTCGGCGTGAAGACGAAGACCTCGTTGCGCGAGAGGTCGAAACGCAGTGACTCCAGGAACTCCGAGGGGTCCTCGGTCTCCTTCTGCCAGTCCAGCAACTGGCGCAGCCACGCCATGTCGTTGACGGCGTCGTCCTTGCCGGCCTTCTTCGGCACGTCGGTGCGCACCTTGGAGGCCCCGGCGGACGGTTCCTGCTTGTACTTCCAGTGCGCGGCGATGCCGTACTCGGCACGGCGGTGCATGTCGAACGTGCGGATCTGGAGCTCGACGGGCTTGCCGTTGGGACCGATCACCGTGGTGTGCAGCGACTGGTACATGTTGAACTTCGGCATCGCGATGTAGTCCTTGAACCGGCCGGGGACCGGGTTCCATCGCGCATGGACGGTGCCGAGCGCCGCGTAGCAGTCGCGGACGGTGTCGACGAGGACGCGGATGCCGACCAGGTCGTAGATCTCCGCGAAGTCCCGGCCGCGGACGATCATCTTCTGGTAGACGCTGTAGTAGTGCTTCGGCCGGCCGGTGACGGTGGCCTTGATCCGGGCGGCCCGCAGGTCGGACTGGACCTCGTCGGTCACTATGGCCAGGTACTCGTCGCGCTTGGGGGCGCGCTCGGCCACCAGCCGCACGATCTCGTCGTACATCTTCGGGTAGAGGATCGCGAAGGCGAGGTCCTCCAGCTCCCACTTGATGGTGTTCATGCCCAGCCGGTGGGCCAGGGGCGCGTAGATCTCAAGGGTCTCGCGGGCCTTCTTCTCCTGCTTCTCCCGCTTGAGATAGCGCATCGTGCGCATGTTGTGCAGCCGGTCGGCCAGCTTGATGACCAGGACGCGCGGGTCCTTGGCCATGGCGACGACCATCTTGCGCACGGTCTCCGCCTGCGCGGCCTCGCCGAACTTGACCTTGTCCAGCTTGGTGACACCGTCGACGAGGAGGGCGACCTGGTCGCCGAAGTCGCGGCGCAGGGTGTCCAGGCCGTACTCGGTGTCCTCGACGGTGTCGTGCAGCAGACCGGCCATCAGGGTCGCCGGGTCCATACCGAGCTCGGCGAGGATGGTGGTCACGGCGAGCGGATGTGTGATGTACGGGTCGCCGCTCTTGCGCTTCTGGCCCCGGTGCCAGCGCTCGGCGACCTGGTAGGCGCGCTCGATCTGGCGCAGTGTCGCCGTCTCGATCTTGGCGTCGTTGCTGCGCACGATCCGCAGCAGCGGTTCCAGGACGGGGTTGTACGGCGACGAGCGCTGCACGCCGAGCCGGGCGAGACGCGCGCGCACCCGGTTCGAGGAGCCGGTGCTGCGCGGCACGGCGGCGGGAGTGGGCCTCGGGGCCGGGGCCGGCGTGGGAGCCGGGGGCTTCGGAGCGGGCGTGGGAGACGCGCCGTTCGCACTCGCCGCGGACTCACCGGTGGCAGCGCCCCTGGCCGACGCCGGCTGGCGGACGTCGACCGGAGCGACACCCGTCCCGCTCCGCTCGGGCGCAGCAGGCTTCGCCTTCTTGTCGGCCGGCTGGGTCTCGGGCGTGACAGGGGCTGCCGCGGCCTTGTCGGCCTTCTGGTCGGGCTGCGCGGCGGCGGGCTGGGCCTCGTCTGGCAAGAGCGCTCCTCGTGCGGTTCCGGGTCCCCCGGTCAGGTCCGGAAAGGCCATGGTATCGACCTCGCTGTCCCGGTGCCCACGAGGCCGGAACAGACCGGTGGGCGCCCCGGGAGATCCCGGGACGCCCACGGACGGCCGTACGGCTTCAGATGGTGATCAGGGACTCCAGCGGAGCTCCCCGCAGCACGGGCTCCAGGCGGTCCCGGCCGCCGAGGAAGCCCAGTTCCATCAGGACCGCGATGCCCGCGACCTCGGCCCCGCTGCGACGGATCAGTTCCACCGCCGCCCCGGCGGTACCGCCGGTGGCGAGCACGTCATCGATGACCATCACACGGTCGCCCGTCCGCAGGTCCTCGGCGTGCACCTCGATCTCGGCGCTGCCGTACTCCAGCTCGTACGCCTGCGACAGCGTCGCTCCGGGGAGCTTGCCCGCCTTGCGTACGGGGATGAAGCCCAGCCCCGCGCGTACCGCGACCGGGGCGCCGAGGATGAACCCCCGCGCCTCCAGTCCGACGACCTTGGTGGCCCCGTGCCGCTCGCACCCTTCGGCGAGCGCGTCGGTGAGGGCCGTGAAGGCCTTCGGGTCCGCCAGCAGGGGCGTGATGTCCTTGAACACCACGCCGGGCTTCGGGTAGTCCGGTACGTCGCGGATACGGCTCAGCAGCAGTTCCTGCACGCCGTCGGTCATCGACGCCTGCCCGAGGGGCGGCCGCGGCCACGACCCCGTGGTCCGACGACGGCGCCCGCCGTCGCGGCGTCGTCCGGCACCTCGTCCGACGGCCCGTGGGGCTCCTCGGCCTGGTCCGTGGACTCGCCCTTGGCCGCGGCGGCCGCGCGCTTGGCGAGGACCCGCTTCTTCAGGGCCTTCATCTGCGGCTCGCGCTCCTTGAGGTCGGCGACGAGCGGCGTGGCGATGAAGATCGAGGAGTACGCACCGGCGGCGAGGCCGACGAAGAGCGACAGCGAGATGTCGTTGAGCATGCCGGCGCCGAGGAACCCACCGCCGATGAAGAGCAGACCGGCGACCGGCAGCAGCGCGACGACCGTGGTGTTGATCGACCGCACCAGGGTGCCGTTGATGGACCGGTTGGCGATCTCGCTGTAGGTCCACCGGGTCTGCTTGGTGATGTCCTTCGTGCCTTCCTTGAGGCTGTCGAAGACGACCACGGTGTCGTACAGCGAGTAACCGAGAATGGTCAGCAGACCGATCACGGTGCCCGGGGTGACCTCGAATCCGACCAGGGCGTAGATGCCCACCGTGATCGTGATGTCGTGGATCAGGGCGATCAGGGCGGCGATGGCCATGCGCCACTCGAAGGCGATCGCCAGATAGATGACCACGAGGATCATGAAGACGCCGAGGCCGGTCCATGCCTTGTTGGCGATCTGCTTGCCCCAGCTCGGACCGACGAGCTCCTGGTCGATCTGGTTCTTGTTCATGTCCAGATCGGCGGCGAGCTTGGTGGCGACCGCGTCGGCCTGCTTGGTGTCCAGGTCGCTGACCTGGATGCGCAGGGTGTCGTTGCCGAGCTGCTGGACGATGGCGTCATGGCCGGAGGCCGCTTCCGCGAACTCCTCGGCCTGCGCGACGGACACGTTCGTCTTCGCGGTGTTGAAGACGGCACCGCCCTTGAACTCGATGCCCATGTTCAGGCCCTGTACCGCCAGGCCGACGATGGCCGTGATGGTGATCAGGATCGAGAGGCCGTACCAGATCTTCCGCTTGCCGACGAAGTCGTAACCGACCTCGCCGCGGTAGAGCCTGGCGCCGATGTTGCCGAGACGCGACA
The DNA here is from genome assembly GCF_040302905.1 of Streptomyces sp. NPDC096193. Taxonomy (NCBI): domain Bacteria; kingdom Bacillati; phylum Actinomycetota; class Actinomycetes; order Kitasatosporales; family Streptomycetaceae; genus Streptomyces; species Streptomyces sp. NPDC096193. The sequence continues at coordinate 26,438 of NZ_JBEOSJ010000042.1, read as the reverse complement.
TCTCACGCCTCCTTCGGGTCGGTGGGGGCGGAGGTGCGGCGCGTGCGGCGCAGCGGGGGCTTGGCACCGAGGCGCTGCGGGTCGAGCCCGGACCAGGAGCCGCCGCCGGAGAAGAACTTCGTACGGGCGAGGAGCGTCATGACCGGCTTGGTGAAGAAGAACACCACGACCACGTCGAGCAGGGTGGTCAGACCGAGGGTGAACGCGAAGCCCTGGACCTTGCCGACGGTGACCACGAAGAGCACAGCGGCGGCGAGGAACGACACGAAGTCGGAGACCAGGATGGTGCGCCGGGCGCGCGGCCAGGCACGCTCCACGGCGGGCCGCAGCGTACGGCCCTCGCGGATCTCGTCCCTTATGCGTTCGAAGTACACGATGAACGAGTCGGCGGTGATACCGATGGCAACGATCGCACCACACACCGCGGGCAGGTTCAGCGCGAACCCGATGGCCGGGCCGAGCAGGGCCATCAGCGAGTAGGTGAGGGCGGCCGAGACCAAGAGGCTGAGGATCGCCACCACTGACAGACCGCGGTAGTAGACCACCAGGTAGATGATGACCAGCGCGAGGCCGATGGCACCGGCGATGAGGCCGGCCTGGAGCTGCTCGCCGCCGAGGGCCGCGCTGACGGTGGTGACGCTCTGCTCCTCGAAGCTGAGGGGCAGCGCACCGTAGGACAGGATGTTGCCGAGGTCCTGTGCCGACTGCTGGTCGAAGCTTCCGGAGATCTCGGCGTTGGCGCTGAGCGTCTGGTTGACCTGCGGGGCCGAGACGACCTCGCCGTCGAGGACGATCGCGAACTGGTTCTGCGGCGACGGCTGCTGCGAGAGCTTGCTGGTGATCGCCTGGAACTTCTTCGAGCCGGCGCTGGTGAAGTCCATCGTGACGATCCACATGCCGCGCTGCTGGTCCAGCTGGCCCTTGGCGTCGTCGACGTCCTTACCACTCACCTCGGCGGGGCCGAGGATGTACTTCTCCCACTGCCCGGCGCTGTTCTTGCCACAGGCGACCGTGGGCTCCTCGGGCTTGACGCCCTCGCCCACGTTGCCGCGCTCGGTCTGGTCGAGGCAGTTGAGGTCGGTGAACCTCTTCTCCAGGGCGGCGGTGCCGGCCGGGGCGCTCGGCGTCGGGGCCGGCTTGTCGGTGGCGGAGCCGCTGGGCGTGGGCGTCGGGGCCTTCAGCCCGTCGGTGACGGCGCGGCCCTGCGTGGTGGCGCTGGTGCTGGGCGTCGGGGAGGTCGCCTTGTCGGCGCCGCCCTTGTCCGTGGCCTTGTCCGGCGCGGAGGCACTCGGGCTGGGCTTGGGCTGCGGGGCGGTCGGGCCACCCGCGGCGACGGTCATGACGGGCCGGAAGTAGAGCTGGGCGGTGGTACCGACCTGCTTACGGGCCTGCTCGGAGTTCGTCCCCTTCGGGATGTTGACGATGATGTTCTCGCGGCCCTGGGTCTGAACCTCGGCCTCCGAGACACCGAGACCATTGACACGGCGTTCGATGATCTCGACCGCCGTGTTCATGTTGGTCTCGTTGATCGCGCTTTCCTTGCCGGGCTCCGCCTTCGCGGCCAGCGTGATCGTCGTACCGCCGGCCAGGTCGATGCCCAGGCGAGGCGTGGTGTGCCCGGACCAGAACATCCCACCGGTCAGCGCGACCATGGCGATCAGGATCAGAGCGAGGACGCGCCCCGGCTTCCCCTGAGCCCCCGCGGGCCTTCGGCCCCTGTTCGGTGCTGCCACCTTCTCGTTTCTCCCTGTCCAACCGCCCCCACGCCGGTTGTGCGCCGGGGCGGCCACGAAGTGTTGTGGGGACCTGCCCCCGCAGAAGTCAACACGACCCGGGGACCGCAGGGCACCGGAAAGTGCCCCCGCGATCCCCGATCATGACTACTTCTCGCCGTCGGCCTTGCCGTCCTTGGGCTCCGTGTCGGTGGCGTCGGCGTCCTTGACGCCGGCCTCGTCCGCCGCGTCGGCCTCGGGCTTCTTGCCGAGGTCGATCTTGGCGTCGTCGGTTCCGGTCGTGCCGGTCAGCGAGGACGCGTCGTCCGGCACGATCGGGTCGTCGATCCGAGCAGCGTCGTCGCCGTGCACGATGCGGTTGTACTCGTCGTCGTCGAGGACCGCGCCGATGGCGTTCTTCGCGTACATGGCGTGGACGCCGGGAGCGACTTCGAGCAGCACGGCGTCGTCGTGCAGCTCCTTGACGGTGGCGTACATCCCCCCGATCGTCCGGACACCGGTGCCGGGCTGCATCTGGTTGCGCATCTGCGCAGCAGCCTGCTGCTTCTTCTTGGCGGACCGGGTCATCAGGAACATGGCCCCGATGAGCACGATGAAGGGGAGGAGGGTCACGAGACTCACGGGAAGAAACTTCCTTCACACGACCGCACCGATGAGGCGGCCTTATCTACGGGGGTGGGTACGCCGACCCTGGAAGGGCGGCATCGGCGGAGTCTAAGCGAGTCCGCATCAAAGGAACAACGCCCAGCATCGCACCGTGGTTCCTGCCCGGCGAGTATCCGCGCCGTCACGTCCCGAACAGCCCCGGTTGTCCGCTTGCGCCGGGGGCCTGCTGCGGCGGGACGAGGCCGAGATGGGCCCACGCGGCAGGGGTCGCGACCCGTCCGCGCGGGGTGCGGGCCAGCAGTCCCTCCCGTACGAGGAAGGGCTCGGCGACCTCCTCCACGGTCTCGCGCTCCTCCCCCACGGCCACCGCGAGCGTCGACAGGCCCACCGGGCCGCCGCCGAAGAGCTTGAGCAGCGCCTGGAGGACCGCCCGGTCCAGACGGTCGAGGCCCCGGGCGTCCACCTCGTACACCTTGAGTGCCGCGACCGCGATGTCCCGGGTGATCAGTCCGTCCGCCTTGACCTGCGCGTAGTCGCGTACGCGGCGCAGCAGGCGGTTGGCGATGCGGGGCGTGCCACGGGAGCGGCCGGCGATCTCGGCGGCGCCGTCGGACTCGATCTCCAGGTCCAAGAGCTGGGCGGAGCGGTGGATGACGCGCTCCAGCTCGGCGGGGTCGTAGAACTCCATGTGCGCGGTGAAGCCGAACCGGTCGCGCAGCGGCGGGGGCAGCAGTCCTGCCCGGGTGGTGGCGCCGACCAGGGTGAACGGCGGCAGCTCCAGCGGGATGGCGGTGGCGCCGGGCCCCTTGCCGACGATGACGTCGACGCGGAAGTCCTCCATGGCCATGTAGAGCATTTCCTCGGCGGGCCGTGACATCCGGTGGATCTCGTCGAGGAAGAGGACCTCGCCCTCCTGGAGCGAGGAGAGGATCGCCGCCAGGTCGCCGGCGTGTTGGATGGCGGGGCCCGAGGTGATGCGGATCGGGGCCTTCATCTCGGCGGCGATGATCATGGAGAGGGTGGTCTTGCCGAGTCCGGGGGCGCCGGAGAGCAGGACGTGGTCGGCGGTGGCGCCGCGGGCGAGGGCGGCCTTGAGGACCAGGTCGAGCTGCTCTCGCACCCGCTCCTGGCCCACGAACTCATCGAGGGACTTCGGCCGCAGAGCCGCCTCGACGGCCTGGTCCTCGCCGTCGGCCGACGGGCCGACGAGCCGCCGGTCGGCGGCAAAGGGCGCTTCGTCGGCGGGGGCCGGGGTGGTGTCGTCCCAGTTCACTGCGGAGGTGCCTCGCGAGGTCGTCGCGGCGCTCTCGCCGCGGGGTGGTCGGGGTCGTCCGTCCCGGGCCGTGCTCCGCACGGACGGGAGGGCCGGGGGCCGGCAGGCGCGCGGACGCGCCCGCGGGTCATCTCGTGCGGTTCAGCGACTGGAGCGCGGCCTTGAGGAGCTGACCCACCACGGGCTCGCCCGCCGCGGCCTCGGCCTGCGGCGCGACCGCGGCCACCGCCTCGTCGGCCTCGCGGGTGGCATAGCCCAGTCCGATCAGCGCGCCGTGCAGTTGATCGCGCCAGGAGGCGGAGATGGCCGTGCCGATGCCCTGCTTGCCGATGTGCGCGCCGAGCGGCTCTCCGAGGCGGTCCTTCAGCTCCAGCAGCAGCTTCTGCGCGCCCTTCTTGCCGATACCGGGGACGGCGGTGAGCGCCTTCTCGTCGCCGGTCGCCACCGCCACCCGCAGGGCGTCGGGGGTGTGCACGGCCAGCATGGCCTGGGCGAGCCGCGGGCCGACACCGCTCGCCGTCTGGAGCAGCTCGAAGACCTGCCGCTCGTCGTCGTCGGCGAAGCCGTACAGGGTGAGCGAGTCCTCCCGCACGACAAGGGAGGTGGCGAGCTTGGCGTCCTGGCCGATGCGCAGCGCGGACAGGGTGTTGGGCGTGCACTGGAGGGCCATGCCGACGCCGCCCACCTCGATGACCGTGGTGGTGGGAGCGAGGGCGGCCACCGGGCCGCTGACAAAGGCGATCATGCGGTACGGCCTTTCGATGCGTGCAGGGCGACAGCCTGCTGCAGGCGGTTCTGCGCGGGTGCGCGCCAGATGTGACAGATGGCGAGGGCGAGGGCGTCCGCCGCGTCGGCGGGCTTCGGCGGGGCGTCGAGCCGCAGCAGCCGGGTCACCATGGCACCCACCTGGGCCTTGTCGGCACGGCCGCTGCCGGTGACGGCGGCCTTCACCTCGCTGGGGGTGTGCAGGACGACGGGGATGCCCCGGCGGGACGCGCAGAGCATGGCGACGGCACTGGCCTGGGCGGTGCCCATGACGGTGCGGACGTTGTGCTGGCTGAACACCCGCTCCACGGCGACCCGTTCGGGACGGTACTCGTCCAACCACCGCTCGATGCCCTGCTCGACGGCGACCAGGCGGCGGCCGAGCTCGGCGTCCGCGGGGGTGCGCACCACTCCGACGCCCAGCATGGTCAGCTGACGGCCCGCCACTCCCTCGACGACCCCCACACCGCACCGGGTCAGTCCCGGGTCCACCCCCAGCACACGCACGCCGTCCTCCTCCGTCCTCCCCCGGCCGGCGCCGGGAGGTACCCCCTGTTCGTGCAGGCTATCCGCTCGCGCTGACAACGCGCCGGAACGACGACGGGCCGACGGATGTGTCCCGTCGGCCCGTCGTACGAAGCGGATCAGGCGTCGACCTTCTCCATGACCTCGTCCGAGACGTCGAAGTTGGCGAAGACGTTCTGCACGTCGTCGCTGTCCTCCAGCGCGTCGATCAGCTTGAAGATCTTGCGAGCGCCCTCTTCCTCCAGCTCGACCTGCATGGTCGGGACGAAGTTGGCCTCGGCCGAGTCGTAGTCGATACCGGCCTCCTGGAGCGCGGTGCGCACCGCGACCAGGTCGGTGGCCTCGCTGAGGACCTCGTAGGACTCACCGAGGTCGTTGACCTCCTCGGCGCCCGCGTCCAGCACGGCGCCGAGGACGTCGTCCTCGCCCAGCTCGCCCTTGGGGACGATGACGACGCCCTTGCGGTTGAAGAGGTAGGAGACGGAGCCGGGGTCGGCCATCGAGCCGCCGTTGCGGGTCATGGCGACACGCACGTCGGAGGCCGCGCGGTTGCGGTTGTCGGTGAGGCACTCGATGAGCACCGCGACGCCGTTCGGCCCGTAGCCCTCGTACATGATCGTCTCGTAGTCGGCGCCACCGGCCTCCAGGCCCGCGCCGCGCTTGACCGCGGAGTCGATGTTCTTGTTCGGGACCGAGCTCTTCTTGGCCTTCTGGATGGCGTCGAAGAGGGTCGGGTTGCCGTCGACGTCGGCACCGCCCGTACGGGCCGCAACCTCGATGTTCTTGATCAGCTTCGCGAAGAGCTTGCCGCGCTTGGCATCGATCACGGCCTTCTTGTGCTTCGTCGTAGCCCATTTAGAGTGGCCGGACATCTGCCTGTCTCCTTCGCGTAACCCATTGCTGCGTCGTTCGGCAGAGATCCTACCGGGACGGCGTCACCAGGCGGCGCGCACCATGTCCACAAACAGGCCGTGCACCCGGTGGTCTCCGGTGAGTTCGGGGTGGAAGGACGTCGCCAGCGCATTGCCCTGGCGCACGGCGACGATGTGGCCGTCGTGTTCCGCCAGCACCTCGACCTCGGCGCCCACCGACTCCACCCACGGGGCCCGGATGAAGACGCCCTCGACCGGGCCGTCCGCGATCCCACGCAGCTCGACGGACGCCTCGAACGACTCGTTCTGGCGGCCGAAGGCGTTGCGGCGGACGATCATGTCGATGCCGCCGAGCGTCTCCTGGCCCGATCGCGGGTCGAGGATCTTGTCGGCGAGCATGATCAGACCGGCGCAGGTGCCGTACACGGGCATACCGGAGCGCACCCGCTCGCGCAGCGGTTCGGTCATGCCGAAGAGCGCCGCGAGCTTGGACATGGTGGTGGACTCGCCGCCGGGGACGACGAGGCCGTCGACTTCGGCGAGTTCCTCGGGACGCCGCACCTGCCTGGCCACGGCGTCCGCCGCGGCCAGGGCGATCAGGTGCTCCCGTACGTCGCCCTGGAGGGCCAGAACTCCGATGACGGGCGAGGTCATTACCAGCCTCGGTTGGCGTAGCGCTCGGCCTCGGGGAGGGTGTCGCAGTTGATGCCGACCATGGCCTCGCCCAGGTCGCGGGAGGAGTCCGCGATGATCTTCGGGTCGTCGTAGAAGGTGGTGGCCTTCACGATGGCGGCGGCGCGCTTGGCGGGGTCGCCGGACTTGAAGATGCCCGAGCCCACGAAGACACCCTCGGCGCCGAGCTGACGCATGAGCGCGGCGTCGGCGGGGGTGGCCACACCGCCTGCGGAGAAGAGGACCACCGGCAGCTTGCCCAGCTCGGAGACCTCCTTGACCAGCTCGTAGGGGGCGCGGAGGTCCTTGGCGGCGGCGTAGAGCTCGTTGTTGTCGAAGCCGCGCAGACGGGCGATCTCGTTCTTGATCTGGCGCAGGTGGCGGACGGCCTCGACGACATTGCCCGTGCCGGCCTCGCCCTTGGAGCGGATCATGGCCGCGCCCTCGGCGATACGGCGCAGGGCCTCACCCAGGTTGGTGGCACCGCACACGAACGGGGTGGTGAAGGCCCACTTGTCGGAGTGGTTGACCTCGTCGGCCGGGGTCAGCACCTCGGACTCGTCGATGTAGTCGACGCCGAGGGACTGGAGCACCTGGGCCTCGACGAAGTGGCCGATCCGGGACTTGGCCATGACGGGGATGGACACGGCCTCGATGATCTCTTCGATCATGTTCGGGTCGGACATCCGGGCCACGCCGCCGTCCTTGCGGATGTCGGCCGGAACGCGCTCCAGGGCCATGACGGCCACGGCGCCCGCGTCCTCGGCGATCTTCGCCTGCTCGGCGTTGACCACATCCATGATGACGCCGCCCTTGAGCTGCTCGGCCATGCCGCGCTTGACGCGGGCGGTGCCGGTGGCCGGGGAGTCGGTGGACTGCGGGGTGCTGGGGGGCGTACTGGACACGGAAGGGACCTCACTCGGTGACGACAGTCGGTGCAAAACAGATGGAACATTCACCGACCAGGCCACTGCAAGGGCCAATGAACAGCCGGTGGATCGTTTTCACCGCTGGAGTGAAGGGGAGGGACCCTTCGCGCCTGGATACGTGAGGTACCGGGCGACGCCTGGACCCCTCGGGTGCCGGGCCGCGCCTGGATGCGCGAGTACCGCCTCACGCCTGAGTGGTATCCGGCGCACCAAGGGTTGTACCGCGTCACACCTGGACAGGCCGGGTGCGCCTGGACAGTTCAGGTGCCCGGCCGGTCCGCCAGTGCGACCGGGGCCTCGTCGTCCATCTCGAAGGCCAGCGGGAACGGCGCATGACCGGCCAGCCGGAACCAGCGGACCGTGCGATGACGACGCAGGGCGCGCGCCGCGCGCACCGCGTCGTTGTGGAACCGCCGTGCCATCGGGACCCGGCGCACGGTCTGCGCCAGCTCCAGCGTGGCGCCCTCGCCGCCCGGCACCTCGCGCACCGCCTCGATCTGCACGGTCTCGGAGAAGACGGCCCGCAGCGCGGCGCTCAGCTCGCTCTCGGCAACCTCGCGCTGCTCCTCCTCGGCCTGGCGGGCGGCGTGCGCCGCCTCGTAGAGGACGATCGACGCGGCCGGGTCGAGCACACCGGAGGTCGCCAGTTCCTGGGTGACCGAGGCGCGGCGCACGAGCTGGGCGTCGAGGGCGGCGCGGGCGGCGTCGATGCGGGCGTGCAGCCGGTCCAGCCGTCCGGCGGTCCAGCTCAGATACAGGCCGATCAGGACGAGGCCGACGACGATCCAGATAAGGGTTGCGGTCACGGGCGGCAAGGCTACCGCCCCGGTCCGAGGGCTCCCGCGCCGCGCCCCACGCCCGGGCCCCCGCCGTCACCGGAGCGTTGCGGCGGGGCCCTTCGGAGGCGGGCTCAGTCCCGCGCCAGGCCGAAACGGGCGCGGAAGCCGGGCCGTTCGTCCGCCGCCACCGAGGCGGCGCCGTCCGTCACCGTTTCGTAGACCGAGAGGATGTCCGCGCCGACCGTCGACCAGTCGAAACGGCGTACGTGCTTGCTGCCCCGCTCCCGCAGCTCGGCCCGCCGAGCGGGGTCACCGAGCAGCCGGACCGCGGCACTCGCCAGCGCGTCCGCGTCCTCGTTGGCGAACAGCTCGCCCGCCGATCCCTGGTCCAGGACCTGGGCGAAGGCGTCCAGGTCGCTGGCGAGCACCGGCGCACCCGCCGACATGGCTTCGACGAGGATGATCCCGAAGCTCTCGCCCCCGGTGTTGGGCGCGATGTAGAGGTCGACGCTGCGCAGCAGCCGCGCCTTGTCCTCGTCGCTGACCATGCCGAGGAACTCGACGCGGCCGCGCATCTCCTTCGGCAGGGACGCGACGGCCTCGTCCTCGTCGCCCCGGCCCGCCACCAGGAGCCGGGTGTCCGGGCACTCGGTGAGGATCTTCGGCAGCGCTTTCATCAGCACCGGCAGGCCCTTGCGGGGCTCGTCGATACGCCCTATGAACCCGATCGTGCCGCCGCGCCGCCCTCCGTCACCGGCGTCCGGGTCGCGCGCGGTGTCCGACTGCCACTCGGCCTTGGGTTCGGCGCCCTCGAAGAAGCCGACGTCCACGCCGTTGGGGATGACGACGGCGTCGCCGCCGAGGTGCTCGACGAGAGTCCTGCGGGCGTACTCGCTGACCGCGATCCGGGCGTTGATCTTCTCCAGCGCGGGCTGGAGGATCGGATACGCGGCGATCATCGCCCGCGAACGCGGGTTCGAGGTGTGGAACGTCGCCACGATCGGCCCCTGCGCCGCCCAGCAGCTGAGCAGGCCGAGCGACGGGGACGCGGGCTCGTGGATGTGGATGACGTCGAAGGTGCCGTCGTGCAGCCAGCGCCGCACCCGCGCCGCCGACAGGAAGCCGAAGTTCAGCCGGGCCACCGAGCCGTTGTACGGGACGGGCACGGCCCGCCCCGCGGAGACCACGTACGGCGGGAGCGGTGTCTCGTCGTCCGCCGGCGCCAGCACCGACACCTCGTGGCCGAGCCGGATCAGGTGTTCGGCCAGGTCCCTGATGTGGAACTGGACGCCGCCCGGTACGTCCCAGGAGTACGGGCAGACGATGCCGATCCTCACGTCCGCTCCTCCTGGGGCTCGAGATCGGCGAGCCACAGCCGCTGCAGCATGTGCCAGTCCTCCGGGTGGTCGGCGATGCCGGCGGCGTAGGCGTCGGCCAGTGCCTGTGTCATGGAGGACGTCTTCTCGGCCCGGGTACCTGTCTCGGGTACGTCGAGTGCCGGGTGGACGCGGCCGTACATCATCGGCGCGTCGCCGTACCAGAGGGTGGCCGGGAACAGCAGGGCCCCGGTCTGCTGCGCGAGCATCGCGGGTCCCGCGGGCATCCGGGCCGTCTCGCCGAAGTACTTCACCTCGACGCCGCTGGACGACAGGTCGCGGTCGGCGACCAGGCACACCAGTCCTCCGGCCCGCAGCCGACGGGCCAGCGTGCCGAAGGCGGAGCCGCCGGCGTGCGGCAGGACCTCCATGCCGAGGCTCTCGCGGTAGGCCACGAAACGGTCGTACAGCGTCTCCGGCTTCAGCCGCTCGGCGACCGTGGTGAACGGAACACCCAGCGCCCGGGTCAACCACACCCCGGCGAGGTCCCAGTTCGCCAGGTGCGGCAACGCGAGGATCACCCCGCGGCCCGACGCGATGCCGTCCGTCAGACGGTCGATGTCGTGGATCACGACGCTTTCCCTGACGCGGTCGGCGCTCCAGGTGGGCAGACGGAAGGACTCCATCCAGTACCGCATGTAGGAGCGCATGCCGGCCTTCGACAGCTCGGCGAGGCGCGCGGGATCCGCGTCGGGGACGACCCGGGCGAGGTTGGACTCCAGCCGCAGCACGCTCTTGCCGCGGCGCTTCCAGGCGATGTCGGCGATGTTCCTGCCGAGCGCGGCGGCGGCCGGCTCGGGCAGCTTCTTGACGCTGCTCCAGCCCAGTCCGTAGAGCCCGTCGGTCAGCCGGTCCCGCATCACGTCGCCTCAGCCTCGCTCCCGTGCGCCGCCGCGGCGTCGGCCTCGGCCGACTCCCGGCGCACCGTGACCACCCGCTGTCCCAGGGTCACCAGGCTGCCGACGGCCACGATCCACAGCGCGATCGGCAGCAGGATGTCGATGCCGGGCACGCCGAAGGCGTGGAGGCCGGAGAGTCCCGCCGCGACCAGGGAGATCACCAGCCGCTCGGCGCGTTCGATCAGACCGTTGACGGCGACCGGCAGGCCGATCGATTCTCCCCGTGCCTTGGTGTACGAGACGACCTGCCCGCTCGCCAGGCAGAAGATCGCCACGGCACAGAGCACGTTGTCGTTGCCGCTGCCCGCGTACCAGAGCGCGAAACCGCCGAAGATCGCGCTGTCGGCGACCCGGTCGAGGGTGGAGTCCAGAAATGCTCCCCAGCGGCTCGACACACCGGCCTGGCGGGCCATGTTGCCGTCGACGAGGTCCGAGAACACGAACATCGTGATGACGATCGTGCCCCAGAAGAACTCTCCGCGTGGGAAGAAGACCAGCGCACCCGCCATCACTCCGGCCGTGCCGATGAGCGTCACCGCGTCCGGGCTCACCCCTCGACGGAGCAGAAATGCGGCGAACGGCGTGAGGACACGCGTGAAGAATGCACGCGCGTACTTGTTCAGCATGGCCTTCCCGGGGGTCGGTCGCCGAGCGGCCCCATTGGCCACCGGCTGGCCCATCGTAGCCAGGACCGAAGCGCTCCACCGCCGCGCACCCGCCCCGCACGACGGCGTACGACGTATGGACGCATTGTGACCTGAGTGGAAAGCTCGAAAGACGACTGCGGGCACCGCCGGAGCTGCCCCTGGATGCCGTCCGGAGGCCACAGTCACGGCTTCGTACGCCCGCGGCCCCTCTCTCCTCACCGTGCAATCGATCGGGAGGCAAGAATCATGGGCGACAAGGCGAGTGGACACACCGGAGCCGCCGGCAGGGCGGCGACGGCCGACCGGCCCTCATCCGTACGGAACGTGGTGCTGGTCGGCCACAGCGGATCGGGAAAGACGACGTTGATCGAGGCTCTCGCGCTCACCGCGGGAGCGGTCAACCGGGCAGGAAAGGTGGAGGACGGCGGGACCGTCTCCGACTACGACGAGATCGAACACCGGCAGCAACGCTCCGTACAGCTGTCACTGGTCCCCGTCGAATGGGGCGGGTACAAGATCAATCTCCTGGACACTCCCGGATACGCCGACTTCGTCGGGGAGCTCAGGGCCGGTCTGCGAGCCGCGGACGCGGCCCTTTTCGTTGTCTCGGCGGCCCAGGAGCCCGAGGCGATCGCGGGCGCGACCCGCATGGTCTGGGAGGAGTGCGCCGCGGTGGGCATGCCGCGCGCCATCGTCGTCACCCACCTGGAGACAGCGCGGACCGGCTTCGAGGAGCTGACCCGGGTCTGCGGCGGGATCTTCGGCGGCGACGACCCCGACGCCGTACTGCCGCTGTATCTGCCACAGTACGGACCCCAGCATCCGGACGGGCACGCACCCGTCACCGGCCTGGTGGGGCTGCTCTCCCAGAAGATCTTCGACTACACCTCAGGCGAGCGCGTGGAGACACCGCCCGACCCGGACCAGGCGCCGCTGCTTCAGGAGGCCCGCAACCGGCTCATCGAGGGGATCATCGCCGAGAGCGAGGACGAGACCCTGATGGATCGCTACCTCACGGGCGCGGACATCGACATCAAGACCCTCATCACCGATCTGGAGAAGGCCGTCGCGCGCGGCATCTTCCACCCGGTCCTGGCCGCGGCCCCGGCGGCCGACGGCGCCAAGCAGGGCCTCGGCACGGTCGAACTCCTCGAACTGATCACCGGCGGTTTTCCCACTCCGCTGGAGCCGCAGTCCCCGGTCGTCACCACCCCCTCGGGCGCGCCGCGCCCGCAGATCAGCTGCGACCCCGACGGCCCGCTGGTGGCCGAGGTCGTCAAGACGGCGTCCGACCCGTACGTCGGCCGGCTCTCGCTCGTCCGCGTCTTCTCCGGCACCCTGCGGCCCGACGAGACGGTGCACGTGTCGGGGCACGGACTGTCCGACCGCGGGCACGAGGACCACGACGTCGACGAACGCGTCGGCGCGCTCTCCGTGCCCTTCGGCAAACAGCAGCGTCCACTCGGCCACGTCTTCGCCGGAGACCTCGCCTGTGTCGCGAAGCTCTCCCGCGCGGAGACGGGCGACACGCTCTCGTCCAAGGACGATCCGCTGCTGATGGAACCGTGGACGATGCCCGACCCGCTGCTGCCGCTGGCCATCCAGGCGCACAGCAAGGCGGACGAGGACAAGCTCTCCCAGGGCCTGGCACGGCTGGTGGCCGAGGACCCGACGATGCGGCTGGAGCAGAACCAGGCCACGCACCAGGTCGTGCTGTGGTGTCTGGGCGAGGCGCACGCGGACGTGGCCCTGGAGCGGCTGCGCAGCCGCTACGGCGTCCAGGTCGACGTCGTCCCGTACCAGGTGTCGCTGCGCGAGACGTTCGGCGGGAAGTCGACCGGGCGCGGGCGGCATGTGAAGCAGTCCGGCGGACACGGCCAGTACGCGATCTGCGAGATCGACGTGGAGCCCCTGCCGGCTGGTTCCGGCATCGAGTTCGTCGACAAGGTGGTGGGAGGCGCGGTCCCCCGGCAGTTCATCCCGTCCGTGGAGAAGGGAGTGCGCGCCCAGGCGGCGCGCGGCGTCGCCGCCGGATATCCGCTCGTCGACGTACGGATCACGCTGCGGGACGGCAAGGCGCACTCGGTCGACTCCTCCGACGCCGCGTTCCAGACGGCGGGCGCGCTCGCGCTGCGCGAGGCTTCGGCGGACGTCCGCATCCATCTGCTGGAGCCGGTGGCCGAGGTGCAGGTGCTGGTGTCGGACGAGTACGTCGGGCCGGTGATGAGCGACCTGTCGGGACGGCGCGGCCGGGTCGTCGGCACCGAACAGACCAGCGGCTCACGCACGTTGGTGCGGGCCGAGGTGCCCGAGATCGAGATCGGGCGGTACGCCGTCGATCTGCGCTCGATCTCCCACGGCACGGGCCAGTTCTCCCGCGCGTACGCCCGTCACGAACCGATGCCGCAGCAGGTGGCGGACAAGGTGCGTCGCCAGGGCGGGAACGGCTCGTAGACGAGGGTGCCGTCCGCCGGCGACCGTGCGGCGGACGGCATCGGGCCGTCCTGTGACGAATGCCGTGCGCCCCCGATACCCTGAGCTGCGCAGCTCAGCAGGTGTGCGAGGCACGGTAGTTGGGAACAGGCCGCAGTGCGGATGCAGCGCGGCGAGGGGGCGGCAGTGGCGAGCGACGGTTTCGACTTCAGTCCAGGGGCGCAGGTGCCGCTGACGGGCGCCGCCGGGCAGACCGCGGCGACGCATGCCCTCGCCTCGGCGGCGTACCGCGATGGGCCGGTGGCCGAGATCCTCAAGGCGAACAACGAATGGCACACGTCCGTCGTGAAGCCGGGCAAGTTCTCGCTCTTCGAGCCGAATCTGGGCGAGGCGTTCTCCCGTGCCGTGCAGACACGGACGCTGGGGGGCGCCCGCAAGGCGCTGATCCAGTCCTTCGGGACCGAGCCGCAGTCCGTCGTCGAGCACTGCCTCGCGGCCACCGGCATACGCAAGGAGCGGGACAGCAAACTGACCGGCATCATGGTGCTGTTCGGGCTGGTCTTCCTGCCCGGGCTGTTGCTGTGGATGGCCGTCTTCCAGCTCCGCCGGACCCTCGCGGGCGCCCAGAACAAGAGCGCGGGAGCCCTCGGCACGCTGCTGCTCGTCGCCGTCGGCGGGCTGATCGCCCTCTTCCTGTTCAAGCTGCCCTTCGGCGGCTTCTGGGCGCTGTATCTGCGCGTCATGCTCGTCGCCCCCATCGTGGGATGGATGCTCGCCAAGCGGGTCTGCGAAGCGACGGCGAAGGACATGCGGGCCCGCTGGGAAGCGCTCCTCGCGGGCGGCGGCATCGGCGCCAAGGTCCCCGAGGCCGTCCCCGGACACCCGAACGAGACCGCGCGCGAGCAACTGCGCCAAGGCCTGGAGAAGCTCACCGCCGAGCAGCAGTCCAACTCGGTCTTCTACGCAGGCCCCAAGGGCATACTCGGCATGGGCACGCGGTGGGGCAGCTGGCAGATGGCCGAGGAGCTGGTCTCCAAGGAGCCGGGCAAGGACATCAACCAGTTCCGCAGCTGGGACGTCGTGCGCGCGATACACGACAAGATGAAGATGCTGGAGCGCGGACCGCTGAACTCGGGCGGCTTCCCCAAGCCGTCGGTCAAGCACTGGATCGTCTCCCCCGTCGGCGAGAACGCCAAGGAAGTGGCGCGGCCGGAGGGCCAGGACGTGGAGGCCTTCCAGGTCAAGGGCCACGAGATACAGCGCATCTGCAACCACCAGCAGTTCGGCGGTGGCAACCGGCACTACCTGGGCGTGCAGTTCACGCTCTGGGACGGCCAGTTGGTGATCACCATGATGATCACGGTCACCGTGCTCCACGAGACCCTGCGTATCGAGGTCACCGGCCACGCTCTCGGGCCGGTGCATCCGCTGTTCACGACCAAACCCTCGCCCAAGACCGTGACGGTGAGCAAGACGGTCCGCTTCTGGGAGACCGTAGACCGCCAGCTTCCGCTGGTGGAGACCCGTGAGGTGGTGCGCCTCGCGGTGCGGGCGCCCTTCACCTGGTACCCGCCGCTGCTCGACTTCCTCGGCGGCAAGCTGGTGCTCCCCGAGCCGTTCGGACTGCGGCACGCCTGGGCGGACCAGCCCTGGCGGCACCGCTTCATGGCGGACGACGCGATGCGCGCCGCCACCCCGGTGCTGCGGGTGGCCCACGCGGCGGCGATCAAGGTGCTGGAGGAGAACGGCGTGGACACGGCCCGCTTCGGGAACCGCTCCATGGTGGTCAGCACCTTCGTCCAGGACCCGACGCCGCGCAAGGCCGACCTCTACGACGCGTAGGCCCGTACGACGCACAGCCCGGCGATCGGGCGGACAGCAGAACGCCGGGCCCTTCGCGAAGGGCCCGGCGGCTGTCGTACAGCCCCTAGGCGGGCCAGGCCTCGGCGAGCATCGTGCGAGTGTCCGCGAGCAGCTGCGGCAGGACCTTGGTGTGCCCGACGACCGGCATGAAGTTGGTGTCCCCGCCCCATCGCGGCACGACGTGCTGATGCAGATGCGCGGCGATCCCGGCGCCGGCGACGGAACCCTGGTTCATGCCGATGTTGAAGCCGTGCGCGCCGGACGCGTTGCGCAGAGCGGTCATGGCCCGCTTGGTGAACGCCGCCAGTTCGGCGGTCTCCGCGTCGTCCAGCTCCGTGTAGTCCGCGACATGGCGGAACGGCACCACCATCAGGTGCCCCCCGTTGTACGGGTAGAGGTTGAGCACCGCGTAGACGTGCGAGCCGCGGGCGATGACGAGCCCGTCCTCATCGGATTTCGCGGGAATGGAGCAGAAGGGACAGCCGTCCTCGGCGCCGGGGCCGGTCGGCTTGTTCTCGCCCTGGATGTACGCCATCCGGTGGGGCGTCCACAGACGCTGGAACGCGTCCGGCGTCCCCACTCCGATCTGCTGCTCCGGCTCACTGGTCATGCTGTGCAG
Organism: Streptomyces sp. NPDC096193; assembly: GCF_040302905.1. Taxonomy (NCBI): domain Bacteria; kingdom Bacillati; phylum Actinomycetota; class Actinomycetes; order Kitasatosporales; family Streptomycetaceae; genus Streptomyces; species Streptomyces sp. NPDC096193. The sequence continues at coordinate 10,447 of NZ_JBEOSJ010000042.1, read as the reverse complement.
CATATGGCTTCGCCCCGATGGGGCGTGTCGCCGGGGGCGGCCCACGGCGCACCCCGCGATGCTGGGGCGATGACCGACGAAAGCCCGCTGGAGCGCTGGCAGCGGCGTATCGAGCTCCCGATGTTCGCCGCCTCGGCGCTCTTCCTCGCCTCGTTCACGGTCCGGGTCCTCGCGGAGAACCTTCCGGCCGGTTGGTACGGCCTCTGTGAGGCCGTCACCTATGCGTCGTGGACCCTGTTCGTCGTGGACTACGTGGTGCGGTGGGTGCTGAGCGGTGAGGGCCTCGCGTTCGTCCGCCGGCACGTGATGGACGCGATCGTCGTCGTGCTTCCGCTGCTGCGGCCCCTGCGGATCGTCAAGATCTACGAGGCGGTGCAGCGCCGCCACACGCATGCCCGGCTGCCCCTGCACGCCCGGGTCATCGCGTACGCCGGACTGTCGGCGCTGCTGCTGGGCTTCGCCGGAGCGCTCAGCGTCTACCACGACGAGCGCCATGCGCCCGGGGCGACGATCCGGACCTTCGGCGACGCGGTCTGGTGGACGTCCTCGACCGTGACGACGGTCGGCTACGGCGACATGACTCCGGTGACCCCGCGCGGGCGTCTGGTGGCGGTGGGGATGATGGTGGGCGGTGTCGCGCTGCTGGGCGCGGTGACGGGGTCGTTCTCGTCCTGGCTGCTCCAGACGTTCGCGCTGGACGAGGAGAAGAAGCCCCCGGGGGGCACCCCGGGGGCTTCCGACGGCCGGCGGCCGTAGACCTTCGGTCAGACCTGGACGCGGTCCTCGACGACCTGCACCAGCTTCGCGAGAGCCTCTTCGCGCGGAATGCCGTTCTCCTGCGAACCGTCGCGGTAGCGGAACGAGACCGTGTTCGCGTTCATGTCGTCGTCACCGACGATGATCATGAACGGGACCTTCTGCTTCTGCTGGTTCCTGATCTTCTTCTGCATCCGGTCCGAGGACGCGTCCACCTCGACCCGCAGGCCCTTCTTCTTCGCCTCCGCGGCGAACTCCTGGAGGTACGGGACGTGGGCGTCGCCGACCGGGATGCCGACCGCCTGGACCGGAGCGAGCCACGCCGGAAACGCACCCGCGTAGTGCTCGAGCAGCACCGCGAAGAAGCGCTCGATGCTGCCGAACAGCGCGCGGTGGATCATGACCGGGCGCTGCTTGGTGCCGTCGGGCCCGGTGTACTCCAGGTCGAAGCGCTCCGGCAGGTTGAAGTCGAGCTGGATGGTCGACATCTGCCAGGTCCGGCCGATGGCGTCCTTCGTCTGGACCGAGATCTTCGGGCCGTAGAACGCGGCGCCGCCCGGGTCCGGGACCAGCGGGAGGCCCTGCTTCTCGGCCACCTTGCGCAGCGTCTCGGTGGCCTCCTCCCACGCCTCGTCGGAGCCGACGAACTTCTCCGGGTCCTTGGTGGAGAGTTCGAGGTAGAAGTCGGTCAGACCGTAGTCGCGCAGCAGGTCCAGCACGAAGGTCAGCGTCGAGTCGAGCTCGTCCGCCATCTGCTCCCTGGTGCAGTAGATGTGCGCGTCGTCCTGCGTGAAGCCGCGGGCCCGGGTGAGGCCGTGCACGACGCCCGACTTCTCGTAGCGGTACACAGTGCCGAACTCGAAGAGCCGCAGCGGCAGTTCACGGTAGGACCGGCCGCGTGCGTCGAAGATCAGGTTGTGCATGGGGCAGTTCATGGGCTTGAGGTAGTAGTCCACGCCCTCGTCGAGCTGCATGGGCGGGTACATGCCGTCGGCGTACCAGTCCAGGTGGCCCGAGGTCTCGAACAGCTTCCCCTTGGTGGCGTGCGGGGTGTAGACGAACTCGTACCCCTCCTCCTCGTGCCGGCGGCGCGAGTAGTCCTCCATGACCCGGCGGATGACGCCGCCCTTGGGGTGGAAGACCGCGAGGCCCGAGCCGATCTGCTCCGGGATGGAGAACAGGTCCAGTTCGCTGCCGAGCTTGCGGTGGTCGCGCTTCTCGGCCTCGGCGAGGAACTCCAGGTGCGCCTTCAGCTCCTCCTTGGAGGGCCAGGCGGTGCCGTAGATGCGCTGGAGCATCGGGTTCTTCTCGCTGCCGCGCCAGTACGCGGCGGCGTTGCGCATCAGCTTGAACGCCGGGATGTTGCGGGTGGTGGGCAGGTGCGGACCTCGGCAGAGGTCCTTCCAGCACAGCTCGCCCGTCTTGGCGTCGAGGTTGTCGTAGATGGTCAGCTCGCCGGCGCCGACCTCGACGTCCGCGCCGTCGTCGGAGGAGGCGGAGCCCTTGAGCCCGATGAGCTCCAGCTTGTACGGCTCACCGGCCAGCTCCTCGCGGGCCGCCTCGTCGCTCACCACCCGACGCGAGAAGCGCTGACCGCGCTTCTGGATCTCCTGCATCTTCTTCTCGACGGCCTTGAGGTCCTCCGGCGTGAAGGGCTTCTCGACGTCGAAGTCGTAGTAGAAACCGTCCCTGACGGGCGGGCCGATGCCCAGCTTCGCCTCGGGGAAGAGCTCCTGCACGGCCTGCGCCATGACGTGCGCGGCGGAGTGCCGCAGGATGTTGAGACCGTCCTCGGAGGAGATCTCGACGGGCTCGATCTCCTCGCCGTCCCCGACCTCGTACGCCAGGTCCTTCAGCTCACCGGCGACCCTTGCCGCGACGACGGTGCGCTCGCCGGTGAAGAGCTCGGCAGCCGTAGTGCCCGTCGTCACCACGCGCTCTTCCCGCTCGGAATCGCGTTGGATGATCACACGGACGTCTGACACCGGTCTCTCCTGACTGAGGGGGCTGCGGCAGTGGACACTGCGCGCGCCTGAATCGTACCGAGCCGAGGGGGCCGCCCGCGAAACGGTTCCACCCTCGCCGCGGCCTCCCGCTCACGGGCCCCGCTCGTCACTCACCCGCGCCGCAGGCGTCCTCGAAGAAGTCCAGATTCTCGTGGAGCGACTTCATCAGCCGGTCCCGCTCGGCATCGTCGACCTGGACGGGCGTCACATTCGTGGCGTCCGTGAGGCGGCGGAAACCGCCCCGGCTCTCCAGCCGGCCGACGACCCGGATGGGCAGTCCGACGAGATGGGCATGACCGGCGGTGCGGTACGCGTCCTCCTCCAGCGCCACCCGGATGTGCGGCACCTCCGCCCCGGCCAGCACCCGCAGCCGTACGGTCCCCGGTCCCCGCGGCCCCGAGCGGCGCATCCGGATCACCGTGCCCGTGATCCGCACCGGCACCGACGGCTCGTCCTGGAGATAGCGGGCCCCCGCCTCCCGCAGGGCCGGCAGGTCCCCGGGCGAGAACTCCACCGGCTCGCTGACGGGAGCGCACCCTTCGGGGACCCCGGCCGCGGGCGACCACGCCAACTCGATCCGCGCCCCCTCCGAGCCGCGGACGAGCGCGATGACAGCCTCGGTCAGCTCGCGGCTGACACCCAGCTCGACCGCCTGGTCGAAGGCCTCCATACCGCCGGTGGCCCGCTTGTAGTCGGTGGCCTCCCGGGCCGCCTGGAGCGCGTGGTGGAGCCGCACCACGACGGCACGGCCCCCGGCCACGGGCACGAAGGCGGTGAGACTGCGTCCGCCCGGAGCGGGCCCGACCAGTACGCCTTCGAGCGAGGCCTGAGCCTGCCGCCGGTGGCGCGCGCCGTAATATCCGGCCCGGCCGCGTGCCGCGAGAGCGCCCGCCAGCAGCATCTGCCGGGCGGCCGCGCGCATCTGTTCCTGCACGGTCCAGGCAGCGGCGCCCGAGGGCCCCTGCGGCACATCGCGCCACCAGCGGATCTCGTCGCTGGGCAGGGTGAGCCCGACCAGCACCTCGCGGGCCGAGGGGGCGGCGCTGCGCGCGAGCGCGACGAGCGCCTCGGACAGCAGGTCCTCGCAGTCGGGGAAGGACCTGCTCTCGGGGACGAGCAGACTCGTGCCGCCCACGGACGGACCGGGCGGTGTCCAGCGGGCATAGCGGCCCGCCGCTCCCCCGCGGCGCCGCCAGCCGTGCCGGTCGAGCAGCGCGCCCAGGACGACGGGGTCGACCTGGGCGGGATCCGGTTCGCCTCCGTACCAGGGTCCTGGCACCTCCGCGGTCGGATGCGGCCGTACAGATTCGTCGAAGGGCCGGTCCATCAAGGTCTCCCTCCCGCCCCGACGCGCGTCATGATCTCGCAGAGCGCACGGTCGTCGAAGATCCGTGTGGTCGGAATCCGCACTGTGGTCCTGCGCCTGCCCGTCACCGCGGCGCCGGCCAGGTTGGTCCAGTAGCAGCAGTGGCGCAGATCGAGCCGGTCATGGCTGGCGCGCAGCCATTCGTCCTGGGTCCGCGGAACGAGCATCACGACGAGGATCTTGTGCACGGACACCGGGGTGCGGGCCAGCTTCACCAGATGGTCGTTGTCGAGCGTGAAGGAGAAAGCGGGACCCGGCGGATGCGGAGGGATCTGATAGGTGCATTTCAACTGCACCTTTATCGTCACCTCGTCGTCGACGGTGTGACCGGCCGAGCTGTGACTGACGTGCCAGTCGATGCCGTTGTCCGGAAAGGGCTGGGAGAGCGAGCATCCGGCCGCGGCCGCGACGGCGTGGAGATATCCCACCTGGAGGGTCTCCATGCAGGCGGTGGTGGCGAGTGAGCCGCGCAGTGGTGCCGTCCGTGGGGACAGCAGCCCTCCCCCGACGCTTTCGGCACGGGAGGTACCCCCAAATTCGGGCTGCGGGAGAGCCATTGCTCTTCGTGCCTTCCGGGCGGTACTGAATCGAAGTCCAGACGACAGAGCGTCAATTTCTTTGTCTGTCATCTGTGTTGTCACCGCCCGGCGTACGGCGCAAACGGCCCGGGTATCACGGATTCGGGCAGGGGATTTCTCCATCTGCCAGACGTGTGCGAGGAGTTCGGGGATGACGCACTGGTTCGACGGCCCGCTGGCCGCATTTGACACCGAAACCACCGGAGTCGACGTAGAGGAGGACCGCATCGTCTCGGCGGCGGTCGTCGTACAGGACATGGCGGGTGGACGCCCGCGTATCACCCGCTGGCTGGTCAACCCCGGCGTTCCCGTACCGCCCGGGGCGACCGAGATCCACGGTCTGACCGACGGCCATCTTCAGCGCAACGGCCGCTGGCCGGCGCCGGTGATGGAGGAGATAGCCCGCACCCTGGCCGAGCAGTGCGCCGCGTCCCGGCCGCTGGTGGTGATGAACGCTCCGTTCGATCTGACCATGCTCGACCGTGAGCTGCGACGGCACCGTGCCTCGTCGCTCGCCCGCTATCTGGAGAACAAGCCGCTGTGCGTGCTCGATCCGCGGGTACTGGACAAACACCTGGACCGCTACCGCAAGGGCAAGCGCACCCTGACCGATCTGTGCGCGCAGTACGAGGTGGTGCTCGACGAAGCGCACGACGCGGCCGCCGACGCCCTGGCGGCCATGGAGGTGACCCGTGCGGTGGGCCGCCGCTTCGCCACCCGGACGGAGCGGCTGTCCGCGGCCGAGCTGCACACGCTCCAGGCGGTGTGGCACGCGGCGCAGGCGCGGGGGCTTCAGGCGTGGTTCGCCCGAAGCGGCACCCCGGAGACGGTGGACCCGGCCTGGCCGCTGCGGCCCGAACTGCCCGCCGCCGCCTGACGCGTACGTCCGCGGGGCACGGCCCCGTACAACAGAGAAGCCGGTCCGTCGGTGACGGACCGGCCCTTCCCGGTGGGCGATACTGGGTTCGAACCAGTGACCTCTTCGGTGTGAACGAAGCGCTCTCCCACTGAGCTAATCGCCCGGGAACGGACTGAACCATACAGGCCCCGGCCTCCTGCCTTCAAATCTTCTTCAGCCGGTCCGCAGGTAGGCCGCCAGTCCGCGGCGGCCACCGCGCATCATCGCCGCGTGGTTGGCGCGGAAGACCGGCCGGCACAGCAGCGCCAGTCGCCTCATCAGCGGCTTCCGTACCTCCACCTCCTGTTCGTAGACGACGCGGGTGCCCTCCCCGCGTGGGGTGAGCGTCCAGCGCACCCAGCCCTCCAGGTCGCCTTCCAAGCCGATCTCCAGCACGAGCCCCGACGGGTCGCGCCGGCGGGCGCGGGCGGTGACGAACAGGTCGTACGGCAGGAAGGAGCGGAAGCGCGCGGTACCGCTCACCTCGTCGATCGGGGTCACCTCGTGGACCTGCGGCCACCAGCGCGGGTACTCCTCGGCCCGTTCGAGGACCGCGTACACGGCCGCGGGCGTGGACCCGAGATCCCAGACGCTCCGAAAACGGTAGTGAGACCAGTTCATGGCCCAAGTCTGCGCGGGGGGCAGGCCGGAGCGGTACTCATACGCGATCTGAGTACGCGCGCGCATGTCCGTCACTGTGGCCGGGGCCACACTCCGAGCATGGACAACGTTCCGCCACCCGCCGAGGAACTGGCGATACTCGACCGCGAGCTGGCCCGACTGGACGCCCACCGGGCCCAGTTGCTGGCCCGCCGCGCCTGGCTGCTCACCCTGATCCGGCCCGTCGCCGCACCGCCTCAGGGCGCATGGGCCCATGGCGGACGGCGGTCCGCCGCACTACCCGCCGAGACGTCACCGCCGAACGTGCAGAATCTGCTGCTCACCTTGGGCGGCATTCTGCTGGCCGTCGCGGCGATCGCCTTCACGCTCGTCAGCTGGGGTCACATGGGCATCGGCGGACGGTCGGCGGTGCTCGGCGCCGTCACGGTGGCCGCGCTCGCCGCCCCGGCCCTGCTGGTGCGCCGCGGACTCACCTCGACCGCGGAGTCGGTGGCCGCACTCGGCATGGTGCTGATGGTGCTGGACGCCTACGCACTGCACGCGGTCGCTCTGCCAAAGACGAGCGGGCTCGGCTACTCGGCAGCGGCAACGGCCGTTCTCGCCGCGGCCTGGACGGCGTACGCCTCCGTACTGCCCCGGCTGCGGACTCCGCTGCCGGTCGCCGCGGTGACCGCCCAACTGCCGCTGGGGCTCTGGTCGCTGACCGGGTCGGCGGGTGCGCCTCCGATGGAGTGGGCGCTGCTGGCGACGGCCGCGCTCGATGTCGCGGCCGCGGTGTGGGTGAAGCGGGACGGTATCCGCGAGATCGCTCCGGTCGGTGCCGCGGTGACGGGCGGCGGGGCGTTGCTTCTGGGCCTGGGGCAGTCGGTGACGGCCTCCGGACCGCCGGCGGCCCTCCCGCCGGCCGCGCTGCTGACGGCCGCGGCCGGTGTCGCGATGTTCACGGCGTGGCGCGTGCCCGCGGCCACGGTCGCGGCGTCGGCGGTGGCCGGCCTCGCGCTGATCGCCGGAGTGGGCGGCGTCGTACGGGCCACCGTGCCCGACGGCTGGGGCGCCCTCGCCTATCTGCTGTGCGCGGTGGCCCTGTTGGGTGTCGTCCGCTCGCCTCTGCCGCGGCGTCTGGTGCCGGGACCGGTCTACGCGTCGGCCGCGGTCCAGAGCCTTGCCGTCCTCGCCGCACTGCCGCTGCTGTTGGTCACCCTCGCGGGCCCGCTCTCGGTGCTGCCGGACATCTGGTCGGGTGCCCCGTCGGACTTCCGGGCCGCCCTCGGAACGGACCTCCCCGCGGAGGGCCTGACGTCCGCGCCGATCGTCCTGCTCGTGGTCGCGGGCGTGCTGGTGCTCTTCTCGCGCCACCCGGAATTTCCCGTGCCGCCGGCCGGACCCGCTGCGGCCACCGCGCACGGGCGCGCCCCGGACGCATCGCTCTCCTCGGGCCGCCCTCATCCGGCGCCCGGCCCGTCCGCCGCCGATCCGGCGGCAGGCACCGCTCCCGACGAGGAGCGGCCCGGAGCCGACGAGAAGACCACCGGCACGGACCGGCCCGCGTCGTCGGACCGTCCCGGCACGGCGGCGGGCGGGGAGGACGCATCCGGCGCCGGCCCGTGGGGCGCCTGGGTGACCGCCGCCGGCAATCCCGCCGCGGCCCGGCCGTCCCACCGCGATCTTGCCCGCGGCGGGGCCCTCGCACTCGGCTGGGCCGCCGTGGTCGTCACACCGCCCGCCTTCGGGCTCGGGTACGGCCTCGCCGTCGCCGTCCATCTCGCCCTCACGCTCGGCATGCCGGTGCTCGCCGCCCGGCGCTCCCCCGTCACCGCCCTCGTCGCTCTCGCCTGCGGCCTGGCCGGTGCGGCCGGCGTGACGGTGCTGGCCCTCGCGACCCGGCCGGCGACCTTCACCGTGCTCGGCGCCCTCGTCACCGCGCTCACCGTGACCGCGGTCGTCGCCCGGACCGGCACCGCGATCAGGTCCGTACTCGCCTGTGCGGCGGCCGTGTTCACGACCGCTCTGCTGGGCGCGTGCGCCGGAGCGGCCGAATTCCCACCCCACCGGGCGGCGTTGCTGATCCTGCTGGTGCCCGCCACCGTCGCGCTGCTCGCCGCCCGGCTCCGCACGCATCCCGTCACCCTGCCCCTGGAGTGCACCGGAGCGGCGGCGGGTCTCCTCGCGATCGTCCTCGCCGCCGGCGACCGGCCGACCCTCGCCCTGGTCCTCGCGCTCTGCGGTGTCATCGCCGCCGCTGCGGCTCTGCGGCCCGAGCGCCGCATCCCGGCCGGCGCCACCGCGACGGTGCTGTTCGTCCTGGCGACCTGGGTGCGTCTGGCCGCGTCGGACGTCTCCACCCCGGAGGCGTACACGCTGCCCGTCACGATCCCCGCGCTCGCCATCGGCGTCCTGCGCCGTCGCCGTGACCCCGCGGCCTCCTCGTGGCCGGCCTACGGCCCCGGGCTCGCCGCGACGCTGCTGCCGAGCCTGGTTGCCGCCTGGGGCGACCAGCACTGGCTGCGGCCGCTGCTGCTGGGCGTCGCGGCGCTCGCGATCACGCTCGCCGGCGCCCGGCTGCGTCTCCAGGCGCTGCTGGTGCTCGGCGGCGCGGTCCTCGCCCTGGACGCGCTGCACGAGCTGGCGCCGTACGTCGTCCAGGTCGTCGGTGCGCTGCCGCGGTGGCTGCCGCCCGCGCTGGCGGGCCTGCTGCTCCTCGCGGTGGGCGCCACGTACGAGCAGCGGCTGCGGGACGCGCGCAGGCTGCGGGAGTCCCTGGGGCGGATGCACTGAGGCGGCAACGCCGAAGGCCCCGGAGACCTGTCGGTCTCCGGGGCCTTCGGTCCGGGTGGGCGATACTGGGTTCGAACCAGTGACCTCTTCGGTGTGAACGAAGCGCTCTCCCACTGAGCTAATCGCCCGGGCGCATCGCAAACATTACCCCATGGCGGGGGTCCCCCCGGCCGCGTCGGGGGAGGGTCCCCGACCCGTTCCGCCTCACTCCTCGATCTTCCACGGCATCTCGAAACCGAACTTCCACACGTAGATCCCGACCAGCACCGCGATGATCACCAGACCGATCGTGGTGAGGATGATGTTCCGGCGGCGGACCTTCGGATCGAGCGCCCGTTGAGCCGCCTCGGTGACCTTGCGCTTGGTCCAGCGCAGCACCAGCTGGGCCCAGACGAACTCGGTCGCCCAGATCGCCATGCCACCGAAGATCACCAGCCAGCCGGGTCCCGGCAGCGGCAGCATCACGATGCCGGCGCCGACGACCGCGAGGCCGACCACGAAGACACCGACCTGCCAGCTCAGGTGCAGTGGCTTCGATCGCTTGATGAAATGGGGCGCACGGGACCCGAGCTCCGGCTCGGCCCCTTCCGGCGCCGTTACGTCCCCCGTCACGGGGTTGGAGGCCACTGCCGTGACCTTCCCCCGCTCGTCACTCTCCGCATTCATGGACCCAAACGTACCGGATCGGGTGACGTCACCGGAATGGCCGTATGACCCAAAGTAATACACCGCCGTACGAGCGACATGAAGGATCACAAAACGGTCAGAGGGGTTTACAACGGCACCGTAGGTGGCATGTCGATTTCGCCGACGTGCGAATCCCCGAGCGCACACTGAGCGAAAGGCCCTGGCGCTTATGAACACCACGGTCAGCTGCGAGCTGCACCTGCGCCTCGTTGTATCGAGCGAGTCTTCACTGCCTGTACCCGCGGGCCTGCGGTATGACACGGCCGATCCTTATGCCGTGCACGCCACCTTCCACACCGGAGCCGAAGAGACGGTCGAGTGGGTCTTCGCCCGCGACCTTCTCGCCGAGGGGCTGCACCGGCCCACCGGCACGGGCGACGTCAGAGTCTGGCCGTCACGCAGTCATGGCCAGGGCGTCGTCTGCATCGCGCTGAGCTCCCCGGAGGGCGAAGCACTGCTCGAGGCCCCGGCGCGGGCCCTGGAGTCGTTCCTGAAGCGGACCGACGCAGCCGTGCCACCCGGCACCGAGCATCGTCACTTCGATCTCGACACGGAGCTCTCGCACATCCTGGCCGAAAGCTGAGCCAGGCAGAGAGCTGCACGGCGCCGTCCTACTCGGGGAGACGGCGCCGCGCGGACAACCTCATACGGCGGACATCGGCGCCGGGCCTACAGCATTCCGGCCGGCACCGCCGGTGACCTGGACATCGAGGTCCGTTTCCCGGCGCGCGACCGGGGGAGCGTCACGTTCAGCACGGCG
>NZ_JBEOSJ010000041.1:0-38134 GCF_040302905.1 Streptomyces sp. NPDC096193 | reverse complement strand
AGTAACCGAGGTGGGTGAAGCCGGACATGGTGTGCACCGGCCACGGATAGCTGATGTTGAGGGACCCGGCACCCCGCGCCGCGTCGGCCTCACCCCGCCCCCGCCCGCTCCTCAACCGTCACCCGCCCCTGACGAATCACCGCCACCCGCCTCGCCCGTCCCGCCAACGCCGAGTCGTGCGTCACCATCACGAAGGTGAACGCGTGTTCCTGCCACAGGGACTCCAGCACCTCCATGATCTCGTCCCGCATCGACTCGTCGAGGTTGCCGGTGGGCTCGTCCGCCAGCAGCACCGCGGGCCGTTTGACCAGCGCGCGGGCGATCGCCACCCGCTGCTGCTGACCGCCCGACAGCTCGCTCGGCAGATGTCTCAGCCGCTCACCGAGCCCCACCGAGCCCAGAGCGTCCGCAGCCCGCTCACGCCGCTCGGCCGTCTTCAGACCGAGTGGCACCAGCGCGGTCTCCACGTTCTCCTGGGCCGTCAGCGTGGGGATCAGATTGAAGCTCTGGAAGACGAACCCGATCTTCTCCGCACGCACCCGGGTCAGCCGCGCCTCGGGCAGGCCCGCGAGATCCGTCCCGTCCAGGACCACACTGCCCTCCGACGGCCGGTCCAGCCCGCCGAGCATCTGGAGCAGCGTCGACTTTCCGCCGCCGGTCGGACCCTGGATCACCAGCCGGCCGCCGTCCTCGATGGTGAGGTCCACACCGGCCAGTGCGTGCACCGTGTCCTTGCCCCGCCGGTAGCGCTTGGTGACGCCACTGAGCTCGTACATCATCAACTCCTGTTGCACATGGATGAGAAAGGCTGCTGCGGTCGCCGGGTCACTCGACGCGGCGCAGCGCGTCGGCGGGACGCAGCCGGGACGCGCGCCAGCCGCCGAAGCCGCCGGCCACGAGCCCTCCCGCCACGGCGAGTGCGACGGCGAGACCGATCGTGGTCAGCGAGACCGGCGCGGTGAGCGCGATGTCGAGTGCACGGGACGCGGCGCCGGGACCGCCCTGCCCCGCCTGACCGGCTCCGAACGTCCGGCCACCGCCTGCCCCGCCGCCACCGCCGCCGAGCTGCGCGGTCAGCGTCGGGCTGAAGGTCGTGATCAGCCAGGCTCCCGCCAGCCCCAGCGCGATACCGAGCGCGCCGCCGAACAGCCCGTTGACCAGGGCCTCTCCGGCCACCTGACGGGTCACCCGGCCACTCCTCCACCCCAGGGCCTTCAGCGTCCCGAACTCCCGCACCCGCCGGCTCACCGCGGACGAGGTCAGCAGCCCGGCGACGAGGAACGCGGCGACGAGCACCAGGATCGACAGCCACTTGCCGACACCCGAGGCCAGGTCGGACGCGGTGGACAGGGACCCGGAGACGGTGTCGGCCAGATCCGCCGATGTCGTCACGGTCGTCCCCGAGATGTTCTTCTGGATGGTCTGCTTCACGGCGTCGATCTGCTGCGAGTCCTTCGCCTGGACGTAGACCGTGGTGACCTTGTCCTTGGCACCGGCGAGCGACTGCGCCTGGGCGAGCGGCAGATACACCTGGGCCGCGGCGTCCCCGCTGTCGGCCGTCGCGATCCCGATGACCTGGTACGGAGTCTTCGCGATGGTGAGCGTCTTGCCGACGCCGAGGCTCTTCTCCTTGGCGTACGCGCTGTCGAGCACGACGACCTCGGCGTCGGTCTCGGTCGCCTTGAACGTACGTCCGGAGGTGATCTTCGACGACGTCAGCGGGCCGAGGTCCTGCTGGGTGACGTCCGTTCCGTACGCGCTGTAGGAGTCGATGTCGAAGGCAGCGCCGCCGCCCTGCACTTTCCCGCCGCCACCGCCGGTGTCGCCTCCCGGTTTGCCCTGCCCGGGCTGCGCCGCCGCCTCCCCTCGCTTGAACTGTCCGTTGACCTTCATGACCCGCACGCTGAGGCCACCCACGGCGTCGCCCACGCCGTCCTGCTTGCCGACCTGCGCGACGGCCGACGAGGCGAGCGTCTCGAAGCCCTGGACCATCACCAGGTCCCGCGCCTGTTCGGCGGTGTCGTCGTTGTCCTGCGCGTCGAACTCGAACCGGGGGCGTCGCGTCGTCTCACCCTCCCCGGGCGGCGCGGCGGCCTTGGTGACGGTCATGTCCGTGCCCAGTCCGTACAGCGATTCCAGGACCTTGTCCTGGGCACGATTCATCCCGGACGACACCGAGTTGACCACGATGACCAGCGCGATTCCGAGGGCGAGTCCCGAAGCGACGACGAGCGCCGCTTTTCTGCGGCGGCGCAGTTCGCGCCGGAGATAGGTGAAGAACATGGCTGGAAGCTAGGCGGGTGGCGTGATGGCCGGTTAAGTGCGCGGTGAGAGAAGCATGAGAACCCCTGCGCCGCCCTCACCACCCGTTCACGGCAGCCGGCCCTCCGCGTTGAGCTGCCGCACCCGCGCTCTCAGCACCTCGGCGGGTGCCGCCGGCCGTACGTCCTCCGGCGGACAGTCCCACTCCCGCCCGCCGCCCACGGGCCGCAGCTGCACACAGGTGCCGACGCGCCCCATGACCAGCCCCACGCGCCCGTCCCGGGCATCGACCGCGAACGTGCCCGCCTGCGGCACCTGCCCGCTCACTTCTCCAGCCCCTGAAGCACCGCCGCCAGCCGCAGCGCGGTGTCCAGATTGCAACGCCCCAGCTCCACCAGGGGATACGGCGCCGAGCTCGCCAGCGACACCAGATCGACCCGCAGCGACGGCAGCGTCACCGACACCACGTCGAGACCCTGCCGCAACTGGGCCACCACCTCCTCGGCGGCTCGCAGCCGCTCCGCCGAACGCACCACCATGACCAGGCACCTCCACACTCAGTGTTCGCTTTCCTCACCCAGCGTGTCCGTCACTGGCTAGCCTGAACAGTGACAGCGGCCCAACAACGCGACCTGTCAGCCAGGGAGTTGCCTTGCCAGGACCCAAGGATCTCGATCCCTCCTCGTCCCCCCCGCGCCCTGCTCGGCGCCGAACTGCGCCACGCACGCGACCAAGCGGGCCTCACCCAGGACGAGTTGGGAAGGCCGCTGTTCGTCAGCGGCTCGTGCATCGGCCAGATGGAGGCGGGCACGCGCCGGATGCTGCCCGAGTACGCGCACCAGATAGACGAGATCCTCGGGACGAACGGGTTCTTCACCCGCAACTGCGAGGTGTCCAACAAGTCGCGTTACCCCGACCACTTCGCCGAGGCGGCGGAAGCGGAGGCGACCGCGACGACGATCAGGGAGTACGCACCCCTGCTCGTGCCGGGGCTGCTCCAGACGGAGGCGTATGCGCGGGCGGTGTTCCGGGCGTACCAACCGACGGCCACGGAGGACGTCATCGACGAGTTGATGGAGGCTCGGCTGGACAGGGCGCGACTTCTGGCCGATCCAACAAGGCCTCAGTTGTGGGCGGTTCTGGACGAGGCGGTGTTACGGAGGAAGGTGGGCGGGGCGGCTGTGATGGCGGAGGCGCTGGAGCATGTGGCGGGGCTGGCGCGGCGGCACCGGATCATCGTGCAGGTGATGCCGTTCGCGGCGGGAGCGCATGCGGCCTCCGATGGCGGCCTCAAACTCATGACCTTCCCCGACGCGCCCCCGCTCGCCTACGTATACGGTCTGGGAACCGGCCAGTTGTTGGATGATCCGAACACGGTCGCGCGCCACGAACTGTCCTACGATCTGGTCGGGGCCACCGCACTGTCGCCGGAAACTTCCTTGGCCCTGATCTCGTCAGTGGCGGAGGATTACGCGGCATGAGGATCAGCAACCCAGAGTTCGACCTGTCAGCAGCGGTCTGGCACAAGTCCAGCTACAGCGGCGGCGACGGCAGCAACTGCCTGGAGATGGCCACCTGGCGCAAGTCCACTTACAGCGACGGCAGTGGCGGCAACTGCCTCGAAGTCGCCGACAGCATGCTCGGGGTCGTTCCCGTACGCGACTCCAAGAACCACGACGACGGCCCCGAACTCGTGTTCAGGGCCGCCGCCTGGTCCGCCTTCGTCGCCGGGCTGAAGCGCGACTAGCAGGCCTTGTCGCGGGCCGGGCGTTCACCGGTGAGCAGGAAGGTGGTCACGGCGTCGTCCCCGCAGGCGTTGCCGTTGGCGACGTAGGCGCCGTGGCCGACGGTGTCGACCGTGACCATCCGGGCCCGCGCGCCGAACGCCTCGCGCATCTTCAGCGCGCCCGCGAGCGGCGTGGAGGGGTCGCGCCGGGTCTGGATCATGAGGACGTTCGAGGGGCCGCCGTCCGGGGTGATGCGGGTGGGCCGCTCGCGCGGCTTGTCCTGCCAGAACGCGCACAGCCAGATGTTCCTGGGCATGCCCGCGGTGAGGGGGTACTGCTCGCGGCTCCTGGCGACGTCGCGGGCGTAGGGGGCCGGGTCGGTGGCCGGCCACGCGTCGACGTCGTTGCAGATCGTGGCGCCCGTGACGGCGACCGAGTTCTGCATGACCGTGTCCGGGGGCGTGTTCGCGGCGGGCAGTTCGCGGCCGTCGCGGGCTGCGGCGATCAGTTTGGCCAGCGCGGGGAATCGCGTGACGGAGTAGAGGCTGTCCAGCAGGGTCTGCCGCAGGACGTTGCCGTTGAGTTCCGCCGGGTTGGCGCCGGCCCATGGGATCGGTGCGTGGTCGAGGCGGGTGGCGAGCGCGAGGAACATCGGCCGGACCTCGGCGGGCGTCGTTGCGAGTCGATCGGGGTTGGCGGGGTCCGCGGCCCAGGCGGCGAAGTCGGGGAAGGCGTCCTCGATGGCGATCTCGTAGTTGGCGAGCCAGCCGCGTGCCACCCGCTTCGGGTCGGGGTCGCCGTTGCTGTCCAGGACCCAGCGGTCGGTGCGGTGGGGGAACATCTGGGCGTAGACGGCTCCCACATACGTGCCGTAGGAGAGGCCCCAGGCGGACAGTCTGCGCTCTCCGAGTGCCTGCCGGATGCGGTCGATGTCCCTGGCCTCGTTGCGGGTGCTGATGCTGCGCATCACCTCGCCCCCGTTCGTGGCGCAGGCGTCGGCCAGGCGGCGGGCGGTCGCGGTGTTCTTGTCGATGCTGCCGTCCGCGGCGGGCCATCCCCTGACGTTCACCAGGGCGAGGTCGTCGTGGGTGAGACCGCAGCTCACCGGTGTGCTCCGGCCGACGCCTCGCGGGTCGAAGCCCACGATGTCGTAGGCGTCGCGCACCGACTGGGGCAGCTTCTTCCCCTTGCCCGAGGGGTCGTTGATGCCGGAGCCGCCGGGCCCTCCGGGGATGATGAGCAGGGTGCCGCGTCGTCTGTCGGGGTTCTCGCTGCGGATGCGGGAGACGCCGAGGGTGATCTGCGGCCCGCGGGGCTGCGCGTGGTCGAGCGGCACGGAGATGTCCGCGCACTCCTGGCGCGGGTCGAGTCCCGTGCCGGTGCATTTCTCCCAGCGGACTGCCGGGTCCGGTCGGGGAGTCGAGGCCGACGCGGGCGCCGGGAGGGCGAGGAGTGTCGTCGCCAGGACCGGAAGGGTGAGCGCCGCCGCGGTGAAGCCGGATGTCGTCGTACTGCCGAGGATTCGCATGTGATGACCCTCGCGGAACCGGCGTCCGGCTCCCACGGTGCCTCCTGGCCTGTTCCCAGGGGGGTTTGCCCCACCCGGGTCATGGGGCCCTCCGCTCCGGCCCGGCCGTACGGCCCACCGCGCCGCCCGGCGTTTTGGCGTGCCCGGGAACGCCCGAGGGCGGCACCCCCTGGGAGTAGGGGTGCCGCCCTCGGTCAGGACGGTCGATCAACCTGTCGGTCGATCAGAAGTCCATGTCACCGCCCGGCATGCCGCCCGGAGCGGCCGCGGAGGCCTTCTCCGGCTTGTCGGCGATGACGGCCTCGGTGGTCAGGAACAGCGCCGCGATGGAGGCCGCGTTCTGCAGGGCAGAGCGGGTCACCTTGGCGGGGTCGATGATGCCTTCGGCGATCATGTCGACGTACTCACCGGTCGCGGCGTTCAGGCCGTGGCCGACGGGCAGGTTGCGCACCTTCTCGACGATGACGCCACCCTCGAGACCACCGTTGACGGCGATCTGCTTGAGCGGGGCCTCCAGCGCGAGCTTCACGGCGTTGGCGCCGGTCGCCTCGTCGCCCGAGAGCTCGAGCTTCTCGAAGACCGAGGAAGCCTGGAGCAGAGCCACGCCACCACCGGCGACGATGCCCTCCTCGACGGCGGCCTTGGCGTTGCGCACCGCGTCCTCGATGCGGTGCTTGCGCTCCTTGAGCTCGACCTCGGTCGCGGCACCGGCCTTGATGACGGCCACGCCGCCGGCCAGCTTCGCGAGGCGCTCCTGGAGCTTCTCGCGGTCGTAGTCCGAGTCGCTGTTCTCGATCTCGGCACGGATCTGGTTGACGCGACCCTGGACCTGGTCGCTGTCACCGGCACCGTCGACGATCGTGGTCTCGTCCTTGGTGATGACGACCTTGCGGGCGCGGCCCAGCAGGTCCAGGCCGGCGTTCTCGAGCTTGAGGCCGACCTCCTCGGAGATGACCGTGCCGCCCGTGAGGATGGCGATGTCGTTCAGCATCGCCTTGCGGCGGTCGCCGAAGCCCGGGGCCTTGACGGCGACGGACTTGAACGTGCCACGGATCTTGTTGACGACCAGGGTGGACAGGGCCTCGCCCTCGACGTCCTCCGCGATGATCAGCAGCGGCTTGCCGGACTGCATGACCTTCTCGAGCAGCGGAAGGAGGTCCTTCACGTTGCCGATCTTGGAGTTGACGATCAGGATGTACGGGTCGTCGAGCGACGCCTCCATACGCTCCATGTCGGTGGCGAAGTACGCCGAGATGTAGCCCTTGTCGAAGCGCATACCCTCGGTGAGCTCCAGCTCCAGACCGAAGGTCTGGGACTCCTCGACGGTGATGACGCCTTCCTTGCCGACCTTGTCCATCGCCTCGGCGATGAGCTCGCCGATCTGGGTGTCGGCGGCGGAGATGGAGGCCGTCGAAGCGATCTGCTCCTTGGTCTCCACGTCCTTGGCCTGCTCCAGCAGGGCGCCGGAGACGGCCTCGACGGCACGCTCGATGCCACGCTTGAGGGCCATCGGGTTGGCGCCGGCCGCCACGTTGCGCAGGCCCTCGCGGACGAGCGCCTGGGCGAGGACGGTCGCGGTGGTCGTACCGTCACCGGCGACGTCGTCCGTCTTCTTGGCGACTTCCTTGACCAGCTCGGCGCCGATCTTCTCGTACGGGTCCTCGAGCTCGATCTCCTTGGCGATGGAAACACCATCGTTGGTGATCGTGGGGGCGCCCCACTTCTTCTCGAGGACGACGTTGCGACCCTTGGGGCCAAGGGTGACCTTGACGGCGTCGGCGAGCTGGTTCATCCCGCGCTCGAGACCGCGCCGTGCCTCCTCGTCGAACGCGATGATCTTGGCCATGTGAAGTGGTCCTCCCGGACTTGGGGGTCCCCCCGCGCCCGCAGGGCTAACGGGGGAGGATTGCTTCCGGACCGCGCAGGCGCCCGCGACGGACGGTCTGAGAGCCGTGCGGTTCCTTGCCCCGACGACCCTCGGACCTCGCCGGCCCGATCCTCAAAGTTGTCACTCTCACCTGCAGAGTGCTAACGCCAATGATTAGCACTCGACCCCGTCGAGTGCAAGCGGCTTCGAAGAAGCCCCGGCGAGGCGTGGCGGTCGGGCGACGGGCGGGAGCGCGCGGCTCCGGGAGATCCGGGACGGCACGCACGAGGGGCCCGCCTCCCTGGTGGGATGCGGGCCCCTCGTGAGTGCCGCGTGAGTGCGTCGGTGGCCGATCGCGCCGAGATCAGACGGCGAGCTTGACCATGTCCGCCTGCGGACCCTTCTGGCCCTGCGAGATCTCGAATTCGACTCGCTGACCCTCCTCCAGGGTGCGGTAGCCGTCCATCTGGATCGCGCTGTAGTGGACGAAAACATCCGCACCACCGTCGACCGCGATGAAGCCGTACCCCTTCTCCGCGTTGAACCACTTGACGGTGCCCTGAGCCATGCCTAACTCCCCTATTACTGGCCCTTGCACAGGACCGCACTTCGCGGACCCGGGTCATACCTCACCGCCGAGAATTCCCTCCGCCAGAGGTGGAAGGAGGCCCTCGGGATGTGCGCCGGAACGCGTCGACCGCGGCTGAATGTATCTGTCCAACTGCCCTCTGCAACAGGTCAATCGGACGAGAAATCTGGGCGCGCGGGAACGGACCTTTGACGCTAATTCAAGAAGATCCAGGGCAACTCGGGCCCGGCAAATGACACTTAAGAGGCATTTTGCTCGCCCACATTGGCCGCTTCTTGTCGCGCCAGGGCGCATTCTCATATGCGGCGGGCACGGGCAGCGGCGGGGACTTCCCCAACTGTACCGCGCTCAACCATGCAGAATTGCCCCCTCCGCTTCTCTCGCGGAGGGGGCAACAGCGGTGACGGTGCGTATCAGCCGCCGGCGACGGCGGGGATGATCGAAATGCCGACGCCGTCGGGCGTGGCGGTCTGCAGACCCTGCTCGAAACGGACGTCGTCGTCGTTGACGTAGACGTTCACGAAGCGGCGCAGCTTGCCCTGGTCGTCCAGGACACGGGCGGCGATACCGGTGTGGTTCTTCTCCAGGTCGGCGATGACCTCGGAGAGCGTCGCGCCCTCCGCCGGGACCTCGGCCTGGCCGCCCGTGTACGTGCGGAGGATGGTGGGGATGCGGACGTTGACGCTCATGCTGCGTGCCTTCCTTGAGTCTCGGGGGTGTCAGCCGGCCAGGCCGGCGTCGCGGAACGCGCCCAGGCTCGGGCGGATGATCGCGCTGGGGCCGGTGGTCGGGGCGACCGCGTCCAGGGTCTTGAGACCGTCACCGGTGTTGAGCACGACGGTGGTGAGCGCCGGGTCGAGCACGCCCGCCTCCAGCAGCTTCCGCGTCACACCCACGGTCACGCCACCCGCCGTCTCGGCGAAGATGCCCTCGGTGCGGGCCAGCAGCTTGATCGCGTCGACGATCTGCTCGTCGGTGACGTCCTCCACGAAACCGCCCGTGCGGCGCGCGATGTCCAGGACGTACGGGCCGTCGGCGGGGTTGCCGATCGCGAGCGACTTGGCGATGGTGTTCGGCTTCTGCGGGCGGACCACGTCGTGCCCGGCCTTGAAGGCGGTCGACACCGGCGAGCAGCCCTCGGCCTGGGCGCCGAAGATCTTGTAGGGCCTGTCCTCGACCAGACCGAGCCTGATCAGCTCCTGGAGACCCTTGTCGATCTTCGTGAGCTGCGAGCCCGAGGCGATCGGGATGACGATCTGGTCCGGCAGCTTCCAGCCGAGCTGTTCGCAGATCTCGTAGGCGAGGGTCTTGGAGCCCTCTCCGTAATACGGCCGAAGATTGACGTTGACAAAGCCCCAGCCCTCACCGAGCGGGTCGCCGATGAGTTCGGAGCAGAAGCGGTTGACGTCGTCGTAGTTGCCCTCGATACCGACCAGCTCGCCGCCGTACACCGCGGCCATGACGACCTTGCCCTGCTCCAGGTCGTGCGGGATGAACACGCAGGAGCGGAAGCCGGCGCGCGCGGCGGCGGCGCCGACCGCGCCCGCGAGGTTGCCGGTGGAGGAGCAGGAGAGCGTGGTGAAACCGAAGGCACGGGCGGCCTCGACGGCGATCGCGACGACGCGGTCCTTGAAGGAGTGCGTCGGGTTGCCGGAGTCGTCCTTGATGTGCAGACCGCCGGTCACGCCCAGCTCACGGGCGAGGTTGTCGGCCTTGACGAGCTTGGTGAAGCCGGGGTTGATGTTCGGCTTCCCGGCCACATCGGCCGGCACGGGCAGCAGCGGGGCGTACCGCCAGATGTTGTCCGGACCCGCCTCGATCCGCTTCCGCAGGCCTTCGGGGTCGCCGCTCGGAAGGTCGTAGGCGACTTCCAGCGGCCCGAAACACGAGGCACAGGCAAAGATCGGGCCGAGTTCGAAACGCTCCCCGCATTCGCGGCACGAGAGCGCCGCGGCCGGTCCCAGGTCGACGGGGGTGGTGCTGGCGACAGTCTGCACAGCCATGGTGGCGAGGCCCTTTCTCCTCATCTTCCTCGTGACGCATTTCGTCACGAGACGGACTTGGCACCTTCCCTAGCCGGGAGCCTCGCGGGTTGCTGCCACGTCTCGTGGACGGGCGCGCAACGGAGACCGGCTGGAGGGTTGCCGGGGCTTCAACGGGCCGTATCCCTCTGCCCCTCTGGATGAGCGGTATTCGATTGTCGGCGTGGGCCCCCGGCATGCGACGGCCCCGCGCGTTGTTCAAGACTGTAACCGACACCCCGGACGGTTGAGACGGTCGTCCGATCCGCGAGATGGAGATCCTGTGCTGGAAGAGGTGGAGCGCTGGCTGTCCCGGCGGTCGTGGTCGGCGGCGGACCGCCCGGTGGACCGGCTGGTCACGGCCAAGCACGGCGCCACGGTCAGCGTGGTGCTCCCCGCCCTGAACGAGGAGGCGACGGTCGGGCAGATCGTCACCGTCATCCGGCGCGAGCTGATGTCCGGCCCCCTCCCCCTCGTCGACGACCTGGTGGTGATCGACTCGGGATCCACCGACCGTACGGGGGAGGTGGCCGCCGCCGCGGGCGCGCGGGTGGTCCACCGGGACGCGATCCTGCCCCACATCCCGGCCGTCCCCGGCAAGGGCGAGGTGCTGTGGCGCTCGCTGATGGTGACGCGGGGGGACATCGTCTGCTTCGTGGACGCGGACCTCAGGGAGTTCTCGGCCGACTTCGTGTCCGGGGCCGTCGGCCCGCTGCTGACCGAGCCCGACGTGCAGTTCGTGAAGGCGATGTACGACCGGCCGCTGGGCGACGTCGCGGGTCAGGGCGGCCGGGTGACGGAGCTGGTGGCACGCCCGCTGCTCAATCTGCACTGGCCACAGCTGGCCGGGTTCGTCCAGCCGCTGGGCGGCGAGTACGCGGCCCGCCGCGCGCTGCTGGAGCGGCTGCCCTTCCCCGTCGGATACGGCGTGGAACTGGGGCTTCTCGTCGACGCGCTGCACACCGTGGGCCTGGACGCGCTGGCGCAGGTGGACGTGGGAGAACGCCGGCACCGCCATCAGGACGGACAGGCGCTCGGCAGGATGGCGGCCGCGATCTACCGCACGGCGCAACTGAGGCTCTCCCGCGGGCACTTGGTGCGGCCCTCGCTGACGCAGTTCGAGCGGGGCTCGGACGGTTTCGTCCCGCGGACGCACGCGGTGGACACCGAGGAGCGCCCGCCGATGCGCGAGATCGGTGAGTATGCGGCGCGTCGCGCGGCATAACCGACGACATCCGGACATCTTGCATGAATATCGTACTTATGGATGCACAGTCTCCGGACGCACAGCGCAGCACGGGCTCCCGACGCGGCGCGCTCAGGTTCACCACGATGCTCGGCACGCTGGCCGTCGTCATCGCCACCACGGTCGGCATGGCACCGCCGGGCACCACGATCGCCGTCGCAGGGGGCGGCGGGCACAGCACGGAACGCCTGTGGCTGCTGGGCGGCCTCGCCCTCAGCCTCACCGCGGCCGGTGTCATCGCCGTCGCCGCCACCCGCGGACGCCGTAACCAGTGACAAGCGCAGCCGGGGCGTACGCACGTTTGAGGGATTACAGGACGGGCTAGGTTCGGCACATGGTCTCCGAGCATTCCGCTGCGCAGGTCCTCGTCGCGTCGAACCGCGGCCCCATCTCGTACACCCTGAAGGACGACGGGAGCCTCGACGCCAAACGCGGCGGCGGCGGCCTGGTCTCCGGACTGTCCGCCATCGGGTCGGAGGCGGACGCCCTGTGGGTGTGCGCCGCACTCGGCGACGGCGACCGCGAGGCGGTCCGGCGCGGCGAGGGCGCGGACGGGGTCCTGATGCTCGACATCGACGAGGCCGTCCACGCCGACGCCTACAACGGCATCGCGAACTCGGTGCTGTGGTTCGTCCACCACATGCTCTACCAGACCCCTCTGGAGCCGGCCTTCGACGCCGAGTTCCGCCGCCAGTGGGGCTCGTACGAGAGCTACAACCGGGCCTTCGCCGAGGCGCTGGCCGAGCACGCGGGCGAGGGCGCCGCGGTGCTGGTGCAGGACTACCACCTGGCGCTGGTGCCCGGCATGCTCCGCGAACTCCGCCCCGACCTGCGCATCGGCCACTTCTCCCACACCCCGTGGGCGCCGGTGGACTACTTCCGGATGCTGCCCGACGACATCGCCGAACAGCTGCTGTGGGGGATGCTCGGCGCCGACCGGCTGGGGTTCCTGACCTCGCGGTGGGCGACCGCGTTCCTGTCCTGCGCCGACCGGCTGGAGCAGGCGGCCGCGCACGTCCCGAGCGGCGGTCCCCGGCGGTACGTGGAGCACGCCCGCACCGGGCCGCATTCGGCGCGGACCACCGAGGTGGCCGTGCACGGACTCGGCGCCGACGCGGACTTCCTGCGGGCCCGCTCCCACCAGGCCGACGTCGACGAACGCATGGCCACCCTGCGCGAGCAGATCGGCCCGGACCGGAAGACGATCGTGCGGGTGGACCGCACCGAACTGTCCAAGAACATCGTCCGCGGGCTGCTCGCCTATCGGCATCTGCTCGACACCCGGCCCGAATGGCGCGGGCGCGTCGTCCACGTCGCCTTCGCCTACCCCTCCCGGCAGGACCTCGCGGTGTACCGCGACTACACCGCCGAGGTCCAGCGGGTCGCCGACGAGATCAACGCCGCGTACGGCACGGACGGCTGGACCCCGGTCGTCCTCCATGTCCAGGACGACTTCGCCCGCTCGCTGGCCGCCTACCGGCTGGCCGACGTCGCGCTCGTCAACCCCATCCGGGACGGCATGAACCTCGTCGCCAAGGAGATCCCGGTGGTCTCCGACGACGGCTGCGCGCTGGTGCTCTCCCGGGAGGCGGGCGCGCACGAGGAGCTCGGCGACGACGCGGTCACGGTCAATCCGTACGACGTGACCGGCACCGCCGACGCCCTCCACGAGGCACTGACCATGCCGCACGACGAACGCGCCCGGCACACCAAGCGGCTGGCCACCGCTGCGACGGCGCTGCCGCCGCAGCGGTGGTTCCTCGACCAGCTAGAGGCGCTGCGCGAGCATGGCCAGGAACGCCACGACGGCTGACGGGCCCGGCAGCACCAGATCGGCGCGCTCCGCCAGCTCCGGCACCGCGGTGCCGGAGCACACCAGCAGACCGGGGACGCCGTCCGAGCGGAGCTTCTCCACGGCCGCGTAGGCCGGCAGATCGCCGAGGTCGTCGCCCGCGTACAGGACGGCCTCGGCATCCACCTCGCGCACGTACTCCGCCAGGGCCACGCCCTTGTCGATGCCCGGCGGGCGCAGCTCCAGGACCATGCGGCCCGGCTCCAGGACCAGACCGTGACGGGCCGCGAGCCCGGCCAGCGGATCGCGCAGCGCCTCGAAGGCGGCCTGCGGGTCCGAGGCCCGGCGGGTGTGGACCGCGACCGCCTGCCCCTTCTCCTCGATCCAGGTGCCCTTCCAGGCCCCGATGTCGTCGAGGAAGCCGGGCAGTTCCGCGCGGGCGGCGGCGACGCCCGGATGCGGGGCCGGGGTGTTCACGGTGCCGGTGACCGCGTCCCAGCGCTCGGCACCGTAATGGCCGAGGACGACGAGATGGTCCAGGCCCGGTACCCCGGCAAAGCCGCCGTAGCGGACCGCGACCCCGGCCGGGCGGCCGGTGATGACGGCGACGGACCCGACCCGCGGCGCGAGCTGAGCCAGCGCGGGCACCGCCTCAGGGTGCGCGCGGGCCTGCTCGGGATCCGGCACGATCTCGGCGAGCGTGCCGTCGAAATCGAGGGCGACGACCGCCTTGCGGGGACGGGCCAGTAGCGCGGCCAGGCCTTCACGGCCCGCCGGCGTCGACGGTGACGGCAGAGGATGCACATACGGAGAGCTGCCCATGCCACGACCCTAGCGGCGCGATCGTTTGGCGTCCCTGACACGGCGGAGCCGGTTGACCGTGACGGGGTCGTGGGCGAGGGCCCGCTCGTCGTCGAGGAGGGCGTTGAGGAGCTGGTAGTAGCGCACCGGGGAGATGCCGAGCTGCTCCCTGATGGCCCGCTCCTTCGCACCGGGGCCCGGCCAGGAGCGCTGCTCCATGGCCAGGACGGCCCGGTCACGGTCGGACAGCGCCTGGTGCTCGGTCATACGGTCCAACATATCGGCGGAGTGTCCCCCCGGTGCGGCGGTGCGGCCCGCTCGGCGTTCCCGGGAGGCTGTTCCGGCACCGGCGCCGCAGGAGCGCGCTACTCGGACTTCTCCGCGGTGGCCGCCTTCTGGGAGATTTGGCGCAGCACGGCCTGCGGGTCGCCGCCGGGTTCGACCGCCTTGCCGATGTTCTGCTTGACACTCTCGCTGACGGCGGCCCACGAGGTCTTGCCGACGGGCGGCAGGATCGAGGTCGGCAGCTCCTGGAGGAACTCCTTCAGGTCCTGGTGCTCCGGGTCCTTCTGCATCGCCTCGGAGGCTGAGATCGTCACCGGCAGCAGATCGTTCTGCCCGGCGAAGTCGAGGACGTTCTTGTCGTCGAAGACGAAGTCCAGGAACTTGCCGATCTCGGCCTTGTGGCCGTTCTGCTTGAAGCCCATGATCCAGTCGGCGACGCCCATCGCGGCCTTCGGCTTGCCGGTGCGGCCGGGCATGGCCACCTTGCCGATGTCGATGCCGGCCTTGGCCGCGGCCTTCATCAGCGAGGGGTGGCCGTTGAGCATCCCGACCTCGCCGCGGGTGAAGGCGGCGAAGGCGTCCTTGCGGTTGAGCTTGCCGGGGGCGACGGGGCCGGTGAGCTCCTTCTCGACGAGGTTGGTCTTCATCCACTCGAGGGTCGCTATGTTCTGCGTGGAGTCGATCGCGTATCTGCCGACCGGGTCGACGTAGCCGTCACCGCCGCTGAGCAGCCACATCATGGTCTCGGCCTGGGCCTCCTCGGGCCCGAGCGGCAGCGCGAAGGGGTACGTGACGTCCGTGTTCCGGGCGAGCTTGTCGGCGTCCTCCCGCAGCTCCTCCCAGGTCGTCGGCTCGCCCTGGATCCCGGCTTCCTTGAACAGCTTCTTGTTGTAGAAGAGGAGCCGGGTGGAGGCGACGAAGGGCAGGCCGTACTGCACGCGCTTCTGCTCGCCGGCGTCGACGAGCGGGCCGAGGAAGTTGGACTGCACGGGGATGGAGAGCAGCTGGTCGGCGGTGTAGAGCTTGCCCTTCGCGGCGTAGTCGGCGTACGCGCCGATCTGCGCGATGTCGGGGGCCTCGTCGGCCTTGACCATCTCGGCGACCTTGCGGTCGACGTCGTTCCAGGACTCGATCCGGACGTCGATCTTGATGCCGGGGTTCTCTGCCTCGAACGCGGCCGCGACATCGGCCCAGTACTTCTTGCTGCTCTCCCCGCCCGCGACGTCGTAGTCCGCGGCCACGAAGGTGAGGGTGACGTCCGAGGAACCGCCGGAGCTGCCGCAGCCCGCGAGGGCGACCGTCATACCGAGCGCGGCGACCGCCGCTGTCAGACCCAAGAAATGCCGGTGCACAACTCTCTTGCCCCACCCTCTGCTGCTTGTTGGATTTGGTCCCCCGACCGTCCCCCGCCCGCCCCGCTCGACCTCCCCCGTGGCGTCTCGCGAGATGAGCGACGATTTTTCACCATGTGAAGGGTAGAGGTCTACTCCACGCGGTATCACTTCTGCAACGTCCGTCCCACTCAGGGTCAGCATTGCCCGCTTCCGGCGCGGCCTGCTAAGCACGTCCTGCCAGGCCGTTTCGGCAGCACGAGGCCGATACCGGTTTCCCGTCCCGCGTACGCGCTAGGAGCCTTGCCGCATGTCCCGTACCGCAGCAGAGACAGCCACTCAGCCCACCTGCTGGCGCCGGGCGGCCGACGCCGCCGCCGCCTTCGACGGTTTTCCGCGGCCGGGTGAGCGCGTGGCCGTGACCGGCTGCGGGACGTCCTGGTTCATGGCGATCGCCTACGCGGCGCTGCGGGAGGCGGCGGGTCTCGGCGAGACCGACGCG
The DNA here is from genome assembly GCF_040302905.1 of Streptomyces sp. NPDC096193. Taxonomy (NCBI): domain Bacteria; kingdom Bacillati; phylum Actinomycetota; class Actinomycetes; order Kitasatosporales; family Streptomycetaceae; genus Streptomyces; species Streptomyces sp. NPDC096193. Next base: position 22,183 of record NZ_JBEOSJ010000041.1, on the reverse strand, counting down.
TTCGCCTCCTCCGAGTTCCCGGCCGGCCGGGCCTACGACCGGGTGGTCGCGATCACCCGGTCCGGCACCACGACCGAGGTCCTGGAGCTGCTGACCGCGCTGAAGGGCAGGGTGCCGACGCTGGCGCTGACCGCGGACCCGGGGACGCCGGTGATGGCGGCCGCGGACTCGGTTGCGGTGCTGGACTGGGCGGACGAGGAGTCGGTTGTCCAGACCCGGTTCGCGACGACGGCCCTGGCGTTCCTGCGGGCGGGCCTCGGTGACATCCCCGGTGTGAAGAGCGTCGCCGAGGCGGCCGTGGACGCGGAACTCGCGGTCACCGAACCGCTGCCGGAGGCGGTCCTCGGCGCGGAGCAGTGGACGTTCCTCGGCCGCGGCTGGACCTACGGCCTCGCCCTGGAGGCGGGGCTGAAGATGCGGGAGGCCGCGGGCGCCTGGACGGAGGCGTATCCGGCGATGGAGTACCGCCACGGGCCGATCTCGATCACCGGTCCGGGCCGGGTGACCTGGGTGTTCGGCCCGCTTCCGGACGGCCTGTCGGTGGATGTCTCGCGGGTGGGCGGCACGCTGGTCGCGAACCAGGGCGCGGACCCGCTGGCGGACCTGATCCGCGCGCAGCGCCTCGCGGTGATCCTGGCGGAGTCCAAGGGCTTCGACCCGGACCGGCCGAGGAACCTGACGCGCAGCGTGATCCTCACCTGAACCAGATCTGCTGAACCGGGGTGCCCGGCCGGGGACGGTTCCGGGGACGCGGACACGAGTCCGCACCCCGGGAGTTTGTACGCTCACGCAACAATCGGACGCAGTGGACTAGACCTTTGTGCCACTCTCGCGCCAGACTGTCTCCGTGAGACACGTCATCGCCCTCGATGTGGGCGGCACCGGCATGAAGGCCGCCCTCGTCGGGGCGGACGGGACGCTCCTGCACGAGGCCCGCCGCGCCACCGGGCGCGAGCGCGGACCCGACGCGGTCGTCCGGTCCATCCTCGACTTCGCCGTCGAACTGCGCGCGTACGGCGGCGAACACCTCGGTGAGAGCGCCGTCGCCGCGGGTGTCGCCGTGCCCGGCATCATCGACGCGGAACGCGGCATCGCCGTCTACTCCGCGAACCTCGGCTGGCGCGATGTCCCCATGCGCGACCTGCTCAGCGAGCGGCTGGACGGCGTGCCCGTCGCCCTCGGCCATGACGTCCGCACCGGCGGACTCGCCGAAGGCCGCATCGGCGCAGGCAAAGGCGCCGACCGGTTCTTCTTCGTCCCCCTCGGCACCGGCATCGCCGGCGCCATCGGCATCGCCGGGACGATCGAGGCGGGCGCCCACGGATATGCCGGCGAGATCGGCCACGTCGTCGTACGCCCCGACGGCCCCGACTGCGGCTGCGGCCAGCGCGGCTGCCTGGAGACCCTCGCCTCCGCCGCGGCAGTCACCCGCGCCTGGGCGGCGGCGAGCGGTGACCCGGACGCCGACGCCGCGGACTGCGCCAAGGCCGTCGAGTCCGGCGACCCGAAGGCCGCCGCCGTATGGGCCGACGCGGTCGACGCCCTGGCCGCCGGCCTCGTCACCGCGCTCACCCTCCTGGACCCCCGCACCCTGATCATCGGTGGCGGTCTCGCGGAGGCGGGGGAAACCTTGTTCACACCGCTGCGAGCAGCGGTCGAGAAGCGCGTCACCTTCCAGAAGCTGCCCGCCATCGTCCCCGCAGCCCTCGGGGACACCGCCGGATGCCTGGGCGCGGGACTGCTCGCCTGGGATCTGCTCGCCACCGACTCGGAGGTAACCGCCTAATGGCCGCAAGCGCCGTACGCGCCGACAGCACCGTTCTGACCGGCGCCCGGGTGGTCCTGCCGACGGGGACCGTCGACGGCGGGCGGATCTCCGTCGAGGGCACGAAAATCGTGGCCGCGTCACCCGACAGCGCGCCCGTGCGCGATCTGTCCGGCCACTGGGTCGTCCCCGGCTTCGTCGACATCCACAACCACGGCGGCGGCGGTGCGTCCTTCACGAGCGGCAGCGCCGAGGACGTCCTGCGCGGCGTGCAAACCCACCGCGAGCACGGTACGACGACGCTCGTCGCCTCCACCGTCACCGGCGAGATGGACTTCCTCGCCCGCCGCGCCGGGTTCCTGTCCGAACTCGTCGAGCAGGGCGACCTCGCGGGCATCCACTTCGAAGGACCGTTCATCTCGCCGTGCCGCAAGGGCGCACACAGCGAGGAACTGCTGCGCCACCCGGACCCGGCCGAGGTGCGCAAGCTCGTCGACGCGGCCCGCGGCACCGCCCGCATGATGACGCTGGCCACCGAACTGCCCGGCGGCATCGACTCCGTACGCCTGCTCGCCGACCACGGTGTGATCGCCGCGATCGGCCACACCGACGCCACCTACGAGCAGACCGTCGAGGCCATCGATGCGGGCGCGACCGTGGCGACCCACCTGTTCAATGCGATGCCCCCACTCGGCCACCGCGCGCCCGGACCGATCGCCGCGCTGCTGGAGGACGAGCGGGTCACCGTCGAGCTGATCAACGACGGCACGCATCTGCACCCCGCCGCCCTCGAACTCGCCTTCCACCGCGCCGGCGCGCACCGCGTCGCCTTCATCACCGACGCGATGGACGCCGCGGGCTTCGGTGACGGCCGCTACCAACTCGGCCCGCTCGCGGTCGACGTCACCGACGGAGTGGCCCGTCTCGTCGACGGCGGCTCGATCGCCGGCTCCACGCTCACCCTGGACACGGCGTTCCGGCGCGCGGCGATCGTGGACCGGCTGCCGGTGGAGGACATCGTCCGGGCGATCTCGGCCAACCCCGCGAAGCTGCTCGGCATGGACGACACGATCGGCTCGCTGGAACCGGGCAAGGACGCGGACCTCGTGGTGCTGGACGAGAACTTCACGCTGGTCGGCGTGATGCGCAAGGGCGAATGGGTGATTGACCCCATGTAGTGGCATTTCGGCACGGAACATGGCAAGACGGTTGGCCGGGAGACTGGGCCGGCCGCCCTGCGTTTGGCATGATCAGAACCCGTACGGACACGGCGCACGCGTTCCGAGGGGGTGTCACCGGGTGATCCTGACGGTCACGCTCAACACCGCGCTCGACATCACCTACACGGTCGACGCCCTCACCCCGCACACCACCCACCGCGTCGACCGGGTCGGCGAACGCCCCGGCGGCAAGGGGCTCAACGTGGCCCGGGTGCTCGCCGCGCTCGGCCACGAGAGCGTGGTCACCGGCTTCGCCGGCGGATCGGTCGGCACCGTCCTGCGCGAACTGCTCGCCCCGCTGCCACCGCGCGACGCGCTCGTGCCCATCGAGGGCAGCACCCGCCGCACGGTCGCCGTCGTCGACGCCACGACCGGCGACACCACACAGCTCAACGAGGCGGGCCCCACGGTCACGCCCATGGAGTGGACCGCCTTTCTCGCCGCCTACGAGACCCTCCTGCGGGACGCCGACGCGGTCGCGCTGTGCGGCAGCCTGCCGCCCGGCATCCACGTCGGCGCTTACGCCGACCTCGTCCGCAGAGCACGTACCGCGGGCGTCCCCACCCTCCTCGACACCAGCGGCGAACCCCTGCGCCGCGGCATCGCCGCCCGCCCCGACCTCGCCAAGCCGAACGCCGACGAACTCGCCCGCCTCACCGGCTCCCGCGAGCCGCTGCGCGCCGCGCGTGACGCCCGCCGCCGCGGAGCCCACGCCGTCGTCGCCTCCCTGGGCCCCGACGGCCTGCTCGCGGCCACGCCGGACGGCATATGGCAGGCCACTCCGCCGGCGCCCGTGCAGGGCAACCCCACGGGCGCCGGGGACTCGGTGGTCGCGGCCCTGCTCGCGGGACTCGTGGAAGGGCTGCCCTGGCCGGACCGGCTGGCGCGCGCGGTCGCCCTGTCGGCGGCGACCGTACTGGCCCCGGCGGCAGGCGAGTTCGACCCCGCCGCGTACCAGGAACTGCTGCCGCGCGTCACCGTGACCGAACACGCGACCGCGGCGTGAGCCACCACCAGGGCAGCGGCCCGGACAATCGGGCCAGGCGCCCGGGAAGTGAGACGCACCATGCCCCTCGTCAACACCGGTGACCTGGTCTCGGCCGCGGCGGCCGAAGGCCGCGGGATCGCCGCCTTCAACGTCATCACGCTGGAGCACGCCGAGGCGATCGCGGCCGGGGCGGAGACGGCGGGAGCGCCAGCGATCCTCCAGATCTCCGAGAACGCGGTGAAGTTCCACGGCGGCACCCTCTCCACGATCGCCGCCGCCACGGCAGCCGTCGCCCGCGCCTCCTCCGCCCCGCTCTCGCTCCACCTCGACCATGTCGTCTCCGGCGCGCTGCTGCGGTCGGCGGCGGACGAGGGCTTCAGCTCGGTGATGTACGACGCCTCACGGCTCGCCCACGGGCGGAACATCGAGGCCACCGAGGACGCGGTGCGCTGGGCCCACGAACGGGGCCTGTGGATCGAGGCGGAACTGGGCAAGATCGGCGGCAAGGAGGGCGAGGCCCCCCTTGACGCCCACGCCCCCGGTGTCCGGACCGACCCCGAGGAGGCGGCGGCCTACGTCACGGCGACGGGAGTGGACGCACTGGCCGTGGCGGTCGGCTCCAGCCACGCGATGACACAGCGCACGGCGGCACTCGACCACGCCCTGATCGCCGCCCTGCGCGAGGCGGTCCCGGTCCCCCTGGTCCTGCACGGCTCGTCGGGCGTCCCGGACGAGGAGATCCGCGCGGCGGTGGCAGCGGGCATGGTCAAGATCAACGTCGGCACGGCCCTGAACACGGCGTTCACGGGAGCGGTGCGTGCGTTCCTGGACGCGGACGCGAAGACGGTGGACCCGAGGTTGTATCTGAAGCCGGCACGCGAGGCGATGTCGGCGACGGTGGCGGGGTTCCTGGCGCTGCTGTGACAGCCGGGCCGGGCTTCGTCCGCCCCGTGTGACACGGTCAACGCAGAGGGGGCGCCCGGTCGGACCGGGCGCCCCCTCTTCCGCTGCGTGGGCCTAGTTGGCCTGGCCCTTCTTCAGGTAGAGCTGGTCGAGGAAGGCCTCGCACTGATCGCCCTGCTCGCAGGAGATCTTCAGGTCGTTCTTCCCCTTGGCGAGGTTCACATAGGCGTAGGTGCGGGTCCAGCCCTTCTCCCAGTCACCCTCCGCCGCCTTCGCGAAGTTCGCCATGTTCACCGAACGCGGCGTCTCCGTGTTCACCGTCAGCGTCGTCTTCGCGTCCTTGCCGGGCACGCCGTACGTGATGAACAGCGTGTAGGCGCCGGCCTCCGGCACCTCCACCGACCAGGTCGCCGAACCGCCCACGCCGTTGAACGACACATACGCGCCGCCCGCGCCCTTGGCGCCCTTGACGTCCTTCGCCAGCGCCGCCGGCGGGCCGAGCTGAAGCGTGCCGGCGTCCTGCTTCGGCAGCTCCACCGCCGGCTCCGACGCGGAGGGCTCACCGCTCGGCTCCACCGACTCCGCCACCGTCGAGTCACCGCCCGGCTTGCCCGAGCCGTTCGCCTTGTCGTCCTCGCCGCCGCCCGACATCAGCGCCGCCGCGATGCCGATCACCACGACCGCCACCACCGCGATCGCGCCGATCAGCAGGCCCTTGGTGTTCGGGCCGCCGCTGCGGCCGCCGCCGTGGCCTCCGCTGTGGCCTCCGCTGTGGCTCGGGGTGCCCGGGAGCGGGGTCTGGCGGGTGGGCGCGCCGCCGGGGTAGGTCTCCGGGGCCGCGTACTGCGCCGTCGGCTGGCCCTGCTGCGCATACGTCTGCTGCTGCGGGACCTGCTGGCCGTACTGGCGCTCGCCGACCGTCCGCACCTGGTTGTATGAGGTTCTGGGGACACCGGGCTGCGCCGCCGGACCCGGGTAGCCGTAACCGCGGCCCTGTCCAGGCGGTGTCGCGCCCGCTGCCCGGCCGTCCTCGTAGAGGTAGCCGAACGGATCGTCGTCCTCGGGCGTGCTCGCGCCGTTGTTCGCGGCCGTCATCCCTAGTCACTCCTCACCATCTCGTCAGCACAGCGCCGACGCGGGCGAGCCTACCCGGTTCGGAGTAACCACATCGGTGGCCCTCGCCTCATCCGGCCCGCCCGCTCATCCTCCGCCGGCGCGCCCGATCACCCTCAGCCCGCGCGGCGGTGCACCTTCGCCCGGGACCGCTTTTCGACGTACATCCGCTGGTCGGCGGACTGCAGGACCTCGTCCACGGACATCCCGCAGCTCGCCCAGCCGATGCCGAAGCTCGCCCCGACCCGCACACCCCGGCCGTCGACCCGAATCGGCAGGATGATGGCGTTCCGCAGGCGAACAGCCAGGTCAGCGGCGTCCGCCGCCCCCAGGCCGTCGGCGAGGACGACGAATTCGTCACCCCCGAGCCGCGCGACGGTGTCCCCCTCGCGCACACCCGTCGTCAGCCGGCGCGCGACCTCCACCAGCACCGCGTCGCCGGTCTGGTGCCCGAACCGGTCATTGATGGACTTGAAACCGTCCAGGTCGCAGAAGAGAACCGCGAGCCCCTTCGTGCCGTCGTCGATCTCACTGTCCGGCGCGATGGTGTGCACATGGTGGTCGTACGGGACACCCACCGGCCCGAAGTCGAAGCCCTCGGTGTTGAAGATCGTGTCGGAGTCGTACGCCGCGTCCAGCGCCTCGATCGCCGCCTCCCGCGCCCCGTGCGGCCGCTCGCACAGCCGGGAGCTGAGCCGGGCCCGCAGCTCGGCGCTGTTGGGCAGCCCGGTCAGCGCGTCGTGCGAGGCCCGGTGCGCGAGCTGGAGCTCGTGCCGCTTGCGGTCCTCGATGTCCTCGACGTGCGTGAGCAGAAAACGCGGCCCGTCGGCGGTGTCGGCGACCACGGAGTTCCGCAGCGAGACCCAGACGTACGAACCGTCCCGCCGCCCGAGCCGCAGCTCGGCCCGCCCGCCCTCGGCGGAGGTCCGCAGCAGCGTGCCGACGTCCTCGGGATGCACCAGGTCGGCGAAGGAGTAGCGCCGCATCGCCGACGCGGGCCGCCCCAGCAGCCGGCACAGCGCGTCGTTGGTGCGCAGCAGCCTGCCGTGCTGGTCGCCGCCCATCTCCGCGATCGCCATGCCGCTGGGCGCGTACTCGAACGCCTGGCGAAAGGACTCCTCGCTCGCGCGCAGCGCCTGCTGCTCGCGTTCGAGGCGGACCAGCGCCCGCTGCATGTTTGCTCGCAGCCGGGCGTTGCTGATCGCAATCGCCGCCTGGGACGCGTACATCTGGAGGGCTTCCTGGCCCCACGGGCCGGGACGCCGGCCGTTGCGCGGCCGGTCGACCGAGATGACTCCGAGGAGTTCGCGACCGCCTCCCGACGCGTACATCGGCGCGTAGAGCCGGTCCTGGGGGTGCCACTCGTCCTCGAAGCGGGGATCGGGACCTTCGGTGTGCCACTGCGGCACGTCGTCCTCGATGAGCACCCAGCCCTCGGTGTGCGGGATGAACCGCAGCTCGCCCCAGGCCTCGCCCATGGACAGCCGGCGCTCCCACGAGGGCCGCGAGCCGACCCGGCCGGTGATCAGGGCCTCGGCGGCGGCGCTGCCGGCGAACGCGGCGACCACGAGATCACCGTCGGGGCGTACGAGGTTCACACACGCCAGCTCGTAACCGAGTCCCGCCACGATCCCGTCGGCGACGGTCTGCAGGGTGTCGGCCAGACTGCGGGCCGTGTTGAGGTCGGCGACCACCTTGTGCAGCTGCCGCAGGGTCGCAAGACGGACGTAGGGCTCCGACTCGGTCTCCATGCTCGCTCTCCCCGAGACCTCGACAGCAAACTCCAGGGTTCTGATCGGCCTTCTCGTTGCGGTATCACGGCCACTGAATCACAGCGAGCTGTCCACTCGGTACACAGGGTCAACAAATAGTGCACTCTGTGACTCAAGTCACATCAAATGACCAGGGGTTGCGGTGGGGGGTGGATGTGCGCTTGGACTTTTCCGGTCTTCCCGGAACGCAAATCCCGGCCGCTGGACCTAGGTCCTGCCTGGTCCCCAGGCCCGATGCGGGCCCGGGACGGCCGAGGTTAGCGTTCCCGGTGTGCTTCCGACGACCCCTGCCACCGCGCCCGCCGTCATCCCCCATCCTGAGGGGGTGACGAACGAGGATTTCCGCGCAGCCATGTCCCGGCTGGCCGCGGGTGTGGTGCTGGTGACCGCGTACGACGCCGACGACGGCCCGCGCGGTGAGGACGTCGGCATGACCGCGACCGCGTTCATGTCGGTGTCGCTGGAACCCCCGCTGGTGATGGTGAGCCTGCGCAACGGCTCCCGGATGGACGACCTGTTGGCGGAGCAGCCGCTGTGGGGGGTCTCTGTGCTGTCCGAGAGCCAGCGTCACATCGCGGGCCGTTTCGCGATGAAGGGGCGGATCAGCGACCGGCTGCTGTTCGAGGACATCCCATACGTCCGGGGCGAGGTGAGCGGTGCGCTGCTGGTCGGCGGCGCGCTGGCGACGCTGGAGTGCCGCACGGAACAGCGGGTGGTGGCGGGCGACCACACCCTGGTGATCGCCCGGGTCCTGGAGGCGAACCTGCCGAGCGGGGAGGGCGGCCCGCTGACGTATTTCCGGGGCAGGTACCGCCAGTTGAACTGACGGATGACACTCTTGGGACCAGGCCACGTCCCGTACGCCGGCCGCTCGGGCACGTGAGTACGGGCGGCCGCACATGAAGCGCGTCCGGCGACCCAGGACAACAGCGGCACCCCGGCGCGACCGGCAGCCGGGGCCGCGGGGCCCTGGGCGCAGCCCCGGAACTACCAGTCCCGTCCCGCGCGGCCCCGCTTCGTCTCCGCGCGCTGCTTCTTCTCCCGCAGCCGGCGCTCGTTGATCCCGCGCGGAATCCTCGTCGCTCGCCGCGGCTTCGGCGGCGGCGCCGTCGCCTCGGCGAGCAGTGCCGCCAGCCGGACCGCCGCCGTCTCCCGGTTGCGCCATTGCGAGCGGTGCTCGGACGCGCGCACCGCGATCACACCGCCGACCAGCCGTCCCGCGAGCCGCTCCAGCGCGCGGTCCTTCCAGACCTGCGGCAGCGCGTTCGTGTTCGCCAGGTCGAAGCGGAGCTCGACCTGCGAGTCACTGGTGTTGACATGCTGGCCGCCGGGCCCGGACGACCGGGAGAAACGCCAGATGAGCTCGGCCTCCGGCAGGGAGACCGAACCGCGGATGATGTAGGGCCCGGACATGTGTCCATGGTCGCGTGCCCGCGCGGTTCGCGTCACCCCGTTTTCGACGCGGTCCGGCCGAATCGGTTGGGGCACGGTGGCGAATCCGACAGAACCCGGCCCAAACGCGGCGGAACCCATCGAACCGGACCCACCGCTTTCGTACGGAATCCGCGGGAACCTCTTCGCATGGAACCTCCCGGTCCCCTGCCCGCGTTATGACGGGTGACGGTAGCTTCGGGAGGGCTCGAAGCCCGCACACTCGAACACGAAGGGGACATCCCAATGGCAGTAAGCCTGTCCAAGGGCGGCAACGTCTCGCTCACCAAGGAGGCACCGGGCCTGACCGCCGTCACGGTCGGCCTCGGCTGGGACGTCCGCACCACCACCGGCACCGACTTCGACCTCGACGCCTCGGCGATCGGCGTCAACCCCGGCGGCAAGGTGGCCTCCGACGCCCACTTCGTCTTCTTCAACAACAAGGCGACGCCGGACCAGACCATCGTCCACACCGGCGACAACCGCACGGGCGAGGGCGGCGGTGACGACGAGCAGATCAACGTCAACCTCGCGGGCCTGCCGGCCGACGTCGACAAGATCGTCTTCCCGGTCTCCATCTACGACGCCGTCACCCGCAGCCAGAACTTCGGCCAGGTGCGCAACGCCTACATCCGTATCGTCAACCAGGCCGGCGGCGCGGAGCTCGCGCGCTACGACCTGAGCGAGGACGCGGCCACCGAGACCGCGATGGTCTTCGGCGAGCTGTACCGCAACGGCGCGGAGTGGAAGTTCCGCGCGGTCGGCCAGGGGTACGCCTCGGGCCTGGAGGGCATCGCCCGCGACTTCGGCGTCAACCTCTGACGCTCGGCGTCGACGTCTGACGTCCGCTTCGGCGGGGAAGCCCGCGGCCGCACCGGCCGCGGGCTTCCGTCGTACGGAGCCGCCGTGCAGAGGACGGACGTTCGGACCGCCATACAGAGCCCAGGGGTTCAGAGCCCAGGGGTACAGAGCCCAGGGGTTCAGAGCCGGGGGTTCACAGCCGGGGGTTCACAGCCCGGAGGTCAGAGACCGGACGTTCGGCGTTCGGCTCACCCGACCCGCCGTCACGGAGCGTCCGGCTTCTCCTCGCCGTACAGCCACGTGTCCCACACCGCGTCCAGGTCCTTGCCCGACATCTTCTCCACGTACGACGTGAAGTCGGCGGTCGACGCGTTGCCGTACATCCGCGTCTGCGCCCACAGCGGCAGGATCCTGAAGAACACCGGATCGCCCACCGCCTCGCGGACCTTGTGCAGGACCATCGCGCCCCGCCAGTACACCGGGTCCTCGGAGATGTCCGCCGCGCTCGGCGGATCGGCTGCGGGGAACGCCCAGTTGGCGTCGTCGGCGAAGGCCTCCTCGAAGCTCTCCCGCGCCGGTACGCCGTTGTTGTCCTCGTCCCAGAGCCACTGCGCGTAGGTCGCGAAGCCCTCGTTGAGCCACATGTCCTTCCACGTCTTCGGTGTCACGGAGTTGCCGTACCACTGGTGGGCGATCTCGTGGACGAGGGTCTCCTCGTTGAACTCGCTCACCGGGAAGACAGGCCGGGTCTGCGTCTCCAGGGCATAGTCCACCTCGCCGTCGGGGACGACGATCACACCGAACGCCCCGAAGGGGTACCGGCCGAACTTCTTCGCCGACCAGTTCATCATCGTCGGGAGTTGGGCGAGCAGGTCCTCGGTCCTCTCCGCCACCGCCGGGTCGACCGCAGTGATGACGGGCTGGCCGGTGCGGGGCAGCGCGGAGGACGTCATGTCGTAGTGGCCGATCGCGACCGTCGCCACGTACGACGGCATCGCGTACTCGGACTTCCAGTAGAACGTGGTCCTGTCACCCGTGGAGTACTGGTCGTGCAGCACGCCGTTGGAGATGCCCTGGAGTCCCTTCGGCACAGTGACCTTGATGTCGTACGTGGCCTTGTCGCTCGGGTGGTGGTTGCCCGGGAACCACGCCATCGAGCCCGCCGGCTCACCGACCGCCAGAGCGCCGTCCGCGCTCCGCAGCCAGCCCTCCTCGGCGCCGTCGACGTCGACGAGGGTCCGGGGGGTTCCGGAGTAGCGCACGGTCGCCCGCATCCGGCCCCGCTCGGCCACGGCCTTGTCCAGGTGCACCGTCACCTCGTCGCCCGCGCGGTCGACCGTCGCCCTGCCGGATTCGAGCGTGACACTGTCGACGGTCAGCCCATGCAGGTCGAGGTTGAAGGCGCTGAGGTCCTGCGTCGCCGTCGCGAAGATGTCAGCGGTGCCCACGAGACGGCCCGTCGCCGGGTCGTAGTCGAGCGTCAGACCGTAATGACCGACGTCGTAGCCGCCGTTGCCCAGCTTCGGGAACAGCGGATCACCCGCTCCGACCGCACCCGGCTTGCCGTGCACCTCCGGATGTCCGCCGCCGTGCGGACCCGGGCAGCCGGTGAGCAGCAGCGTCGCGGCTACGGACATCGCGATCGGAAAGGGACGTCTTCGGTACATGTCCCGATCCTAGGCACGGGACATGTACCGATCACCAGCAGTCGCGCGGCATGTCCCGTCAACTCCGTTGCGGCGCACGCAGCTTGGCGGGACGTCGACCCGCAGGCGCGGCGCCCGCTCCAACCGGCCGCGCTCGTCGCGCTCGCCGCGTTCGCCGCGTTTGTCAGCGGCCGAGCGCCGCCACGCCCGCCGCAGCGAACTGCTCGTCCAGGTCGCCGCTCGGTGCGCCGGCCACGCCGACACCCGGACCGCATGCGCGGCACCGGCCGGCCCACGCTGACCGACCGCGAGCGGGACATCCTCGGGCAGCTGGCACGCGGGCTCGGCAACCGCGACATCGCCCGCGCGCTGTTCATCAGCGAAGCGACCGTGAAGACCCACCTGGGCCGTGTCTACGCCAAACTCGACGTGGACACCCGGGCGGGGGCGGTCGCCGTGGCCAAGGAACAGCGCCTGCTGCCGTAAGCCGTCGGACGGGCCGGGCATCACGGGCCCGCGGTCCACCCACGGCCGTACCGGCTGACCTACCGCGGCTCCGCGCCGGCCACCGCACCGCGGTCCCACCGCGAACCCACTCCTGCCGCACGCCGCGGTCCCATCCGCGGCCGCCCACCGCGGTCCACCGCGAACCCACTCCTGCCGCACGCCGCGGTCCCATCCGCGGCCGCCCACCGCGGTCCCACCCACGGCCACCCACCGCGGTCCCACTCCGGCCGCGGGCTGCCCGCACCGCCGGCCCGGGCCGCGCGGAACCGCTTACCCCGCCGCCGTGACACCATCGAGCCGTGCTCGACATCGGCTACTCCCTCTCCCGGCGGTTCCCGGACCCCCCGCAGACCGACTACCGCCGCGCGGACGTCCAGGCCCTGCGCCACGACCTCTTCAGCGGCGACGTCTACCTCGCCGACACCAAAGAGGACCGCGAGCTGTCCACAGCCTGGGGATGGGTGCCCGTACTCGACTTCGCCTGGGCGCTGTGCGACATCGTCGAGCGCATCGACCGCGACCCCCTCGGCAGCCGCGCCGCCAAACCCCAGCACGCCGAACTCGACTTCACCGAATCCGCCGACCGCATGCTCTTCCACCGGCGCTTCGGCTGGGTCGACGTCGAGGCCGACTGGATGCCCCGCGACGAGCCTCCCCTCACCTTCGGCCACAGCGAGCTGCGCCGTGAGGCCCGCGACTTCCTCCACGACCTGATCGCCGACCTCGCCGACATGCACGAAGGCCTCGCGGACAACCCCGTGATCTGGGACCTCCAGGCCCGCTTCCCGCGCACCTGACCCTCCCCGCACCCCCACTCCCGTACCGGGACCCGCCCCCGATGTCACACATCGGCCCTCCCGATCCGTCCCCTTCCCGAGAACACTCCACGGGAAGGACAGCCATGCACGAGATCACCGTCATCGGCGGCGGCTTCGCCGGGCTCACCGCGGCCATCGCCGCCGCCGAGTCCGGCGCCAGAGTGTCCCTGTACGAGGCCCATCACACCCTCGGCGGCCGCGCTCGCACCGCCGAAGGCCCCTACCGGACCAACGACGGACCTCACGCCCTCTACCGCCGCGGCCCCCACTGGACCTGGCTCCAGCAACGCGGCCTCCTCGGGCCGGTGGCCTCCCCGCCGCTGCGCGAAGGTGCCCGGCTCCGCTTCCGCCGCGGCGGCGTCCTGCGCCGAACCCCGCCCCTCACCCTCCTGCGACTGGCCCTGACCAAGCCCGAACAGGCCCCGGTGGACAGCGACTTCCTCACCTGGGCGAGCAGCCGGGTCGGCGAGGAGGGCGCCCGCGCCGCCGCGCACTGTATGGGCGTCGCCCTCTTCCACCACGACCCCGGATCACTCTCCGCCGCCTTCGTCCAGGAACGGCTGCGACGGTCCACCTCCCTGCCGCCCGAAGCCCACTACCCGCGCGGGGGCTGGGGGCAGCTCATCGAGCGCATGGCCGCACGCGCCTGGGACCTCGGCGTACGCATCGAGACCACCTCCCGCGTCGACGCCCTCCCCGAACGCAGGGGCCCGGTGATCGTCGCGACCTCGCTCGACGCGGCCCGCCGCCTCCTCGGCGACAGCACCCTGGAGGGACCCGGCGGCCGAACCGTCCTGGTCGACCTCGCGCTGCGCGCCCGCAGAGGCGACCCGTTCGTCGTCTCCGACCTCGACGCCCCCGGCTGGCTGGAACGCTTCACCGCCTCGGACCGCACCCTCGCCCCCGCCGGGCAGTCCCTCATCCAAGGCCAACTGCCCATCGCGCCCGACCGTTCCGAAGCCGACGGCATCGCCCACGCCGAAACCCTCCTCGACCTGGGCTTTCCCGGCTGGCGCGCACGGACCCAGTGGCGGCGCGACGGACTCGCCAACGGCCGTACCGGCGCCGTCGACCTGCCCGGAACCACCTGGCGCGACCGGCCGAGAATCGACCGCGGCAACGGCATCTATCTGGCGGGCGACCAGATCGCCGCACCCGGACTGCTCTCCGAGGTGTCGTTCAACAGCGGGCTCGAAGCCGCCTCCCTCGCCCTCCTCGCCACCAAGCGCACCACGGAGTCACTTGACCTCAAGCGGACTTGAGGTCGGAGGGTGGGGTCCACGAACGGATCCGGGCCTGCGCGGCCCGGGTCCGCACACGACCCGCCCAGGCACGCGACACAGGGGAGCCCGCCATGCACGCCGTCCGCCTTCACACCTTCGGACCGCCCGAGAACCTCCGCTACGAGGAGACCGACGACCCCGTACCCGGGCCCGGCCAGGTCCGCATCGCCGTCGCCGCGGCCGGAGTGCACCTCCTCGACGCCGCCCTGCGCGAAGGCTCCCTCGGCCCCCACCCCGCCGCCGCCGAACTCCCCAGCATCCCGGGCCGCGAAGTCGCCGGCGTCGTCGACGCACTCGGCGAGGGCACCGACCCGACCTGGCTCGGCAGACGCGTCGTCACCCACCTCGGCATGGTCCAGGGGGCACCTCCCGCACGAAGCTCCGTGGGCGGCTACGCCGAACTCACCGTCACCGACACCGCCCGGCTCCACGAGATCCCCGACACCCTCGACCCCGCCGAAGCCGTCGCCATGATCGGAACCGGACGCACCGCGCTCGGTATCCTCCAGTTCACCGACCTCGGCCCCGACGACATCGTGATCGTCCCCGCAGCCGCCGGCGGCATCGGCACCCTGCTCGTCCAGTACGCCAAGAACGCCGGCGCCCATGTCATCGGACTCGCCGGCGGCCCCGCCAAGGTCTCCCGCGTCACCGCCAACGGCGCCGACCTCGCCGTCGACTACACCCGGCCCGACTGGCCCGCTCTCGTCCGCGAACACCTCGGGGACCGCCGCGCCACCGTCGTCTACGACTCCGTCGGCGGCGACGCCGCCCGCGCCGCCGTCGACCTCCTCGGCAAGGGCGGCCACCACATCGTCTTCGGCTGGTCCAGCCAGGGCATCTCCGACGGCGGCCCGCTGACCTTCACCGACGAGGAACTCGCCGAACGCGGCATCACCTCCGAAGGCGTCCTCGGCCCCGTCATGCTGGAGAAGGCCGGCGGCGACATCCGCATCCTCGAAACCCGCTCACTGGCCGAAGCCGCCGCAGGACGACTCCGGCCCGCCGTGCACCGCTTCCCGCTCGACCGGGCGGCCGAGGCCCACCGCGCGCTGGAGACCCGCGGCACCATCGGCAAGGTCGTCCTCGAACCCCGCCCGCGGCGCACCCCGGACGACAAGCCGTAAGCCGCCGCTCCAACTGCTTTACGAACCCAGCGACTTCAGCGCCTCGCCCGTCAGCCGGTACACCGTCCACTCGTCCTGCGGCCTCGCACCGAGCGCCTCGTAGAAGCTGATCGACGGGGCGTTCCAATCCAGCACCGACCACTCGAAGCGCTCGTACCCCCGCTCCACACAGATCCGCGCCAGCTCCGTCAGCAACGCCTTCCCGTACCCGCCACCGCGCCGGTCCGGACGGACGAACAGATCCTCCAGATACAGCCCCTGCACCCCGGTCCACGTCGAGAAGTTGAGGAACCACAGCGCGAACCCCACCACCTCGCCGTCATCCGTCTCCGCGATGTGCGCATACGCCCCCGGGCGCTCGCCGAACAACGCCGCGTGCAGCTGCTCCGGCGTCGCCCGCGCCTCCTGCGGGGCCTTCTCGTACTCCGCCAGCTCACGGATCATGGCAAGGATCTCGGGCACATCGGCGGGTGTGGCTTCACGAATCATGTGATCAGCGTGCACGCCCGACCGCGGGCCGCGCCAGCCGATTCCGGCGCGACCGCGCACCCTGTCACCCGCGTCCCCGTCACCCGGCGTCCCGACGCGACCCACAGCCCCCGGCGGCCGGCCTCAACGCCCCAGCAGCGCCCGCGCGATGGACACCTGCGACTCCTGGAGCCCTTCCTCCCCGTCCTCCAGATCCCACAGGCTGTTCTGCAACACCCGCCCCAGCGTCCACGCCTTCGCCCGCTCCCGATCCAGACCCAGCGCCTCCGTCAGCAGATCGAAACGCCACAACGTCTCCGCCGGATCGAAACGGTTGTCGAGCGCCGGCATCAGATCGAACCCCGGATCCCCCGCCAGCGGCTTCGGGTCGATGGCCAGCCACGGCTCCCGCGCCCCCGCCATGATGTTGTCGTAGTGCAGGTCCCAGTGCAGCAGCCGGTCCCCCGGCTCACCCGCCACCTCACGCACCGCCGCCGCACAGTCCGCCAGCAGCCGGCGCTCCCCCTCGTCCCCCAGCAACCCCGACGCATCCGGCACACCGGCCAGCATCCGCTCCACGATGTCCCCGAGCCGCCGCAACCCCGGCGGGGCCGCCACCGACGTCAGCCGCGCGAGCAGCTCCGCCAGAATCCGCACCGCCTCCCGCGCATCCTTTACGGCCGACAGATGCACCCACGGACCGGCCCCATCCCCCGCCCCCGCCGCACCCCCGAGCCGCTCCAGCAGCATCGTCCCCGTCGCCGGATCATCGTCCAGCAGCCGCACCGCCCCGGCCCCGTCCCACACCCGCAACGCGAGCGGCTCCCCCACACTCTCCTCGTCGAGCGCCTGAAGCTTCAGCACGGCCCGCGAACCGT
The DNA here is from genome assembly GCF_040302905.1 of Streptomyces sp. NPDC096193. Taxonomy (NCBI): domain Bacteria; kingdom Bacillati; phylum Actinomycetota; class Actinomycetes; order Kitasatosporales; family Streptomycetaceae; genus Streptomyces; species Streptomyces sp. NPDC096193. The sequence continues at coordinate 5,463 of NZ_JBEOSJ010000041.1, read as the reverse complement.
CCGCCCGCACCACCGGCAGCACCAGAGCACACCAGCCGTGCATCGCAGGACCCAACCGCGTCAGCTCCCACCGCGCCAGGAACTCCGCCGCCCGCCCCGGCAGAGCCTCGACGAAGGCCCGCCCGGCCTCGCCGCCGTACCTGTACTGCGTCGCCGCCAGCTCCTCCGGAACCTCGATCATGACGGGATCCTACGGACACCCCACCCGCCCCCACCCGGCAATTACCCCGGGCCCCAGGGCACCGCCTCACCGGCCGGCCGGTAGCCTCCCCGCACAACACAGGCACACTCGCCGGAGCAGGGACAACATGAGCACCAGCACCGTCAACGGCGGCATCTCGTTCTGGTACGCGCAGGAAGGCCTCCCCGTACCGCGGGAACCCCTGCCCGGCGACACCACCGCCGACATCTGCATCGTCGGCGGCGGCTACACCGGCCTGTGGACGGCCTACTACCTCAAGAAGGCCGTCCCCTTCCTCAACATCACCGTCCTCGAAGCCAAGTTCTGCGGCTACGGCGCCTCCGGACGCAACGGCGGCTGGCTCTACAACGGCATCGCCGGCCGCGGCCGCTACGCCCGCCTCCACGGCCACGACGCGGCCGTACGCCTCCAGCAGGCCATGAACGACACCGTCGACGAAGTCGTCCGCACCGCCGCCGAAGAGAACATCGACGCCGACATCCACCAGGGCGGCGTCCTCGAAGTCGCCTACACCCCCGCCCAGCTCGAACGCCTCAAGACCTTCCACGCCGTCGAGATCGCCTTCGGCGAAAAGGACCGCACACTCCTCGGCGCCCGCGAGACCGCCGACCGCGTCCGCGTCGCCGGAGCCGTCGCCTCCAGCTGGACACCGCACGGCGCCCGGCTCCACCCCGTCAAACTCGTCAAAGGCCTCGCCGACACCGTCGCGGCACTCGGCGTCACCATCCACGAGTCCACACCCGTCACCGAGATCAGGCCCAAACACGCCGTCACGCCCTACGGCACCGTCCGCGCCCCCTACATCCTGCGCTGCACGGAAGGCTTCACCGCCGGCCTCAAGGGCCAGCGCCGCGCCTGGCTCCCGATGAACTCCTCCATGATCGCCACGGAGCCGCTCCCCCAGTCCGTCTGGGACACCATCGGCTGGGACGGCCGCGAAGCCCTCGGCGACATGGCCCACGCCTACATGTACGCCCAGCGCACCGCGGACAACCGCATCGCCCTCGGCGGCCGCGGCGTCCCCTACCGCTACGGCTCCCGCACCGACAACGACGGCCGCACCCAGCCCGCCACGATCCAGGCCCTGCGCGACATCCTCGTCCGCTTCTTCCCCACCACGGCGGGCGTCCGCATCGACCACGCCTGGTCGGGCGTCCTCGGCGTCCCCCGCGACTGGTGCGCCACCGTCACCCTCGACCGCTCCACCGGCCTCGGCTGGGCGGGCGGCTACGTCGGTTCGGGCGTCGCCACCACCAACCTCGCGGCCCGCACCCTGCGCGACCTGATCCAACAGGACTCGGGCCAGTCCGGCCCCACGGACCTCACGACGCTTCCCTGGGTCGGCCACAAGGTCCGCAAATGGGAACCGGAGCCGCTGCGCTGGCTGGGAGTCCAGGCGATGTACGCGGCCTACCGCGGCGCGGACCGCCGCGAATCGACGGGCCGCACGACGCGGACGGACAAGGTGGCGACGCTGGCGGACAGGGTCTCGGGGCGCGGCTGACTCCCCGGCCCACGCCGGCTGAAGCCCGGCCCGCACGGCGCCCCGCGGCCCGGTCACCGCGGGGCGGAGTCCGGGGGCCCCAGTCGACCTCGAGCCGAACTCCCGCACCCATGCCTCCAGACCACCGCGGTAGCCCTTCCCGCCCACCACGAACTCCCCGTCACCGGTTCCCACGGCGGCGGAACGATCCGAGCACCAGCGCCGTCTCCCCGGCACGCCCGTCCGACACGTCGAGTCGGTCCGACTCGGCACCCCGAAGAGTGATTCCCGCTTCCGTGAAACCAGTCAGATCCGCTGCCGGGTTCACCTCGGAGTCGACGGCCGCCGCGATCACCAGACGGTCCGCGCCCGCGGGCAGCGCGTCGAACGCCACCTGGACCGCCGCCTTGTCCCCCGCGGCCCCCGGCACCGCGCGCACCGACCCGTCCGGCGCCCCCGGCCCCCGATCAACCCACTGGAGCGCCGACTCATCCCCGGCCCCCTCCCCACGGGGGCCGTGCCCGGCCGCAGAAGCGCCCGAAAACAACAGTGTCCCGGATCGATGTGATCCGGGACACTGTTGTGACCGAGCCCCCTGTCGGATTCGAACCGACGACCTACGCATTACAAGTGCGGCGCTCTGGCCAGCTGAGCTAAGGAGGCATCGCGCGTGCTCGGAGCCGCGCTGAGGCGTCACCACTCTACACAGCGCCGGATCCCCTCAGCCAAGAAGATTCAGCCTTCCTGACCCCCTCGTGCACCCGTCGCCCGCGGGCGAGCCCCGGCGCTCCGAAGATCGGATCGAAGGAGGCCCTTGGGGCTTTCGCGTGTGCTGGTCGACACCCACGACCGAAGCACCGACCGCCGCAGGCACCACCAGAAGCGCGCCGCTCTGCCACCTGCCCCCATCGCCCCGAATATTCCCTCCCCCTCCTCTACTGACAGAACCCACATCGCCAGGTAGCGTCACGGCAAGTCCCATCAGCTGGACTACACCACTCCCTTACAACGGATCGTCCGGCACGTTCCTGCCGGTGAAGGAGCAGCCCCACCATGGCCACTGTCACGTTCGACAAGGCGACCCGGATCTACCCGGGTACCGAGAAGCCCGCCGTCGATCAGCTCGAGATCGAGACCCAGGACGGCGAGTTCCTCGTCCTCGTCGGTCCCTCCGGCTGCGGCAAGTCCACCTCCCTGCGCATGCTCGCCGGGCTCGAGGACGTCAACGCCGGTTCCATCCGGATCGGTGACCGCGACGTCACGCACCTGCCGCCCAAGGACCGGGACATCGCCATGGTGTTCCAGAACTACGCGCTGTACCCGCACATGACCGTCGCCGACAACATGGGCTTCGCGCTCAAGATCGCCGGCGTCAACAAGGCCACCATCCGCCAGAAGGTCGAGGAAGCCGCGAAGATCCTCGACCTCAGCGAGTACCTGGACCGCAAGCCGAAGGCGCTCTCGGGTGGTCAGCGCCAGCGTGTGGCGATGGGGCGTGCCATCGTGCGGGAGCCGCAGGTCTTCCTCATGGACGAGCCGCTGTCGAACCTCGACGCCAAGCTCCGTGTGTCGACGCGTACGCAGATCGCGAGCCTGCAGCGCCGTCTGGGCATCACGACCGTGTACGTCACGCACGACCAGGTCGAGGCCATGACGATGGGCGACCGGGTGGCGGTCCTCAAGGACGGTCTGCTCCAGCAGGTCGACTCGCCGCGCAACATGTACGACCGGCCGGCGAACCTCTTCGTCGCCGGCTTCATCGGCTCGCCGGCGATGAACCTCATCGAGGTTCCGATCACCGACGGCGGTGTGAAGTTCGGCAACAGCGTCGTCCCGGTCTCGCGTGAGGCGCTGACCGCCGCCGCGGACCGCGGCGACACGACGGTGACCGTCGGTGTCCGCCCGGAGCACTTCGATGTCGTCGAGCACAACGGCGCTGCGGCGAAGTCGCTGTCGAAGGACACCGAGGACGCGCCCGCGGGCCTCGCGGTCTCCGTGAACGTCGTGGAGGAGCTGGGCGCCGACGGTTACGTCTACGGCTCCGCCCGGGTCGGCGGTGAGCACAAGGACCTCGTGGTCCGCGTGGGCGGTCGTGCCGTGCCGGAGAAGGGCGCGGAGCTGCACGTCGTGCCGCGTCCGGGTGAGATCCACGTCTTCGCGACCTCGTCGGGCGAGCGGCTGAGCAACTGACCGCTCCGGCGGTGCGCGCAACTCGCTGAAACGGCCCCGCAGTTCCTGCGGGGCCGTTTTTGCATGTCGACAAATAAGCCAACACATCGGGCATTTCACCAAAGCTCGTCAACACCCGATTCGAAAAGCTTCCTCGAACCATCCCCCGCGCGAGTGACTAAATGTCGCCAAATCATCACTGACCGCTACGCTCGCTCGCGTGACCCACACAGCACGCCGAATCGGCCGCACTCTCGCTCTCGTTCTGCCCGTCGTCCTGGTGCTCTCCGGAACCCTCGCGGTCACCAGCGTGCCGTGGGCCGGGCAGTCGGGCGAGTCGCAGATGCTCACCGCCTCTTCCCAAAACGTCTCCGTACGCGCCAAGTCACGCGCGCCCCAGGATGTTCTCCGTGACCGGCTCCTCGCCGAGCTCCAGGAGAAGGATCCCGGTGTCGCCCTGACCCACCTCCAGCGGGAGGTGGAGGAGCGTCCGTCCCTCGCCAAGCACTGCATGTCGATCGCGAAGGCTCTCGGCCGCGCGGCCGTGGACCGGTTCGGGCCGACCCGTGCCCAGACCTACTCCCAGCCCGTCTGCGACACCTCCTTCGCCACCGGCGTCGCCCAGCAGACGCAGGGGAGCTGACCGGCCGGCCGCGGCCCGCGCCGCTTTCCTTCACCTGCGCCGCATATCGTTCACGGCATGCAAACGCCTACGTATCCGACGCAGGCCGTGGTCCTGGCCGGCGGCCAGGGCTCGCGGCTGCGCCCGTACACCGACGACCGCCCCAAGCCGATGGTCGAGATCCCGGGCACCGGGACCCCGATCATCGGCCATCAGCTTGCCTGGCTGGCCGCGGAGGGCGTGACGGACGCCGTCGTCTCCTGCGGTCATCTCGCCGAGGTTCTCCAGGAGTGGCTGGAGGGCGCGGACCTGCCGCTGCGGGTGACGACGGTCGTGGAGAGCGAACCCCTGGGCCGCGGCGGCGGTCTGAAGTACGCGGCCGGGCATCTCCCGGCCCCCGGCGAGCCCTGGTACGCGACGAACGGTGACATCTGGACCCGTTTCTCGCTGCGGGAGATGGCGGCCTTCCACACCGAGCGGGACGCTTTCGCGACGCTCGCGCTGGCCCGCCCCCGGATTCCGTGGGGCGCTGTCGAGACCGACGCGTTCGGTCACATCACCGACTTCATCGAGTCTCCGCCGTCGCCGTATCTGATCAACGCCGGTGTGTACGTGTTCTCCTCGGCGTTCACGGAGCTTCTGCCGGACCGCGGCGACCATGAGCGGACCACGTTCCCGGGTCTGGCGCGGGAAAGGCGTCTGGCCGGGTTCCCGCTGCCAAACGGCGCGTACTGGCGGGCGATCGACACGGCGAAGGATCTAACGGAAGCGGCCAAGGAGCTTGCCGCGCAGGCCCGCTGAGGCGCGCGTTTCCCGAACCCGCCGCCCCACACCCCGGCAGGCCGCCCGCAGGCCCCGTACGGGCTCGTGCAGCGCCGTACAGGGCCGGTGGGCGCTGGGACCCTGCTGGGGCCTCCAGGGCCCGGGTCCGTGAGACCCGCACGCCGCAGTGCGTCCGCCATCGCGCTGTTCGCCGGGGGAGGGGCC
>NZ_JBEOSJ010000040.1:0-39827 GCF_040302905.1 Streptomyces sp. NPDC096193 | reverse complement strand
GGGGGGTCGCGGGAGGGCGGGGGGGGCCCGGGGGCGCAGGAGGGGGGTGTCCGGACGTCAAAGCTTCAGCAACTCGCGCGAAGCGCGGTGAGAAAGCAGTCCGGACACCCCCTCCGACGAACCCGGCCCCCGCACCCACCCACCCGCGGGAGCAGCCGTAGAGACAACAGGGCCGCACCCACCCACACCCGGACGCAGCAGCACGGGCGCACCCGCAGAATCAACAGGGGCACGCCCGGGTTGGGTGAATAAACCGATTTGAGCGATTTCGCACGTATCGTCGGTACATGCCCACGCCATACGGTTCCCGCGGCGGCATGGCCTTCAGCGCAGACGAGCTGCGTGTGCTCCGACGCGCCCTCGCCGTTGCCCTCCATCCCGTCCCCCTCCCCGACGAGGACGTCCAGGACTGCCTGCGTCTGGCCGACTCGGTGGACGAGGCATCCCGCGAGGCAGGCCGGCTGCGCGCCTTCCTCCTCGCCGACCTCGGCCGGTACCGCTCCGCGCTCCCCGGCACCGCGGCGAGCTATCTGGAACTTCTCCAGGACGCTCTGGCCACCGGCTACGACCCGCGTCCCGAGGACCTCGCCGCCCTGCGCACCCTGCGCGGCAACCCGGTCGGCGTGGCCGTGCTGCACCGCTGTCAGGCGCTCGCCGAGCAGTCCGTACGGGCCAGGCTGGCGGGACGAAGCACCCCCGCGCCGCGTACCCGTCTGCTCGCCCTCCCCGGCGGCCGTGCCTCGGGGGACGCGAAGCAGCAGCCACGGCCGGAGCCGAGGAAGCCGCAGCCCAGCAAGCCCGAGCCGGGGGAGCGCCCGGTGCCCAAGCCGTCCGAGGTGTTTCCGCCGCGCCGCCGGCCGATGCCCCCGCCGGAGCAGCTCGCGGCCGGCTGAGCGCTGTCCCGGTCGTCCTCCCCCGGGCGTATTCGGCGTTCCGGCAGGGCGGCGAGGTGCCGTAGCCGTCGTCGTGCGCCCGCTGGGGATGGCGGGACAGCCCTTGGCTACTCTGGGAGACATGGACTACGTATCCGCGCTTCTGCCCCCCGTGGTGATGGCCGTCTTCTTCACCGTCCTGGTCGTGACGATAGTCAAGAGCCAGGGCGGCCCGAACAAGGCCAAGGAGGACGCGATCGTGGACGCCGCGATCGCCCGCGCGGAGTCCACCCGACAGGCCGGCGGAGACGCCTGACCAGCCCGACGCGGCACCCGCGCACCCGCGCGACCAGGACGTACGGCAGAGCTCCAGCCGTACGTCCTTTTTGTACGTCATTACCGCTCATTCCTGCTTCTCCCACTATGGTGGCGATGTGCCCCGCCAATTGGGAGACCTGGAAGACGCCGTCATGTCACGCGTCTGGCAATGGAACCGGCCGGTCACCGTCCGGGAAGTCCTGGAAGACCTTCAGCAGGAACGGTCCATCGCCTACACGACCGTCATGACGGTAATGGACAATCTCCATCAGAAGGGCTGGGTCCGGAGGGAAGTCGAGGGCCGGGCCTATCGATATACGGCGGTCTCGACCAGAGCCGCCTACTCCGCCGCCCTGATGAACGAGGCGTGGTCGAAGAGCGACAACCCCGCGGCCGCACTTGTCGCCTTCTTCGGCATGATGTCGCCCGAGCAGCGGGACTCCCTGCAAGCCGCCGTCCGGATCGTTCAGGGCGACGAGGTCGCCGACGGCGGTACCTCCGAGGGGCGATAGCGTCATGACATGCCTTATGCCCCAGCAAATGCCATCACCGTCCGGCGGGCCAGGACGTCCGATGTGCCCGAGGTCCGCCGTCTCGTCGATCCGTACGTGAGTGAAGGCATCCTCCTCGACAAAGCGACGGTCACTCTTTACGAAGCCATCCAGGAGTTCTGGGTCGCCGAACACGACGAGGACGGCACCGTCGTCGGCTGTGGCGCGCTCCATGTGATGTGGGAAGACCTCGCGGAAGTCCGCACTCTCGCGGTGGACCCCGCACACAAGGGCGCCGGCATCGGGCATCTCGTGCTCGACAAGCTGTTGGACACGGCGCGCTGGCTGGGGGTGCGACGGGTTTTCTGTCTCACCTTCGAAGTGGACTTCTTCGGCAAGCACGGCTTCGTGGAGATCGGTGAGACTCCGGTCGACGGAGATGTCTACGCCGAGCTGCTGCGTTCCTATGACGAGGGTGTCGCCGAGTTCCTCGGGCTCGAACGAGTGAAGCCGAACACCTTGGGCAACAGCCGGATGCTTCTGCACCTGTGATCACCGGGAAGAGCCGGAACCCTATGTCCGAATCGCGCACGTTTCCCGCGTTCTCGAGGTTCTGAACCTCTGCCAAGGGTTTGTGTTTTCCAAGGAAAAGCGGTTTCCTTTCCGCGTACTGCATTTTTCGATGAAAGGAAATCCGGTGGCACAGAAGGTTCAGGTCCTTCTTGTCGACGACCTCGACGGCGGCGAGGCGGACGAGACCGTGACGTTTGCGCTGGACGGCAAGACCTACGAGATCGACCTCACCACCGCCAATGCGGACAAGCTCCGCGGCCTGCTGGAGCCCTACGCGAAGAACGGCCGGCGTACCGGCGGTCGCGCCGCTTCCACGCGGGGCAAGGGCCGTGCGGCCGCGAGCGGCAACAAGGACACGGCGGAAATCCGGGCCTGGGCCAAGGCGAACGGCTACGAGGTCAACGACCGCGGCCGGGTGCCCGCCACGGTCCGCGATGCCTACGAGAAGGCCAACGGCTGAGTAAACGGCCCTGCATTCACCCGCTGCGTATTCCTGCGCAGCAATCGGGCCCGGTGGCACTGCGTCGCCATCGTGTCCAGGAGCCGTACGAGATCGGGGCTGGAGCCCCGGCCGGTTCCCGTGCTGCGTCCGAAGGGCGCCAGTGCCGGAAGTGTCGGTTCCACCTCGCGCCCGGGCACGGGGGGCCGCAGCCACACGGCGGCCCCCCGCGAGCCGGGCCAACCGGGCGGCGGCGGGGCGGTCATCCGTCCTCCCGTGCCGGCGGCCGTGAGGTCCAGGGCGATTCCGCCCCATCCCAGCCAGTCGAGCAGTCCGGGCACCTCGTCCGCGCTCCCCGCTGCCACCAGCAGGCGCATCCTGTGCCCCATCAGGGCGACAGGGCTCGTCAGGTCCGTGCGGCGCAGGACTGCCGCCCCGGCGTCGGCCGGCAGTTCCAGCACGTCGAAGCGGAGCCCGGTGAGCAGCTGCACGGGGAAACAGCCCGCCGCGGCCCAGCCGAGTTCGGTCTCGTACCACTGGGCGCGGCCGTCGTCGGCGGGCGTGCGGGGGAGCGGGACAGTGAGGGCCATACCCCGGGAACTCCCGGGACGGCCCGGGAGTTACGCAGAGTGTGCGTGCGAATGCATCCGGTGGCGGGATCGGGGGCGTCCGGGCGCACTCGGGCGCGCAAGGTTGTTCGCCCGTAGCTGAGGGAATCGGTGCGCGCCGCATGGAGTGTCAGTGCTTGCGGGTAAGACATTCCTAGTGGGGAGGGGCGACACGCTCGTCAGGCCGTCTCACGTTCGCCATCGGCGTAGTCAAGGTGAGGGTATCTGCCTGGCCTGCGGGAACATCGTCTCGCACCATCGGGTTGGAGCAGTTGTCGGCGTTCAGGGGTCAGGAGGCCACTTACGGGTGTCGGCAGTTGGAATGAGCGGTCCCCGCTTGCGGGACTAAGCTGCGGAAGGACAGGGAGGGGACCGACCCCTTACTGCCTGACCGCTCTGAGGAGCGATTAACGATGTTCGAGAGGTTCACCGACCGCGCGCGGCGGGTTGTCGTCCTGGCTCAGGAAGAAGCCCGGATGCTCAACCACAACTACATCGGCACCGAGCACATCCTCCTGGGCCTTATCCACGAGGGTGAGGGTGTCGCCGCTAAGGCCCTGGAGAGCCTCGGGATTTCGCTCGAGGCGGTCCGCCAGCAGGTGGAGGAGATCATCGGCCAGGGCCAGCAGGCCCCGTCCGGGCACATCCCCTTCACTCCCCGTGCCAAGAAGGTCCTGGAGCTGTCGCTCCGCGAGGCTCTTCAGCTGGGCCACAACTACATCGGCACCGAGCACATCCTGCTCGGCCTGATCCGCGAGGGCGAGGGCGTCGCAGCCCAGGTCCTCGTGAAGCTGGGCGCCGATCTCAACCGGGTGCGGCAGCAGGTCATCCAGCTGCTCTCCGGATACCAGGGCAAGGAAGCCGCCACGGCAGGCGGCCCGGCCGAGGGCACCCCCTCGACCTCGCTCGTCCTGGACCAGTTCGGCCGGAATCTCACCCAGGCCGCTCGTGAGTCCAAGCTCGACCCGGTCATCGGGCGCGAGAAGGAGATCGAGCGGGTCATGCAGGTGCTGTCCCGCCGTACGAAGAACAACCCCGTGCTCATCGGCGAGCCCGGCGTCGGCAAGACGGCGGTCGTCGAGGGCCTGGCGCAGGCCATCGTCAAGGGCGAGGTGCCCGAGACCCTCAAGGACAAGCACCTCTACACCCTGGACCTGGGCGCGCTGGTCGCGGGCTCCCGGTACCGCGGTGACTTCGAGGAGCGTCTGAAGAAGGTCCTCAAGGAGATCCGCACCCGCGGCGACATCATCCTGTTCATCGACGAGCTCCACACCCTCGTGGGTGCGGGTGCCGCCGAGGGCGCGATCGACGCCGCCTCGATCCTCAAGCCGATGCTGGCGCGAGGCGAGCTGCAGACCATCGGCGCCACCACGCTGGACGAGTACCGCAAGCACCTGGAGAAGGACGCGGCCCTCGAGCGCCGCTTCCAGCCCATCCAGGTCGCGGAGCCGTCGCTGCCGCACACCATCGAGATCCTCAAGGGTCTGCGCGACCGGTACGAGGCCCACCACCGGGTCTCCATCACGGACGAGGCACTCGTCCAGGCCGCGACGCTGGCCGACCGGTACATCTCGGACCGCTTCCTGCCGGACAAGGCGATCGACCTGATCGACGAGGCCGGTTCCCGGATGCGCATCCGCCGGATGACCGCGCCGCCGGACCTCCGCGAGTTCGACGAGAAGATCGCGGGCGTGCGCCGTGACAAGGAGTCGGCGATCGACTCCCAGGACTTCGAGAAGGCGGCCTCTCTCCGCGACAAGGAGAAGCAGCTGCTCGCCGCGAAGGCCAAGCGCGAGAAGGAATGGAAGGCCGGCGACATGGACGTCGTCGCCGAGGTCGACGGCGAGCTCATCGCCGAGGTCCTCGCCACGGCGACCGGCATTCCCGTCTTCAAGCTCACCGAGGAGGAGTCCTCCCGCCTGCTGCGCATGGAGGACGAGCTCCACAAGCGCGTCATCGGTCAGAAGGACGCCATCAAGGCGCTCTCGCAGGCCATTCGCCGTACGCGAGCGGGTCTGAAGGACCCGAAGCGCCCCGGTGGCTCGTTCATCTTCGCCGGCCCGTCCGGTGTCGGTAAGACCGAGCTCTCCAAGACGCTCGCCGAATTCCTCTTCGGCGACGAGGACGCGCTGATCTCCCTCGACATGTCGGAGTTCAGCGAGAAGCACACGGTTTCGCGTCTCTTCGGTTCCCCGCCCGGATACGTGGGTTACGAAGAGGGCGGCCAGCTCACCGAGAAGGTGCGCCGGAAGCCGTTCTCCGTCGTCCTCTTCGACGAGGTCGAGAAGGCCCACCCCGATATCTTCAATTCCCTTCTGCAGATCCTGGAGGACGGTCGTCTGACCGACTCCCAGGGCCGCGTCGTGGACTTCAAGAACACGGTCATCATCATGACGACCAACCTCGGGACCCGGGACATCTCGAAGGGATTCAACCTGGGCTTCGCCGCGCAGGGCGACGTGAAGTCGAACTACGAGCGGATGAAGGCCAAGGTCAACGAAGAGCTGAAGCAGCACTTCCGGCCCGAGTTCCTCAACCGTGTCGACGACACGGTGGTCTTCCACCAGCTGACCGAGGAAGACATCATCCAGATCGTCGACCTCATGATCGCCAAGGTGGACGAGCGCCTGAAGGACCGCGACATGGGTCTGGAGCTCAGCCCCACGGCCAAGTCGCTGCTCGCCAAGAAGGGCTACGACCCGGTTCTGGGCGCCCGGCCGCTGCGCCGGACGATCCAGCGGGAGATCGAGGACATCCTCTCCGAGAAGATCCTCTTCGGTGAGCTGCGCCCCGGTCACATCGTGGTCGTGGACACCGAGGGCGAGGGTGAGGAGAAGAAGTTCACCTTCCGCGGCGAGGAGAAGTCGGCTCTGCCGGACGTCCCGCCGATCGAGCAGGCGGCAGGCGGCGCAGGCCCGAACCTGTCGAAGGACGCGTAAGCGCCCGAAGGCCTGACAGAGGGGCTGCCCCGGACCATTGCGGTCCGGGGCAGCCCCTTTTCTGTGCGTCGCCCCGGTGGCCGCCGCCCCGGGGCAGGGGTGTCAGCAGAGCGCCGGCTTCCGCCAGGAGCATTCGAGGTCGGCCGGTGCCTCCGAGGCGCGGCGCGGCTTCGGTGGTACGGCCGTGACCGTGTCCTCGGCCGTGTCGGACGTCGCCAGCGTCACCACGATCGCGTCCTCGATGCTCTTCACCGAGGACGCGAGGTAGTTGTTCAGCACGACGCTGTAGGTGAGCTCACGGCCCGCCGCGTCCTTCACATAGCCGGACAGCGCGGATGCCCCGGTGAGCGAGCCGGTCTTTCCGCGGGCGTTGAGCGCCGCGGCGGTGCCGCACATGCGGGTCCGCAGCGTTCCGCCGGTGAAGCGGTCCGGATGGCAGGCCACCGGCAGGGAGGCGTACCAGTCCGCGTACCAGGGGGCGTCGCGGACGGACAGGAGCAGAGCGGTCAGCTGCTCGGCCGGGAAGAGGTTCATCCGGGACAGGCCGGAGCCGTCGACCTGGCGCAGCTCCGCCGTATCGACGCCTTCCCTTTTCAGATAGCCGTCCACCGCTGCCAGGCCGGCTGCCCAGGTGCCGCGGCCGGACGTCTCCCGGCCCATCGTCTTGGTGAGCGTCTCGGCGTGCATGTTGTTGGACAGCTGCATGAACGGGACCATCAACTCCCGCAGCGGCATGGACCGGTGGGAGGCGAGTTCCTTCGCCCCGGCCGGTGTGGGCCGGCCCAGCCGGGGCGTTCCGACGACGCGGACACCGTGGCGGGCGAGCGCGTCGGAGAAGACCGCGGCCGCGTAGCCGGTCGGCTCCCAGACGGTGATCCACTCCTTGGTGGCCCCGGCCCCGACGGGGATGTTGCCGCTGACCGTGATCGTGTTGGTGCCGTGCTGCCGCTCGACGGCGAGGGTGTCCGGCTGCCCGGCGGGAACGGTGGTGCCGCGCACGTCGAGGCGTACGTAGTCCGTCGGCGGTGTCACCTTGACCCGGGGCCGGTCGCCCGGACGGGAGCCCGGCAGGGCCTCCACGATGACGGTGCCCGAGTCGTAGTCGGTGTCGGGGGCGACCGTGAGGGGTGAGATCTGCGCGGAGTAGTACGAGGATTCGTCGTCCGCCGCCCAGGAGCGTCCGAGCCGCTGGGTGTCGAAGCGGGTGTCGTCGGCGACGAGCCGTCCGGTGACGCGTCTGATGCCGGTCGCGGCGACATCGGCGGCGAGCCGGTCGTAGTCCTGCGCCAGGGCGGTGGGGTCGCCGCTGCCGCGCAGATACAGGTCTCCGCGGAGCGTGGAGCCGTACCGCGGGCCCTCCGCGAGCACGTCGGTGCGGTAGCGGTAGTCGGGCCCGAGCAGTGCCATCGCGGCGACGGAGGTGGCGAGTTTGGTGTTGGACGCGGGCATCAGGCGGTCCGCGCCGGTGCGCTGGTAGAGCCGCTCGCCGGTGGTGGCGTCGGCGATGACCACGCTCGCGGCGCCGCCGTCCATCCGGGGGTCGGCGAGGATCGTGTCGATGGCCCCCTTGAGGCCGTCGTCCGAGGGCCCGGCTCCGGCGGGCGCGCTCCAGGTGAGTGTGGACGTGAGGATGCAGGCGAGCCCGATGACGACGGGCCGGATCCGGGCGCGGCGCTGTCCGCGGCGGTTCGAGCGAATCACGGGTCTACTCATGGCACAGGAGCATCCCGGAGGAGGCCTCGCGCGGGAAGGACGCCGAGGGGTCCGGTGAGCCCTGTCTCCAGGGGCGTTTTATGGGCGAAACGGGCATACGGGACACGGGTGTTGGTGTGGCCTGGGCAACATCCGAGGGCCCTGGGGAGCCCCTCGCCCGTGACAAGGCACACAGGCCCATCCGGCTCTACTAGCCGGAATAGGAGCATCTCGCACCGTCGGTGTGGGCCCTTCGGTCCTGGTGGCGGGGGGACCTTCGGCCCATCGATGGACGAATGGGGTGGATCCGGGCCGTATGGAGGCCCTGGTCCGCCCGTACGTGCGGTTAAACGCGCTTTCGAGGGGATATCTCCCAGGTTTTCGAGGTGCTTCTCGATCATGGACGAGAGGTGTCAAGAGTCCGATTCCGGAGGTGGGAGCTACGACGCAATGTCGTAGATGGGGGGTTTGATGATGGATGGGCGCTTCGGCTACCAATGTGGAGCCAGCCCGGTGCGAGCGTGCCGGGTCCATTCATGCCCGGAGGTTCTCCCGTATGTCGAAGCGCATCAACCACCGTCTCCGCCCGTCCGTGCTCCGTACCCGTGGCACCGTCGTCGCCGCCGGACTCGGCGCCGTGATGGTCGTCGGAGCCGGTGCGGGTGTCGCCTCCGCGACTGCGGGCACCACTGCGGCCGCGGACCCCGCGACCGCCGTGGCCGCGCAGGCCGACGCCCAGGCGAAGGCCGCTGTGAACGCGAAGGCCGTCCAGGCCAAGGCCGCGAAGGCCGCTGCGGCGAAGGCCGCCAAGGCGAAGGCCGCGAAGAAGGTCGGCTGGGTCAAGCCCGTCAGCAAGTACACGCTGAGCGCGAGCTTCAACCAGGGCGGCGCCATGTGGGCGCACAAGCACTCCGGCCAGGACTTCGCCGTCCCGGTCGGCACCACGGTCAAGGCCGCGCACGCCGGTACCGTCGTGAAGGCCGGCCCGAACGGCGGCGGCGACGGCTCCGCGTACGGCAACGCCATCGTGATCAAGCACGCCAACGGCAAGTACTCGCAGTACGCGCACCTGTCGAAGATCAATGTGGGTGTCGGTTCGCACGTGAAGACCGGCCAGGCCATAGCCAAGTCCGGCAACACCGGAAACTCCTCCGGCCCGCACCTGCACTTCGAGATCCGTACGACCCCGAACTACGGCTCGGCGCTCAACCCGGCCTCGTTCCTGCGCAGCGTGGGTGTCACCTTCTGACATCCGCTCCGCGGTACGTCACCCGGTGACGCGGTGGGCCTGGCTCACCAGATCGATCGCGACCTCCAGGACAGCCTCGCGCTTGTCCTCGGGGTCGCCTTCGATCGTCTGGAGGAAGAACATCCCCGCGTGCATCGTGAAGAGCGCGCTCGCGCAGCGGACCTGGTCCGGCAGCGGGGCGCCCGGCTCCTTGATCAGGTCCAGCAGTCCGAGCATGCGCTTCTTGAAGGTCTCGCCGATGCTCAGCTCGCGGACCGTTGCCTGGTTCTCCTGCATGAAGCGGAACAGGGGGGCGGCCTGGGTGAGGGCCGCGCTGTAGCGGCGCAGCAACTCCTTCTTGGTGGCGAGCGTCTTCGGCTCCGCCTGCGCCCACTCCACGACCTCGTCGATCGGCCTCGTCAGATCCTCGAAGAGGCTGATGACGATGTCTTCCTTGGTCTTGAAGTGGTAGTACAGCGCCGCCTTGGTGACATCGAGGCGCTCGGCGATCTCGCGCAGCGAGGTCTTCTCGTAACCGTGCTCGGCGAAGAGTTCGAGCGCGACGTCCTGGATGCGCTGGCGTGTGTTGCCTCTGGCCATGGTCTCTCCCCAAGAACGCTCAAACTTACTTGACGCCCGGCTAGTGCGAGGTCTACCTTCCCCAGTGTAGTCAGCTAGCCGGGCGGCAAGTAAGTGCGTGGGGGAGTGGAACCGATGGACACCAGCAAACGGGATCCCGAGGACAGCGAGGGGCGGGTCGCGAAGGAGCCGCGCAGTGTACGGGTCGTGATCTTCGCGCTCATGATCGCGATGCTGCTGGCCATGCTCGACAACATGATCGTCGGCACCGCGATGCCGACGATAGTCGGCGACCTCGGCGGTCTGGAGCATCTCTCCTGGGTCGTCACCGCCTACACGCTGGCCACCGCGGCCTCGACCCCGATCTGGGGCAAGCTCGGCGACCTGTACGGGCGCAAGAACATCTTCCTGCTGGCGATCGTGATCTTCCTGATCGGATCCGTGCTGAGCGGCATGGCTCAGGACATGGGCCAGCTGATCGGCTTCCGGGCCGTCCAGGGCCTCGGCGCCGGCGGTCTGATGGTCGGCGTCATGGCGATCATCGGTGACCTCGTCCCGCCCCGGGAGCGCGGCAAGTACCAGGGCATGATGGCCGGTGTCATGGCCGTGGCCATGATCGGCGGACCGCTGGTCGGCGGCACGATCACCGACCACCTCGGCTGGCGCTGGTCCTTCTACATCAACCTCCCGCTCGGCGCCGTCGCGCTGGCCATGGTCACCGCCGTCCTCCACCTGCCGAAGCGCGAGCGCACCAAGCCGCGCATCGACTACCTGGGCGCGGCCCTGCTGACGGTCGGCATCACCTCGATCGTGCTGGTCACGACCTGGGGCGGTACGGAGTACGCCTGGGACTCCGCCGTGATCATGGAGCTCATCGCGATCGGCGTGGCCTCGCTCACCGGCTTCTTCTTCGTCGAGACCAAGGCCGCCGAGCCGATCATGCCGCTGCACATCTTCCACAGCCGTAACTTCACGCTGATGTCGGTGATCGGCTTCATCGCCGGATTCGTCATGTTCGGCGCGGTCCTCTTCCTGCCGCTGTACCAGCAGTCCGTCCAGGGCGCCTCGGCGACCAACTCCGGCCTGCTGCTCCTGCCCATGCTGATGTCCATGCTGGTCGTCTCGATGATCGCGGGGCGGGTGACCACCAACACCGGCCGGTACCGCGTCTTCCCGATCATCGGCGCCGGACTGATGGCGACCGGCCTGTTCCTGCTCGCGCAGATGGACACCGAGACCTCACGTCTCGCCTCGGGCGTCTACATGGCCGTCCTCGGCGCCGGTATGGGCTTCCTGATGCAGATCACCATGCTGGTCGCGCAGAACAGCGTCGAGCTCAAGGACATGGGCGTCGCCTCCTCCGCGGCCACCCTCTTCCGCACGCTCGGCAGCTCCTTCGGCGTCGCGATCATGGGCGCCCTGTTCACGAGCCGGGTGAACCACGAGATGTCCGCCGGCGGCAACGCGGACCTCACCGAGCACTCCGCCCAGCTCGACGCGGCCGGCCTGGCCAAGCTGCCGGACGCGCTCCGCGAGGCGTACGAGTCCGCGGTGGCGTCCGGGACGCACGGCGCGTTCCTCCTGGGAGCGTCGGTCGCCGTGCTCGCCTTCGTCGCCGCCTTCTTCGTCAAGGAGGTGCCGCTGCGCGGTGCCGCCCCCTCGCAGGACCCGGCGCCGCAGGACAAGGTCGCGGAGAGCGTTTGACCGCGATCGGCCCGGCGCGGCTCCGAGGCTCCGAGGCTCCGCAGAGCCTCTGCCCGGCTCACGGCCCCCGGTGTGCACACACCGGGGGCCGTTTGTCAGTGGCGCGTGCCAGCATCGGGGGTGTGGACAGCACCACCGCGGCGCCGGCGCGCCTTGCCCATCTGCGGCAGCTGCGCCTCGCCAAGGACGCCATGGACCGCGACTGGGCCGAGCCGCTCGACCTGGACGCGGTGGCCGCGCATGCCGGGTATTCGCGCTATCACTTCGTCCGCGCCTTCAAGGCGGTGTACGGACAGACGCCCGGCCAGTATCTGTCCCGCCGGCGCATAGACCGCGCCGAGGAGTTGCTGCGCTCGGCGAACCTCTCCGTCACCGAGATCTGCACGCTCGTCGGCTTCAGCAGCCTGGGCACCTTCTCGACCCGGTTCAAGAAGCAGACCGGGCTGAGTCCGAGCGACTACCGCGCCAAGCACGTCGGCCGCGGAGCCGCACTGATCCCCGGGTGCTACGCCCTGCTGTACGCGGGCGGCTTCCCCGGCAGGAAGGCCGAGACCGGGCAGGACGAAGACGCCGCCGGGCCCGGCGGTGATTCCGGCGGCCAGGACAGCGGCTCCGGCTCCGACGCCAAGTCCGCCGGCGGCTTCCGCGACGACTCCCGCGAGCTGCGCAATTCTGAAGAAGCCCCCTGACCGGGCCGCTGTCTACGGTGACAGGGCAAGCACGAAGCACCCCCCGAGGAGCACCTCATGATCAAAGGTCTCGCCATTTCCACCGTCTGGGTCCTGGACCAGGACCGGGCGAAGGAGTTCTACACCGAGAAGCTGGGCCTGGAGGTCCGCACGGACATGACGATGGGCGAGGGCGGGATGCGCTGGCTGACGGTCGGCGCGAAGGATCAGCCGGACGTGGAGCTGACCCTGATGGTCCCGGACCCGTCGACGATGGACCCGGAGGCGGCCGAGGCGCTGAAGACGCTGGTCTCCAAGGGGGTCATGGGCGCGGGCGTGCTGGCCACGGACGACATCCACGGGGACTACGAGAAGCTGAAGGAGCGGGGCGTGGAGTTCCTCCAGGCTCCGCAGGAGCGGCCGTACGGCATCGAGGCGATCCTGCGCGACGACTCGGGGAACTGGTACTCCTTCACCCAGCGGCGCGAGGGTCCACTCGATTTCGACAAGGACTGGTCCTGCTAGGAGGCTCCCTGCGGCCTCGGGGGACCCCCACTCACTGATCTCGCCGATCCGAACGACGGGCCCTAGTCGTCGAGCAGCATCGGGAAGCTGCCCGTGCTCGTCGGCGCGTGCTCGGGCAGCCACAGCACCGCGATCGCGCCGCCCGATTCCCCGAGAGGCGTGGCACCCCCCGGAGCCGCGTTGCGGAAGGTGAGCCGGGCTCCCAGGACCCGCGCCTGGCCCGCCGCGATCGTCAGGCCCAGCCCGTGGCCCGTACCGGCGCGGTCGCTCGCGCCGGTGCGGAAGCGGCTCGGGCCCTCGCGCAGCAGCGCCTCGGGGAATCCGGGGCCGTGGTCGCGTACGCGCACGACCCGGCCCTCGACGGTGACCTCGATCGGCGCCTTGCCGTACTTGGCCGCGTTGGTCAGCAGATTGAGGAGGATGCGTTCGAGCCGCCGCGGATCGGTGCTCACCCATGACTCGTGGACGATCCGTACGACCACATCGGGATTGAGCGCGGCGATGCGGCGGCCGACGAACTCGCCGAGGGCTATCTCCTGGAGCTCGGCACGCTCCGAGGCGCTGTCGAGCCTCGCCACCTCCAGGACGTCCTCGACCAGCGTCCGCATCGCCTGCGCCCGGTCCCGTACGAGCTCGGTGGGGCGGCCGGGCGGCAGCAGCTCCGCCGCCGTCAGCAGCCCGGTCACCGGGGTGCGCAGCTCGTGCGCGATGTCGGCGGTGACACGGCGCTCGGCCTCGATGCGTGCGTTCAGCGCGTCGGTGAGAGCGTCGACGGCACGGGCGAGCGAGTCGGTCTCGTCGCGTACGAGACCGCCGATCGCGTCCCGGACGCGGACGTCCGTGTTGCCCTGGGCGACCGTACGGGCCGCCGCCGCGGCCTTGCGGAGCCGCCGCGAGAGCTGCCCGCCGATCAGGACGCCCAGCGCGCAGCCGCCGAAGACCACCGAGACCGAGCCGATGATCAGGGCCCGGTCCAGGTCCTTCATCACGGTGGCGCTGCGCCCGGCGAACTGTGAGTGGAGGGAGAGCACGTCGCCGTTGGAGAGCGGAACGGCCGCCCAGATCTCCGGCGGCCCGTCGTGGTGGTCCTGCACATAACTGCCGCGGCGCTTCTCGCGCATCAGCTTCTGGAGCGCCTTGGGCAGTGCGGGGTCGTTGATCTTGGTATTGAAGCGCGGGTCCTTGTTCTTGGACGTCTCGTACCAGCGCTGGGCCAGCAGGACCCGGTCCATCTGCACATCGCGCGCGTTGTCCAGCATCGAGACGCGGGCGGCGTTGTGCACGACGAGACTCAGGGCCATGGCGATGAGCGCGCCGACGGCGGCGATCGCGATGCTGATCTTCCAGCGGACGCCGGTGCGCACGGCGAAACGCTTCATGCCTTGAGCTTGTAGCCGAAGCCGCGGACCGTTTCGATCCGGTCCTGCCCGATCTTGGTCCGCAGGCGCTGGACATGGACGTCGACCACGCGGGTGTCACCGCCCCAGCCGTAGTCCCAGACGCGTTCGAGCAGCTTGTCGCGGGAGAGCACCGTGCCCGGCGCGGACGAGAACTCCAGCAGCAGCCGCATCTCCGTCGGTGTCAGCGCCACGGGCTCGTCGGCCTTCCGCACCTCCATGCCCTCGGTGTCGATCACCAGCTCGCCGAAGGTCAGCACCGTGCCCCGGCTGTCCTGGCCGCCGGGCGCGAGTTCGCCGCCCGCCGCGCCACCGGCGTGACCGAAGCGGCGCAGCACCGCGCGGATCCTGGCGACCAGCACCGCGCCGTCGAACGGCTTGGTGACGTAGTCGTCGGCGCCCGCCTCCAGCCCCAGCACCACGTCGATCGAGTCCGCCCGCGCCGACAGCATGATCACCGGGACGGTCGACTCGTCGCGGATGCGCCGGCACAGGCTCACCCCGTCGAGACCCGGCACCATGACGTCGAGCAGCGCGATGTCAGGGCGGTTCGCGCGGAAGGCTTCGAGTCCGAGCAGTCCGTCGGGCATGGCGGTGACGACGAAGCCGTCGCGCTCCAGGGCCAGCTGGGTGGCCTCACGGATGACGTCGTCGTCCTCGACGAAGAGGACATGGGTGTCGGCCATCCGCTGCTCTCAGTTCCCGTCCTGTTGCGGCGCCTCGGAGGCGACCACGTCGCCCTCACCCACCGCTCTGCTGAATTCGTTGCGTACCCAGTACTGCTGGGTGAACTTGCCGCTCGTCCAGTGGTACGTCGTGATCTCCTCGCCGGACGGCTCGTCCACCGGATCACCCCCCGCGTACACCTGCTTGGTCACGACCAGGTCGCCCCGGTCGATCGCGGAGTACACCGCGGGCTCTTCGGCCGCGAAGACATTCTCGTACCTGCTGCCGTTGTCGCGGTACACGTACGTGCCCATGCCCACCGCGTCGCCGCAGGTCATCACATTGACGACGACATCGGGCACGGTGCCGCCGGTCAGGTTCCCGTACGAGGTGTCCACCGGGTACGAGTCGCGGCTGCAGGGCTTGAGGTCGGCCTTCACCCGCTCGCTGACCTTCGGGTCGCTCTTGATCAGCTCCACCGCGTCCACGGTCTTGGCGAACCGCTTCTCGCCCGTCGTGGGGGCGCCTGCGGACGGGGTGGCCTTGGCGACGGCGTCCGCGTGTGCCGCGCCCTCGTCCTGCACCCCGGTGCCGCCGGTGGAGCACGCGACGGTGAACAGGCCGACGGCGGCGAGCCCGGCAATCGCCGTGCCGCTCGCCGCCAGTGATGCCCTGCCGCCCCTGGATGTCAGGCCGCGCACCTCTCCTGCCCCCGATCTCCCCCGTGGCCCTTCGGGCGCGGGAGATGCTTCACCTGCTCACCATCACGCCGCAGTTCGCCGCGCTCCAGAGCGCGCGCGTCCAGGTCCCGGCTCTCCAGCTCCTGACGGAGGCGGGCCAGTGCCCGGTGCAGCGTGCTCTTCACGGTACCTGCCGACATCCCCAGGGCGGCAGCCGTCTCCTCGGTGCTCATCTGCTCCCAGTGTCGCAGCACCACGACGCTGCGCTGCTTGGGAGCCAGCACCTTCAGGACGTCCATCAGCAGGGCGCGGTCGGCGCGCTGCTCGCTGCCGTCCTCGACGCTGGCGTCGGGCAGCTGCTCGGTGGGCACTTCTTCGAGACGGCGGGCCCGCCACCACTCGGTCCGTGTGTTGATCATGACGCGGCGGAGGTAGGCGTCGGCCAGCGACTTGTCGGCGATGCCGTCCCAGCGGCCGTAGGTGCGGGCCAGGGCGGTCTGCAGCAGGTCCTGGGCGTCGATCGGGTCGGGCACGAGACGCCGGGCACTGCGCAGCAGAGCCTCCTGCCGTGTGCGTACGTACTCTTCGAATTCGAGCACCTCGCCGTGCGCCATTCCAACCGCCTCCGTCCCCGTGACAAGCAACCGCGTTCCGTTACGTCACAGAAGCTACGGAGCCGTTGTCACGGGCCTGTGCGGAGCAGCCGTCGGACGGCGCACGGCCATCCATCGGTTGTGTAACAGCCGATGTTTCAGGTCCGGTTCGGGTGGGAAAAGACCCGCGCCAGGCCGACCGGTGCATCAACCCGGCAGTCGGTACGTACCGTCGTCCAGCGGCTCGACGAGCCCGTCGGCGACGAGTCCGTCCAGGGCGCGAGCCCGCTGCACGGGCTCGTGCCAGACCGCGTCCAGCGCCGACTGGGGCACCGGCGTCAGCGCCTCCCGGAGGACGGCGAGGAGCCTGCCGCGCACCTGACGGTCGGTGCCCGCATAGGTCTGGCCCCGACGGGCCGCACCTTCGTGTGCGGGCTTGCCGGCCAGCCGCCAGGCGCACTGTCCGGCGATCGGGCAGCGGGAGCAGTCCTCGTTCCGCGCGGTGCACACCAGCGCGCCGAGCTCCATGGAGGCCGCCGCCCACCGGGCCGCCCTCCTCTCGTCGTCGGGCAGCAGCGCGCGGGCCAGCTTGCGCTCGGCCGCGGTGGTCGCCGTCGGCGGGTACTGGACGCCGGTCGCCGCCCGCGCGAAGACCCGGCGCACATTGGTGTCGAGGACGGCGTGGCGCTGGCCGTAGGCGAAGGAGGCCACCGCGGCCGCCGTGTACTCCCCGATGCCCGGAAGCGAGAGCAGCTGGCCGTGGTCGCTCGGCACATCGCCGCCGTGCCGCTCCGCTATCGCCTGCGCGGCTCCGTGCAGCCGCAGCGCGCGCCGCGGGTAGCCGAGCCGGCCCCAGGCACGAACGGCCTCGCCGGGCGCCTCGGCCGCGAGGTCGGCGGGCCGGGGCCAGCGGGCCATCCACTGTTCGTACACGGGCAGGACCCGGCTGACCGGAGTCTGCTGGAGCATGAACTCGCTCACCATCACGCCCCAGGCGCCCGCGTCGGGGCGGCGCCAGGGCAGATCACGGGCGTGCTCGTCGAACCAGTCGATGACGGGGGAGTGGAGGGACGCCGCGTCGGCGCGGGCGGAGTGTGTGGTGGTGTCAGTCATGGCACTCCGATCCTGGCACGTCCGGGCGGACGGAGGGCGCATCCTCCGGTGGCCCGGCGCGGGGGCGGTTTGTGGTGCCGGCGGACGGGGCGGGTGTCGGGGCTCCCGGGAGGCGGGTTCTCCGGGCCGGACCCGGGGACGGGTCTCCAGGTCCGGTCACCGCTGCCGCCTGGCCACGGGCGCCCGGACCGGGCACCGTTTCCGCGCGGGGTGTCCGGACCTCCGGCGGCCGGTCGCTGCTCACCGCGGGGCACCGTCGGGCCGTGACGACGACGACCGAGCCGCGCGATGGCGAGGACGGGCCTCTCCGCGGCACACGTCAACTCCCGCTGCAGGCAAGCCGCCGGACGACGGCCGGAGGCGGCAAGCGGATCAGCACCCTTGCCAGAGTCCCGAGTTGACCGAGAGAAGCCGGCCCGCTCCGGCCGACGATCACGCAGCGTGCGGTTTCCGGCAGGATTGATCACCCGCTGCTACCGCCCCGAGTGCGGCCGACGCCTTCGGGCCGCGCCATGACGTCCGGCCGTGATGATGATCCGCAGAACTTGCAAGTAGAGCGGCGGGTGGGACGGGAGTTGGCCCGGATCTCTCGTAGAGTTTGGGTCGTGGGATCTCTGCGCAATCCGATCGGGCCACTCCCCTCCTCCATCTACTGGCGACGGAGGGCAGTCGCGCTGTCGTTGGTCGCGCTGCTCCTGCTCCTGGTCGTATGGGCCATGACGTCGGGCGGAGGCGGCGGAGACCACGACGACGGTGCCAACGGCGGTCCCTCGCCCGCGACTTCGATCACTCCGGGGCCCACGTCCTCGGGTCCCGCGATCAGCGAACAGCCCGGTGGCCGGGACACGGGCGGAACCGGTGAGAGCAACGGCGGTGCCGGAACCGGCGGTTCGGGTGCAACCGGCGGAGCGGGCACCGACGGTGGCGCGGGAACCGGCGGAGGCGGCGCCGCGGGTGGCGCCGGTGCCGGTGGCGCGGGTGGTGCCGGTGGAGCCGCGGGCGGCTCGGCGGGCCAGCAGGTGCCGGCCGGTTCGACTCTGCCCAACTGCACTCCGGGCGCACTGAAGTTGACCCTGCGCAGCCTCAAGGTTTCGTACGAGCCGGGAGAGAAGCCCACATTCCAGCTGGTCGCCTCCAACTCCTCTTCAGCGACGTGCAAGGCGGACTTCGGACCCCGGGCGGCGGTGCTGACCGTCACCGACAGCGATGACGACGCGGTGTGGTCGTCCAAGGACTGTCCCTCGGGTGCGGGCAGTGTGCTGCTGAGGGTGCCGGCGGGTCAGACGATCACGTACACCGTGCATTGGGACCGCAGGCAGAGCGAGCCGCAGTGCGCCACACCGCGGCCGGGGGCCGCGCCCGCGGGCACGTACCTGGTGGAGGCGAAGTTCCCGGGCGTGAGCGTGTTGCCGGCGTCGTTCCGTCTGGAGAAGGACTGAAGCCTGCCGTTCGGCTCAGGCCGAACGACAGGCTTCGGAGGAAGCGCGAGCCGGCTTCGACGTCCGGCCCAGGGCCTCTCGTGTGGCTCCGGCCCTAGACGTACCGCTCGAGGATCGAGGACTCCGCGAGCCGCGACAGCCCCTCGCGGACGCTGCGGGCGCGCGCCTCGCCCACACCGTCGACCGTCTGAAGATCGTCGACGCTCGCGGCGAGCAGCTTCTGCAGTCCGCCGAAGTGCTCCACCAGCCGCTCGATGATCGCGCCCGGCAGCCTCGGCACCTTCGCCAGCAGTCGGTAGCCGCGCGGGGAGACCGCGGAGTCGAGGGTCTCGGGCGAGCCGCTGTAGCCCAACGCCCTTGCCACTATGGGTAGTTCCAGTAGTTCCGTGTGGGTCAGGGAGTCCAGCTCGAAGAGGGCCTCGTCGACCGTACGGGACCGCTTCGCGGTGGGCTCGGGCACATAGTCACGCACGACCAGCTCGCGCTCGGGTTCGACGCCCGCGATCAACTCGTCCAGCTGGAGGGAGAGCAGTCGTCCGTCGGTGCCCAACTCGACCACGTACTCGGCGATCTCGGTGGCGATCCGGCGCACCATCTCCAGACGCTGGGCCACGGCCGTGACGTCCCGGACCGTCACCAGGTCCTCGATCTCCAGCGCGGAGAGCGTGCCCGCGACCTCGTCGAGCCGGAGCTTGTAGCGCTCCAGGGTCGCGAGGGCCTGGTTCGCGCGGGACAGGATCGCGGCCGACTCCTCAAGGACCCGGCGCTCCCCGTCCACGTACAGCGCGATGAGACGCATGGACTGCGACACGGACACGACGGGGAAGCCGCACTGGCGCGACACCCGGTCCGCCGTGCGGTGGCGGGTGCCCGTCTCCTCGGTGGGGATGGACGCGTCCGGGACCAGTTGCACACCGGCCCGCAGGATCTTGGTGATGTCCTTGTCGAGGATCAGCGCGCCGTCCAGCTTGCACAGCTCGCGCAACCGGGTCGCGGTGAATTCGACATCCAGCACGAAACCGCCGGTGCACATCGATTCGACCGTTTTGTCCATGCCGAGGACGATCAGGCCGCCGGTGTTGCCGCGGAGGATCCGCTCCAGGCCGTCACGCAGGGCCTGGCCGGGCGCCACCGCGCTCAGGGCGGCGCGGATCAGTGCTTCGTTGCCGGAGCCTCCGCCGGACTTTCCGGGTGCTGCTGCCCGGTCGTTGGCTGCCACTGCACTCCTCCGGCTCGTACGGATGGGCGAGACCAGGGCAAAGTCTACCGGCGCGTGTCGTCGTCCCGTGGGGCCTCCGCACGCTCTTTGCGCGGTGCCGTGACCGGAGCCCCCTCCGAAGCCCTCTGCCGCCCGCGCGGCAGGACCCGCAGAGCGTCTCCCACATCGGCCACTTCCGTCACCTTCATGCCCGGCGGCACCTTGCCCGGGTCGGACGGGACGAGAGCGTGCGTGAAGCCGAGACGATGGGCCTCGGAGAGCCGGCGCTGCACGCCCGTGACGCGTCTCACCTCGCCGGCGAGGCCGACCTCGCCGATCGCGACCAGATTCTTCGGCAGCGGGGTGTCGCTGGCGGCGGAGGCCAGCGCGAGCGCGATCGCCAGGTCCGCCGCGGGCTCCGAGAGCTTCACACCGCCGACCGTCGCGCTGTAGATGTCGCGCTTGCCCAGAGCGGTGATGCGGCCGCGCTGCTCCAGGACGGCGAGCATCATCGAGACCCGGGAGGTCTCCAGTCCCGAGGTCGTGCGCCGGGGGGAGGGGATCTGCGAGTCGACGGTGAGCGCCTGCACCTCGGCGACGAGCGGGCGCCGGCCCTCCAGGGTGACCGTCAGACAGGTGCCTGGGACGGGCGCGTCCCGGCGGGTGAGGAAGAGACCCGACGGATCGGCGAGTCCGGTGATGCCCTCGTCGTGCAGCTCGAAGCAGCCGACTTCGTCCGTCGCTCCGTAGCGGTTCTTGACCCCTCGTACGAGACGCAGCCGCGCATGCCGGTCGCCCTCGAAGGACAGCACGACGTCGACGAGATGCTCCAGCAGCCGCGGTCCGGCGATCGCGCCGTCCTTGGTGACATGGCCCACCAGGATCGTGGACATCCCGCGCTCCTTGGACGCACGGATCAGCGCTCCGGCGACCTCGCGGACCTGGGCCATGCCGCCGGGCGCTCCGTCGATCTCGGGGGAGGCGACCGTCTGCACGGAGTCGAGGACCAGCAGCGACGGCTTGACCGCGTCCAAGTGGCCGAGAACGGCGGACAGATCGGTCTCGGCGGCCAGATAGAGGTGGTCGTGCAGGGCGCCGATGCGGTCGGCGCGCAGCCGGACCTGGCTCGCCGACTCCTCGCCCGTCACATACAGGGTCCGGTGCTCGTCGCTCGCGGCCTTGGCGGCGACGTCCAGCAGCAGGGTGGACTTGCCGACGCCCGGCTCGCCGGCGAGGAGCACGACGGCGCCGGGCACCAGCCCGCCGCCGAGCACCCGGTCGAGCTCGTCCACCCCGGTGGAACGGGCCGTCGCCTGACGTCCGTCGACCTGGCCGATGGGCAGCGCGGCGGTGGAGACGCGGCCGGCGGCGGTGGTGCGGACGGCGGGTGCGCCGTACTCCTCGACCGTGCCCCAGGCCTGGCATTCGGGGCAGCGGCCGAGCCACTTGGCGGTCGTCCAGCCGCACTCGGTGCAGCGGTAGGACGGCCGGTCCTTCGCGGATTTCGTACGGGCAGCCATGCGGTGAACCGTAGCGGGGGCCACTGACAACGAGGTCACCGCCGTCCCCGGAGGGCTGCCGCGCACCGGGCGCGAACGGCCGCGCGGACAGTGGCGGAAGGGGCATCGGCACACGCACGTCCGGCCGGGGATGAATAAACGATTCCTGTCCCCCTTCGAGCGAACTGTTCACCCGTAAGGATTAAAAGTGTTCAAGGGGTACGAAGTGGGTGTGTTCCTGCGCCTACGGTCACGGCGTGACGAGCAGCAGGCTGGAACCACCCACCCACACCACCGGCGCACGACGGGCGCACCGGCGCACGCCCCGCACCCTCACGCAACAGCCGCCCGCGCGTTATGAGCCGTACCTCGACGGCCTGTTCACCTACTGCCTCTCCGTGCTCTGCGACCACGACGCCGCGACCGCGCTGCTCGGTGATGTGCTCGCGATGGCGGAACGGCAGTACGGGCGCAGCCCGGCGGACGAGCCCGGACGCAAGGCGTGGCTGTACGCGCTGGCGCGCTGGGCGTGTCTGCGCCGGCTCGCCGAACAGCGGCGCAGCCGACAGGGGGCGCACACCGGCAGACCCGCCGTCTCCGAGGAGCGGCCCCGGGTCTCCGAGGAGGCCGCCGAGCGCCGCCGCTCCGAACTGGCCCTGCTGGCCTGGCCGGAGGCGGCCGGCACCACGCCCGAACAGCGCGAGGCACTCGAACTCGCCGTACGCCACGGGCTCGGCGCGCGTGAGGTCGCCGCGGTCCTCGGCATGGACGCGACCGTCGCCCGCGAACTGCTCGCCACCGCCGCCTGCGAGGTCGAGCGCACCCGCGCGGCGCTCGCGGTGGTCGAGAGCGGCAACTGCCCCTCCGTCGCCCGGCTCACCGGCGACCACCGGGTGCTGCTCTCCGCGACGCTGCGCACCGAACTCGTCCGGCACGTCGACGACTGTCCCCGCTGCCGCCGCGCCGCGGAGCGGGCCGGCGCGGGTGGGCCGTGGCCGGGGTCGGCCGTCAGCCCGGCCACGCTGCCCCTGGTCGAGGCGCCGCGGGCCGCCGCGTACATCGCGATGCTCCACGTCCCCCGGGCGCGCGCGACCGCACCTCGCTTCGGGCCCAGCGGCTTCCCCCTCGACCCGAAGGACCACGCGGCCCGTCGCGACCGGCTGCGGGCCCGCGCCGTGACCACCACCGTCGTGGCGACGGTCGTCGCCGCGCCGGTTCTCGCGCTGTGGGCGGCCTACCGCGGGGCGCCGCTGACGGGCGAGGGCGAACACGGCGGAGCCTCGGTCACCGCGCGCGACACGGCGGAGGACGGGGGCCTGGAGGGCAGGCCCTACGACCACTACGAGAACGCGGGCAACGCCCAGGCCGAACCGGCGTCCCCGTTCACCGGACCCGCCACGTCGCCGGACGTCTCGGTCGAGGTCATCAGCGAGGGCACACCCCCGCCGCCGTCCCGTCCCGGCATGCCGGCCCCGGGCCGCCTCACGGTCGAGGCGGAACCGTCCGGCGACACGACCCGCATCACCCTCCGCGCCTCGGGCGGCTCACCCGTCACCTGGTCCGTCTGGACGAACGCCCGCTGGCTCCACGTGAGCCACACCTCGGGCACACTGCGCCCGGGCGAATCGATGACGATCCACGTGACGGTGGACCGGGCGCGGGAGCCGGTCGGGGCGTGGAGCGCGCGGGTGGGAGTGGACCCGTCCGGAGCGATGCTCTCGGTCAGCGGCCACGGCCGCCCGAACCCGCCGCCGCACCCCCCGAGGCCGCACCCCCCGAGGCCGCACCCCCCGACATCGGAGCCCCCGCCGACACCACCCTCGACCCCACCACCGACGGACCCCCCGTCCCCGACGCCGTCGGAGGAAACCCCGTCCCCGACCCCGACGCCTCCGTCCTCGCCCCCACCGGACCCGAGCCCGCCGGAGTCGTCGCCGCCGAGTTCCTGAGGGGCGGACGGGCCGGGGCGCCCGCACCTGTCCGGTGCGGGCGGAGGGGGTCTTGCGGGGCTGCGCCCCACGGCCCCCTGCTCCTCGCGGCAGCTCCGCGTGCGATGGGTGCCCGCGCCTGTGTGGCGGGGCGGGGACACTGCGTGCCTGCGCACCACACCCCGAGCCGTTTCCGGTGCGGGTGGGAAAAGAGGTTCATGTGGGGCTGCGCCCCACGGACCCGCCACCGCCGCAGCTACGCGCCGCCCAGGCCTGCGCACCTGTCCGGTACGGGAAGAGCGAGCTCACGCGGGGCCGGCGCCCCACACCCGAGAGCGGCAGGTTCGCGCCACCTAGCTGTTCTGTCCGGGGAGGCATGTGGGGGCTGCGGCCCACGGACCCGTCATTCGGCGGCTTCGCGGCGCGACGGCACATATCCGGTACGCGTCACGTCCCCGCCTGCGGCGGCGCTTCTTCCGTGCGGGTCGGGGGGAGGGGATGGGCCCTCGCGGCTGCGGCAGCTGCGGGAGCCCAGAACAGGCTCGGTCCGGTTCCGGGTGAACGCCAACGGGTCTCGTCGTCGACCCGCGGTAGGGGGCGTGCAGGGTCGGCCCCGCAGGGGATCGGCGGCAAGACCCGGGTGACCAATGCAAGGAACCTGTACGCCGCCGACCCCGAGGAGTCGAGCCCGGAGGGCCCCCGGACCCGACGCCGGACAAGAACCTGAGGCACATGTACCCACCCCCGGGACCCGACGCCGAACAAGGCCCCGAGGCCCAGCCACCCACCCCCGCGACCCGACGCCGCACAAAGGCCCGAGCCCCATGGACCCGACGCCGCACAGGCACCCGTCACCCCCCGACCCCACGCCGGACAACAGCCCCAAGCCCAGGCGCAACCCCCCGCCGCCCCCTACTTCGGGTCCGCCGGATGCGGTGCCACCAACGGCAGTTGCGAGGCCAGCCGCGCCTCGCACAGCTCCGTCAGGACCTCGTACGCCTCCTTGCCCATCAGCTCCGTCAGCTCCGGCTTGTACGTCACGTACACCGGATCCCCCGCCCCGTGCGCCGACGTCGCCGAGGTGCACCACCAGTGGAGGTCGTGGCCCCCGGGGCCCCAGCCCCTGCGGTCGTACTCGCCGATCGAGACCTGGAGCACCTTCGTGTCGTCCGGGCGCTCGATCCACTCGTACGTACGGCGCACCGGCAACTGCCAGCACACGTCCGGCTTCGTCTCCAGCGGCTCCCGGCCCTCCCGCAGCGCGAGGATGTGCAGCGAACAGCCCATACCCGCCGCGAAGCCCGGGCGGTTCTGGAAGATGCACGAGCCCTTCCAGCGGCGCGTCTGGCGTTCGCCGTCGTCGTCGACCTCCACCCAGCCCGTCTCGTTTCCCACGTCGTGGAACTCCCACAGCTCCGGCGTCAGCCGCGCGACATGCTCCGCGACCCGCTTCTCGTCGTCCTCGTCGGAGAAGTGCGCCCCCAGCGTGCAGCAGCCGTCGTCGGCGCGGCCCGCCTGGATGCCCTGGCAGCCGCTGCCGAAGATGCACGCCCAGCGGGAGGTGAGCCAGGTCAGGTCACAGCGGAACACCTGTTCGTCGTCGGCGGGATCAGGGAATTCCACCCACGCGCGAGCGAAGTCCAGACCCTTCTCGTCGTCCTGGATCATCTTCGGGGGGAGGGCTTTGCCCTGCTTCGCCTTTTTCGTCTTTGGCACAGGTCCAGCGTATGCGCGCCCCGGCAGTAGCGTTCGCTCCATGAGACTCGGAATTCTCGACGTCGGTTCGAACACGGTGCACCTTCTGGTGGTGGACGCGCACCCCGGTGCCCGCCCGCTGCCCGCCCACTCGCACAAGGCGGAGCTGCGGCTCGCCGAGCTGCTGGACGAGGCGGGCGCCATAGGCCCCGAGGGTGTCGACCGGCTGATCGAGACCGTCGCGGGCGCCGCTCAGGCCGCCGAGGACCAGGGCTGCGAGCAGGTGCTGAGTTTCGCGACCTCCGCCGTACGGGAGGCCACCAACGCCGACCTGGTGCTGGCCCGGGTCAAGGCCGAGACGGGCATCGACCTCACGGTGCTCACCGGCAAGGAGGAGGCGCGGCTCACCTTTCTGGCCGCTCGCCGCTGGTTCGGCTGGTCCGCCGGCAAGCTGCTCGTCCTCGACATCGGCGGCGGCTCGCTGGAGATCGCGTACGGGATCGACGAGGAGCCCGACGCCACGGTGTCGCTGCCGCTCGGCGCGGGCCGGCTGACCGCGGGGCGGCTGCCGGGAGACCCGCCGGACCCCGAGGATGTTCGAGCGCTGCGTCGCCATGTGCGTGCTGAAATCGCTCGTACGGTGGGTGAGTTCAGCCGCTTCGGCAAGCCCGACCACATAGTGGCGACGTCCAAGACGTTCCGGCAGCTGGCCCGTATCGCGGGAGCGGCGCGCTCCGCGGAGGGTCTGTACGTGCAGCGTGAACTAAGTCATAAATCGTTGCAGGAATGGGTCCCGAAACTCGCCGGGATGACGGCTGAGCAGCGCTGCGCCCTGCCCGGGGTCTCCGAGAGCCGCGCCCCCCAGCTACTGGCGGGAGCCCTGGTCGCGGAGGGTGCGATGGAGCTTTTCGGCGCGCAGGTGCTGGAGATCTGCCCCTGGGCGCTGCGTGAGGGAGTGATCCTGCGCCGTCTGGATCACCTCCCCACTCCCTAGCGGGGGCCCGTACCCTGTCTCCGTGGCAGAACCAGTGGTGCGCATCCCGGATGCGAAGGTTGTCCTGTCGACGGCTTCCGTCTATCCGGAGTCGACGGCGACGGCCTTCGAGATCGCCGCGCGCCTGGGCTACGACGGCGTCGAGGTCATGGTCTGGACCGATCCCGTCAGTCAGGACATCGAGGCGTTGCGCCGCCTTTCCGACTATCACCAGGTGCCGGTCCACGCGATCCACGCCCCGTGTCTGCTGATCACCCAGCGGGTGTGGTCCACCGACCCGTGGGTGAAGCTCCAGCGTGCCCGGGCCGCCGCCGAGAAGCTGGGCGCGTCCACGGTCGTGGTGCACCCGCCGTTCCGCTGGCAGCGCCAGTACGCCCGGGATTTCGTCAGCGGTATCTGGCGGATGGCGAACGAGACGGATGTGCGCTTCGCCGTCGAGAACATGTACCCGTGGCGCTACCGGGACCGCGAGATGCTCGCGTACGCCCCCGACTGGGACGTCACCAAGGAGGACTACCGCCACTTCACGGTGGACCTCTCGCACACGGCGACCTCCCGCGTGGACACCATGGCGATGGTGGACCGCATGGGCGACCGGCTCGCACACGTCCACCTGGCCGACGGCAAGGGGTCCGCGAAGGACGAGCACCTCGTGCCGGGCCGCGGCAACCAGCCGTGCGCCGAGCTGCTGGAGCGGCTCGCCCGTGGCAGCTTCGACGGTCATGTGGTCATCGAGGTCAACACCCGGCGCGCGATGTCCGCGGCCGAACGCGAGGCCGACCTCGCGGAGGCCCTCGCCTTCACCCGGCTGCACCTGGCGTCCGCCACCTCGTCGGGAGTGCGCGGCTCATGACGGACCCGACGGCGCCCCGGCGCCGCGGCCGCCCGGCCCGTACGGGGGCGGCCGAGGGCCCCGGTGCCCGGGAGCGGATCCTGGAGGCCGCCCGCACCGAGTTCGCGGAACGCGGCTACGACAAGACGACCGTCCGCGGCATCGCCAGGGCGGCGGACGTGGACGCGGCCCTGGTCCATCATTACTTCGGTACGAAGGACGAGGTCTTCGCGGCCGCCATCGAGGTGTCCTTCGAACCGAGCGTGGTCGTCCCGGTGATCCTGGGACAGGGCACCGACGGCATCGGCGAGCGGCTCGCCCGCTTCTTCATCGGCGTGTGGGAGAACCCGGCCACCCGGGGCCCGCTGCTGGCGATCATCCGCTCCGCGCTCACCCATGACGCGGCGGCGACGGTGCTGCGCGGCTTCCTGCTGCGGCGGCTGCTGGAGAGGATCGCCGGGGAGCTGGACGTGCCGGACCCGAAGTTCCGCGCGGAGCTCGCGGCCTCGCACATGATCGGCATCGCGATCCTGCGCTACGTCATCAAGGTGGAGCCCCTGGCCTCGGCCGATCCCGAGGCCATCGTGGCGATGGTGGCTCCCACGCTGCAGCGGTATCTGACCGAAGCGTGAGCCGCGCGTCCCGCATGGCGGACGGTGTGTCCAGATCTTGGATCGGCGGCGTACGCTCGAATGAGTCCGACCCCTATCGAGGAGCGAGCGACGATGCCCGAGCTGAGGTCCCGCACAGTCACCCACGGCCGCAACATGGCGGGTGCCCGCGCCCTTATGCGGGCGTCAGGCGTAGCGAGCGCGGACATCGGCAAGCCGATCGTCGCGGTCGCCAACTCCTTCACCGAGTTCGTGCCCGGCCACACCCACCTCGCCCCGGTCGGCCGGATCGTCTCCGAGGCGATCCTGGCGGCGGGCGCGGTGCCGCGTGAGTTCAACACGATCGCGGTCGACGACGGCATCGCGATGGGCCACGGCGGCATGCTCTACTCGCTGCCCTCGCGCGACCTGATCGCCGACAGCGTGGAGTACATGGTCGAGGCGCACTGCGCCGACGCGCTGATCTGCATCTCCAACTGCGACAAGATCACTCCGGGCATGCTGATGGCCGCCCTGCGCCTCAACATCCCCACCGTGTTCGTCTCCGGCGGCCCGATGGAGGCCGGCAAGGCGACGCTCGTCGACGGCACGGTCCGCAAGCTGGACCTGATCAACGCGATCTCGGACGCGGTCAACGAGAACGTCTCGGACGAGGACATCCTCCGTATCGAGGAGAACGCCTGCCCGACCTGCGGTTCGTGTTCCGGCATGTTCACCGCCAACTCGATGAACTGCCTGACCGAGGCGATCGGCCTCTCCCTGCCCGGCAACGGCTCGGTGCTCGCCACCCACACCGCCCGCCGCGCGCTGTACGAGAACGCCGCCCGCACGGTCGTCGACATCACCAAGCGGTACTACACCGAGGACGACGAGAGCGTCCTGCCGCGCAACATCGCCACCCGCGCGGCCTTCGACAACGCCATGGCGCTCGACATCGCCATGGGCGGCTCGACCAACACGATCCTGCACCTGCTCGCCGCCGCGCAGGAGGCCGAGCTGGACTACGACCTCGACGACATCAACGACGTCTCGCGGCGCGTGCCCTGTCTGGCCAAGGTGGCGCCGAACGTCGCGCCCGGCGGCACGTACTACATGGAGGACGTGCACCGGGCCGGCGGCATCCCGGCGATCCTCGGCGAGCTGTACCGGGCGGGCCTGCTCAACGAGGACGTGCACACCGTCCACTCGCCGGGCATCAAGGAATGGCTCGGCACCTGGGACGTGCGCGGCGGCTCCCCGTCCGAGGAAGCGGTCGAACTGTGGCACGCGGCCCCGGGCTGCAAGCGTTCGGCGGAGGCCTTCTCGCAGTCGGAGCGATGGGATTCGCTGGACGTGGACGCGGCCGGCGGCTGCATCCGTGACCTGGAGCACGCGTACTCCGCGGACGGCGGTCTCGCCGTGCTGAAGGGAAATCTCGCCGTGGACGGCTGTGTCGTGAAGACGGCCGGCGTGGACGAGTCGATCTGGACCTTCGAGGGCCCGGCCGTCGTCTGCGAATCGCAAGAAGAGGCGGTCGACAAGATCCTCACCAAGCAGATCAAGGAGGGCGACGTCGTCGTCATCCGCTACGAGGGCCCCAAGGGAGGCCCCGGTATGCAGGAGATGCTCTACCCGACGTCCTTCCTCAAGGGCCGGGGCCTGGGCAAGGCCTGCGCACTGGTGACGGACGGCCGCTTCTCGGGCGGCACGTCGGGGCTGTCGATCGGCCACGCCTCACCCGAGGCGGCCTCGGGCGGCACGATCGCGCTCGTCGAGGACGGCGACCGCATCCGCATCGACATCCCGAACCGCACGATCGACCTGCTGGTCGCGGACGAGGAACTGGCGTCCCGCCGCGAGGCCCTGGCGGGCACGTACGCACCGAAGAACCGCGAACGGAAGGTGTCGGCGGCGCTGCGGGCGTACGCGGCGATGGCGACAAGCGCGGACAAGGGCGCGGTCCGGGACGTCTCCCTCCTCGGCTGACGCGCGGCCTGGGCGGCCCGCCCGGCGCCCGACGGTCCGGGCCTCCCCGCCTCGGCCGACCCTGGGCTGGGGCGGGCAGGTTCGCGCGTCCGGCGTTTGAGGACACGGCCGCAGGCCGTGCACCTGCCACGGCGGGTCTGCGGCGGGACGCGGGTGACGACCGTGTGCCGGGTCGCGGTCCGGGATGTCTTCCGCCTCTGCGATGCGCGGGCTGGGGCGGGCAGGTTCAGCGCGTCCGGCGTTTGAGGACACGGCCGCAGGCCACTCACCACCGCCCCGCATCCCCCGCCTTCACCCCGAACACCGACCCGTCCGGCGCCGTCGCGTACACCCGTCCCGCCAGAACGACCGGCGCCGGCAGGGCGGACGCGAACGTGAACTTCCCGTCGTCCATCCGCGGCTTCGTCTGACCGGTCAGTGCCCCGCGTACCGCGTCCACCGCCAGCAGCCGCCCGTCACCGGCCGAGACGTACACCCCGCGCGCGTCCGCTACCGGACGCGACAGATGCGTCACCGCCGTCTCCAGCCGCCACCGCACCCCTTTGTCGCCGACCGCGAGCAGTGAACCGCCCGACCCGCTCACGTACACCGAGCCGCCGTGGACCGACGCCTGGGCCTGGTCGACCGGGGTACCCAGCGGGACACGGCGGACCGTGCGGTCGTCCCCGACGCCCACCCTCACCCGTACGACCGCGTCCGTGTAGCCGTCGAGGTCGGCGGAGAGCAGGTACAGCTCGCCGGCCACGGTCTGGACAGGCGTCAGCGAGCCCTTGATCCGCTTCTCCCACAGCTGGTCGCCGCTCGCCGGGTCGACCGAGGCCACCACTGTGGACGTTCCGTCCGCCGAGGGCGTCGCGGACATCGCCGGTCCCTTCGCGCCCGGGGAGGAGACCCACTGGGTGCCGACGCCGCCGCGCTTCTGGGTCCAGCGTTCCGCACCCGTCGCCGCGTCGACGGCCCGCACCAGCCCGCTGTCGGTCACCAGCAGCACGACGTCACCGGCGTACCGCACGGTCGAGTACCGCGAGATGTCGGTCTGCCGCCGTACCGCACCGGATGCCGGGTCGAGCGTGTAGAGCCGGTCCCCACCGGGTGTGACGACGTGCAGCAGTCCGCCCGCGGCCACGGGCGTCACGCCCGCGTCGGTCTGCCCCTCGTCGGTCTGCGCGGAAGCCTTGCCGGCCGGCAGCGACCAGTCCTTCGTGCCGTCCGCCGGGTCGAGGCGGACGGCCCCGATCCCGGGCGCCGCGCAGTACAGACGGCTGCCCGCCGCACCGCAGACCGGGGTCTTGTTCTCCGCGTCGCCGCCGGTCAGCGGCACACTCCAGGCCCGGAAGGCCTGTTCGCCGCGGGGCGCGGTGGACACCGGCGGTGACGGGGCGTCGTCCGCGACGGCGTTCACGACGGCGATCCCGGCCGTGACCAGCACCGCCAGGCCCGCGGCCGCCCACCGCAGCCTGCCGCCGGCCCGCCGTGCGCGCGGTCGTTCGTCCGCGGCCTCGGGCACGCCGTCCGCGACCCGCGGCGCGCTCTCTCGGGGATCCGGCGTACGCGGCCCCGGAATGTACGCCTGGGTGTCGCACGACGAGGAGGGTGAGGACTCCCGCAGCGCGACCATCACCTCGTACGGCGTCGGCCGGTCCGCCGGATCCTTCGCCAGGCAACGCCGGAACAGCGGTACGAGATCGGCCGGCACGCCCGCCAGTTCGGGTTCATTGTGCACCACCTGGTACGCCACGATGTAGTGGCTGTCCGAGTCGAAGGGCCCGCGTCCGGTCGCCGCGTGCACCAGCACCGCACCCATCGCGAACACGTCCGCGGCGGGTCCCACCTCGCGCGGCCGCTGGAACTGCTCGGGCGCCATGAACGGCGGCGTACCGATCAGCTTCCCGGTCTCCGTTCGCAGATCGCTGTCCGAGGGGCGGGAGATCCCGAAGTCGATCACCTTCGGCCCGTCGGGCGCGAGCAGCACATTGCTCGGCTTGAGATCGCGGTGCACCACGCCGGCGCGATGGATGTCGCGCAGCGCCTCGGCGAGCCCGGCGCCGGCCCTGCGCAGTTCGTCGGAGCTCAGCGGACCGTTCCGCTTCACCCGCTCGGCGAGGGTGGGCCCGTCGATGAACAGCGTGGCCATCCAGGGCCGTTCGGCTTCCGGGTCGGCGTCCACGACGG
Organism: Streptomyces sp. NPDC096193; assembly: GCF_040302905.1. Taxonomy (NCBI): domain Bacteria; kingdom Bacillati; phylum Actinomycetota; class Actinomycetes; order Kitasatosporales; family Streptomycetaceae; genus Streptomyces; species Streptomyces sp. NPDC096193. Next base: position 8,409 of record NZ_JBEOSJ010000040.1, on the reverse strand, counting down.
GCGCGGTGAAGGCGCCACTGACCCTGCGGGCGGCGGCGACCTCCTGCCGGAAGCGGGCCCTGAACTCCGGGTCGGACGCATGCTCGGCGTGGATGACCTTGACGGCGAGCCGCAGCCCGGATGCGGATGTGGCCAGATGTACCACCCCCATGCCGCCTGTTCCGAGGCATCCCTCGAGGCGGTACTGCCCGGCATACTCCGGATGCTCCGCTTCCGGCGATGGCCCGGTGCTGCGCAGCGGTGGCATCTCCCACCCCCGTGTTCGTGGTGCGCACGCGCGACTCACGGAGCCTAGTCGATGGTGCGTGCGATACAGGTGTGGCTTGTCAGCCTGCGCGGCGTACAGTGCCCGGACAATGCGCATACAGCAACGGGGGATATTTTCATGGCACTTGAGGAAGTACGTCCTGAAATCGACGATCTTGCCGAGGCGGACGTCGAAGAGGCCGCCGACGGGGACGTCGGTGCCCGGTCAGCCAAGCGCTACCCGATCGCGCCCGGCCACCGCGTGAACGTCCGCAGTGGCCCCGGCACGAATTACCGGCTCGTGAAGGTGCTTCCGCTCGGCGCCAGCGTTCCGATCAACTGCCAGAAGCCGGGGGAGCGGATCAGCGGCCCCTACGGCACCACCAACCTCTGGGACAACATCGCCAACGGCCAGTTCGTCTCCGACGCCTACGTACGCACCGGCAGCGATGGATATGTGACCATCCGCTGCTCCTGACCGCGCGGTTCCGAGGGGATAATCGACCTCGTGAGCGAGCAGAGCGACAGAAGCGTGCAGAACGACAGCAGCGTGCAGACCGGCGGCGGCTTGCAGGGTGACGGCGGCGTTCAGGGTGACAGCGGCGTGCAGACCGGCGCCGGTCCCCAGCCCGAGCCCATTCGTTTCTTCGGAACGACCTGGGTCGGTCACGACGAGGGTTACGGGCTGCGCCGGGTCGGCGCGGCCGCCGGTTCGCTGCTCGCCGCCGTCGCCGCCTGTCTGGTGCTGCGGTTCGCCTATCAGGGCCTTGAGATCGCCGCCGTCGGCGGCTTCGTGAACATGCTGGTCGTCGTCATGTTCGCGGTCTGCAGCGCCATCGCGTTCCGTAAGACGTGGGAGGGCTTCAGCAGCCGGCCCACCGGCGTGGTCACCCCGGACGCGCTGCGCAGCCTCCGGGCGATCGGCTTCGTCGGCGTCCTCCTGGCGTACTTCCTCCGCTCGCTCGTCGAGGCGCCGGGCGAAAAGCTGCACCGCGAGGAGTACGAGACGGCCCGCGCCCAGTACGAGAAGCGCCGCGCCACCCGCACCGGCAACCCGGCTGCCCGCAAGAGCAAGGGCGGCAAGCCCCGCCGCCGCTAGCGGCGGGCACGACGCACACCGGGCGGTACGCGGCCGCGCCGAGCGGCCGCGGCGGGCCCAACGCTGCGCCCTGCGCCCCGAAAGCGCACCTCGCCACAACGCCCGCCCGCCTCCTCACCCCTTTCGGTTCGAGAACCGCCCCATCAGCCCCACGACTCCCGTCACGATCAGGCCCCTCCACAGGCTGTCCCAGACGCCGGAGGAGAATCCCTGTGACGTGAGCGCCTGATGCACCACCACATCGGTGGCCGCCATCAGCGCGCCGGGCACGACGGCGACTCGCCACGGGTGGGCCGCTGCCCACCGCAGTATCCGCCGGTCGGAGGGATGGCCCGTCCGGTCGGAGGGGCTGCCCGTCTCCGGTCGTCCGCCGAGCACCGCGCCCGCCCCGCCGACCATGAAGAACAGCATCAGCCCGACCGAGAGCGAGCCGGCCACCAGGCCGAGCCCGACGCCGTCGCTGATCGCACCCAGCGCGAGCGCGACACCCCCGCCCAGTCCGCCGACCGCCGCGGCCGCACGCCACGGCCCGAGTGTCGCCGAGGCGACGGCGAGCCGCCGCTGCTCGGCCCTGGAGATCTCACTGTTGTGGCTCATATGCCCACGGTCGTCCGCCCGTCCCCCGAACCGCCATAAGGGATCGCCCTGACCCGCCCCCCATCTCTCGGCGGCGGCCGATCCCGTCTCTTGACGGAGGGCGCTCCCGCGAGCATTATTCATCGCATGATGAATTCCTCTGGGGTTGCCGTACTGGCCCGCGGCCTCACCGTCGTACGGGGGGACCGCACCGTCCTGCGCGGTATCGACTTCACCGTCACACCCGGCCGGATCACCGGCCTCCTCGGACCGTCCGGCTGCGGCAAATCGACCCTCATGCGCGCACTCGTCGGAACCCAGGCCCACGTCACCGGCACACTCGACGTCCTCGGCAGGCCCGCGGGCGACGCGGCCCTCCGCTCCCGCATCGGCTATGTCACCCAGGCCCCGTCGGTCTACGACGACCTGACGGTGCGCCAGAACCTGGAGTACTTCGCCTCGGTCCTGGAGCCCGGACGCCGGCACCGCGAGACCCGCCACGAGCACGTCGACCGGGCCATCGCCGACGTCGACCTCGTCTCCCACGCCGACGCCCTCGCCGGACGGCTCTCCGGCGGCCAGCGCAGCCGCGTCTCGCTCGCCGTCGCCCTCCTCGGCACCCCCGAACTGCTGGTGCTCGACGAACCGACCGTCGGCCTCGATCCCGTCCTGCGCCGCGATCTGTGGGACTTCTTCCACCGTCTCGCCGACGAGCGGGGCACGACGATCCTCGTCTCCTCCCATGTGATGGACGAGGCCGAACGCTGCCACCGCCTCCTGCTCATGCGCGAAGGCGAGATCCTCGCCGAGGACACCCCCGACGACCTGCGGTTCCGTACCCGTTCCGAGACGGTCGAGGCCGCCTTCCTGCACCTGGTCGACCAGGCCGCCGCCCGCGGTCCGGCCGGTGCCGCCGATGCCCGGCAGGAGACCGCTTCGACCGACGCCGACCAGGAGAACGCCCGATGAGCACCGCCCGCACCCTCGCCACCGCCGGCCGCGTCCTGCGCCAACTGCGCCACGACCGGCGGTCCATCGCCCTGATGGTCCTCGTCCCGTGCGTGATGCTTTTCCTGCTGCGTTACGTCTTCGACGCCAGCGAGCGGACCTTCGACTCCATCGGCGCCTCGCTGCTCGGCATCTTTCCGCTGATCACGATGTTCCTGGTGGCCTCCATCGCCACCCTGCGCGAACGCACCTCCGGCACCCTGGAACGACTGCTCGCCATGCCGCTCGGCAAAGGTGATCTGATCGCCGGCTACGCCCTGGCCTTCGGCCTCGTCGCCGTCGTCCAGTCCCTCCTCGCCACCGGCCTCGCGCTGTGGGCGCTGGGCCTGGACGTCGTCGGCTCACCCTGGCTGCTGCTCCTCGTCGCGCTGCTCGACGCCTTGCTCGGCACAGCACTCGGCCTCTTCGTCTCGGCTTTCGCCGCCTCCGAATTCCAGGCGGTGCAGTTCATGCCGGCGGTGATCTTCCCGCAGCTGCTGCTCTGCGGTCTGTTCACCCCGCGCGATCAGATGCAGCCCGTCCTGGAAGGGATCTCGAACGTCCTGCCCATGTCGTACGCCGTCGACGCCATGACCGAGGTCCTGCACCATCCGGACGCCACGGGTGACTTCATCCGCGACGTGCTGATCGTGGCGGCCTGCGCGGTTCTGGTGCTGGCGCTGGGTGCGGCAACTCTGCGCCGCCGTACGGCCTGACCCTTCTACGTGAGCGTGACCGTGTCACCGACATTCAGCCGGTCGTAGACCCACCCGGCGTCAGCGGCCGGGACCCGCAGCACGCTCCGGTTCATGGGGCTGCCGGAGGCGTCGTCCGCGAACAGATACAGGACCTCACCGCTCGGCAGCGACAGCTCCACCACCCAGCTCGCCTCGATGTGGTACCCGCCGTCCGACGGCCCCGACAGCGACACGGGGATCTGCCGCCTCGGGTCCTTGTACTTGACCTTCGCACCGCCCGCGGTGACGTCGTCCCTCATCGTCAGACGGAAGGAACGGGGTTTCTCACCGGCCGGCTCGAACGTCAGCACCTTCTTGCGGATGTCGATACGGGCAGGGGCGGACGCCGGCACAGGAGCCGTCAACGACGGCTTCGGCGCTTCACTCGCCACCGGCCGCCGGACCTCCTTCGCCCCGTCCATCACCCACGGCACCCCCAGCGCGGCACCCGTGCCCAGCACCACGACCGCGGCCGTCGCCACCACGGCCCGTCGGCGTCGCCCGCGCGCCTCACCGCGCCGCCGGATCTGCCCGCCCGACAACGCCGGCGGCACCGACGCGTCCGCGGCCAGCACCCGCAGCGCGGAATCCAGCTCGTCCGGCTCGTGCTCAGACACGGCTGCCCTCCCTCTCGTCCGCGGGCTCACCCGGAGACAACAGTTTGGCGAGAGCGGCACGGCCACGCGACAGCCGGGCCTTGACGGTCCCTGTAGGGGACCCCGTCTCCGCCGCGATCTGCTCGACGCTCAGATCGCACAGATGATGCAGCACCACCGCCTGCCGCTGCGGCTCCGGCAGCTGCCGCAACGCCTCCACCAGCATGGTGTGTTCCGGACCGGGGCCCGGCACCCGGTCCGCAGGCGCCTGCTGGCGCACCAGCTCCACCCACCGCTTCGCCCGGCGCCACCGGCTCACCGCGAGCCGCATCGCGACCGTACGGATCCACGCCTCGGGAGCCTCGTCCGCCAGAAAGGAGGCACGACGGTCCCAGGCACGGACGAACGCCTCCTGGACGACATCCTGTGCCTCGCCGTGATCACCGGTCAGCGCGTACAGCTGCCCCACCAACCGGGGGAAAGCGGTCGCGTAGAAGGTGTCGAACTCCTCCTCGGTCACGAGCGGTAGGACAGCCCTCACCCCTCCGCGGTTCCACGAAAAACCGTCCTCCCGACGTGCAACCGGCGGCCTCCTGCCGTGCGTACAGAAGCCGGACACGATCCGGCTGATGACCAGCCGGCCCAGGGGGAGGAAACTCATGCGACGACACATCGCCGCCGCCGTACTCGGTATGACCTGCGCACTCGCGCTCACCGGCTGCTCGGACACCGGCGTCCTGCCGGACGCGGCCGCCGCCGAGCTCCCCGAGGCAACGGCTTCCGCCCCCGCGAAGCCGAAGCCCACGGCGACTCCGGTGTCGCCCACCACCCTCGGCCACCTCGCCGAGGCCTCCGTCAATATCACCGACGGCGCACGCGTCGGCGTCGGCATGCCCATATCGGTGACCTTCGCCCAGCCCGTGCCCCAGGCCGAGCGCGCCGGTGTGGAACGACAGCTCAAGGTCACGGCCGACCCCGGCGTCGACGGAGCCTGGGCCTGGATCAAGGACCACAACCACCACCTGGGCCAGCGGGTCGATTTCCGGCCCCGTACCTTCTGGAAGCCGGACACCGAGGTCAGCGTCCAGGCCGGACCCGAGATCTCCCGGTCCTTCACCATCGCCCGCTCCCTGGTGGCCACGGTCGACGTGCGCACCCACCGGATGACGGTCGTCAAGGACGGCGCACCCACGCAGAAGATCCCGATCACCGCGGGCCGCCCGCCCTACGACACGTGGAACGGCACCATGGTCGTCCTCGACAAGCAGCGCAAGGTCCTCATGGACTCCCGCACGGTCAACATCGCCGACCCCTACCGCGGCTGGTACGGCTACGCCGTCCACCTGACCACGTCGGGCACCTACCTCCACGAGAACAAGCGGGCGAACGTCCACGCCGGCGAGGCGAACGTCACCCACGGCTGCGTCGGCCTCGCCGACGACGGCACCGCCCGCAGGTTCTACGAGCAGGTCATCCCCGGCGACGTCGTCCGCGTGGTGAACTCCAAGGACCAGGTGGCCCCCGGCAACGGCTACGGCGACTGGAACCTCTCCTGGAGCGAGTGGCGCTCCCGCAGCGCCCTCAACGCCTGACCGGCACCCGGCCGCACCCTGCCCGCTTCCCGACTGCATTCTGACCGGGCACCGACGGGCCGCCAACCGGCCGCCGACCGGACCGGCGTCCGGGGGCACGGCACGGGGCTCACCACCCGTACCGCCCCTCGGACGCCCCGGCGCCGTCACGCCCCCGGTGCGAGGATGAGCGCACGTATCCCCACCGGCGAGGTGAACAGATCCATGACCCAGACAGTCGCAGTCCTCGGCACGGGCAAGATCGGCGAGGCGCTCCTCAGCGGCATGATCCGCGCCGGCTGGCGGTCCTCCGACCTGCTGGTCACCACCCGTCGCTCCGACCGCGCCACTGAGCTCCGCACGCGCTACGGCGTCGAGCCGGTCACCAACGCGGAAGCCGCCAAGCGGGCCGACATCCTCATCCTGGCCGTGAAGCCCCAGGACATGGGCAAGCTTCTCGACGAACTCGCGCCCCACATCACCGCCGACCGGCTCGTCATCAGCGCCGCGGCCGGCATCCCCACCTCCTTCATCGAGGAGCGCCTGGCCGCAGGCACCCCTGTCGTCCGTGTCATGCCCAACACCCCCGTGCTCGTCGACGAGGGCATGTCCGTGATCTCCGCCGGAAACCACGCCACCGCCGGCCACCTCGCCCACGCCGAGGAGATCTTCGGCGGCGTCGGCAAGACGCTGCGGGTCCCCGAGTCCCAGCAGGACGCGGCCACCGCCCTGTCCGGCTCGGGACCGGCGTACTTCTACTTCCTCGTCGAGGCCATGACCGACGCCGGCATCCTCCTCGGCCTGCCCCGCGCCCAGGCCCACGACCTCATCGTGCAGGCCGCCATCGGCGCCGCCATCATGCTCCGCGACAGCGGCGAACACCCCGTCAAGCTCCGTGAAGCCGTCACCTCCCCCGCGGGCACCACGATCAGCGCCATCCGCGAACTCGAGAACCACGGCGTGCGCGCCGCTCTGATCGCCGCCATCGAGGCGGCCCGCGACCGCAGCCGCGAGCTCGCCTCCGGCAACGGCTGACCGCCGCCCTTCCCCTGCCGGTCCGTTCACCGCCGCGGCGCCACGGCGGTGAACGGACCCGGCCGCCTACCCGGGAAGCAGCCCGATCGCCTCATGGGCGGCGTTCACCCTCGGCCGGGCCATCCCCCTGGCCCGCTCCGCTCCCTTCCTCACCACCTCGTCGACGTATTCCGCGTCCGCCGCCAGCCCGGCATAGCGCTCCCTGACCGGCCTCAGCAGCTCCACCACCGCGTCGGCCGTGTCCTTCTTCAAAGCCCCGTACGACTCGTATGCAGCGGCCGACTCCAACGGGTTCCCACCGGAACAGGACGCCAGGATCTCCAGCAGATTCGCGATGCCCGGACTGTGTTCCCGGTCGTACGCGACCTCGCTGCCGCTGTCCGTCACCGCACGCATGATCTTCTTGCGCACCACGTCCGCGTCGTCGAGGAGATAGATGATTCCGGCGCCCGACTCGTGCGACTTCCCCATCTTCGACGTGGGGTCCTGAAGGTCCATGACCCGCGCAGCGACCGGCGGATGCGTCGCCTTCGGCACCGTGAAGGTGTGCCCGTACCGCTGGTTGAACCGCACCGCGAGATCCCGGGCCAGTTCCACATGCTGCGTCTGGTCCTCACCCACAGGGACCTCGTCCGTCCCGTAGGCGAGGATGTCGGCCGCCATCAGCGCGGGGTAGGTCAGCAGCGACACCCGCACGCTCTGTCCGGCCGCCCGCGCCAGCGCGCCCTTCTCCTTGTACTGGATCATCCGCCGCAGCTCGCCGTCCGTCGCCGTGCACTCCAGCAGATACGAGAGCCGGGTGTGTTCGTCCACATGGCTCTGCACGAACAGCGTGCACAGCTGCGGATCCAGCCCCGCGGCCAGCATCATCGTGGCCCCCTGCCTGCTGAGTCTGCGTACCCGCGCGGGATCGTGGTCGATCGTCAGAGCGTGCAGATCGACCACGCTGAACAACGCGTCGGCCTCGTGCTGGTCGACCTCGACCCACCGCCGCAGTGCCCCGAGGTAGTTGCCCAGCGTGAGGTGCCCGGTCGGCTTGATCCCGCTGAAGATCCGCGTCATCACGTTCTCCGTCTCCTGATCGGAGCCGCCGCCCCGAGCGGCCGGCCCCAGGGAAGGGAGAACAAAAACGGCCGCCGAGGCGGCGGCCGTTGGGTGCATACGTGCGTGCCGGCCGCCGTCAGGCGGCCCACCACTGAAGGAAGCACGTACGCGAGGTCATGCGGCAGAGGCTACGGCACCGAGCGCCGGTTGACACGGCAAACGCGAGTACGTAGTGTTCTCCGAGTTGTCCGACGTGAGCACCGACTTCGGTTGGTCCCCGGACAGCCATTCCGCAGGACACACTACGAGCGAGCGACACTTGTCGCCCGTCTTTCTGTGCGCATTTGCGAAATGAGGAATCTGCGTTCGAACGGACGCGGCCCCGATTAGCGTCGGCGCAGATGATTCCGCTAAAGTCTCACTCGTCGGAACGGCCCAACAGCCGGAATGGCAACCCGAGTTCGACCGGGAATCAGGCCCGAAAGGATCTGATAGAGTCGGAATCGCCGGAAAGCCGA
>NZ_JBEOSJ010000039.1:0-45790 GCF_040302905.1 Streptomyces sp. NPDC096193 | reverse complement strand
GGCGATCGGGCAGGCCGCTGTGGTCGCCCACCACGACCAGCCGGGCAGCACCCGTTTGATCGCCTATGTCGTCCCCGACACCGGCGGACCGACGGGGGACGAGGAGGAGCGGGACCAGATCGGCGAGTGGCGGGATCTCTACGACTCGTTGTACTCGGCGCCCGGTTCGACGCTGGGTGAGGACTTCTCCGGCTGGAACAGCAGTTACGACGGCGATCCGATCCCGCTGCCCGAGATGCGGGAGTGGCGTGCGGCCACGCTCGAGCGGATCAGGGCCCTCAAGCCCGGCCGAGTCCTGGAGGTCGGTGTCGGCACCGGTCTGCTGCTGTCCGGACTGGCGCCCGAGTGTGCGGAGTACTGGGGCACGGACTTCTCCCCGGTCGTCGTGGAGGCGTTGCGGCGCCATGTCGAAGCCGACCCCGAGCTGGCCCGGCGGGTCAGGCTTCGGGTGCAGGCCGCCCACGAGCACGGCGACCTTCCGCAGGGCCACTTCGACACGATCGTGCTCAACTCCGTGGCCCAGTACTTCCCGAACGGCGGATATCTGACGCAGGTCGTCGAGCAGGCCTTCCGTCTGCTCGCGCCTGGTGGCGCCCTGTTCCTGGGCGACCTGCGTCATCCGCGGTTGCTGCGGACCTTCGTCTCCGGTGTGCAGGCGGCGCGTGCCGAGGACCCGACCGACACGGCCGCGATCCGCCGTGCCGTGGAGCAGAGCCTGGTGCTGGAGAAGGAACTCCTCGTCGACCCCGAGTACTTCGGTGCCCTCGCTCACCACGTCCCCGACCTGGCGGGCACCGACATCCAGCTCAAGCGCGGCACCGCCCACAACGAACTCACCCGCTACCGCTACGACGCCACCCTCTACAAGACCGGCATCACCACCCATCCCCTCGACGACGCCCCCACCCGACCCTGGACCCGTGACCTGGGTGCCCTCGCCGATCATCTGGGCAGCGCGCAGCCCGACCGGCTGCGCGTCACCGGGGTACCCCACGCGCGCATCGCGGCCGACCTCGCCGCACAACGCGCGCTCGAGTCCGGTACGGCACTGGACGTCCGGGACACGGCCGGCGTCGATCCGGAGGACTTGCACCGTCTGGGCGAGAAGTACGGCTACTGGACGGCGATCAGCTGGAATGGGCACGACCCGGCCGCTCTCGATCTCACGTACGTCAAGCGCGAACTGCTCGGCGGGGGGGTGCCCGTCGGTGCCTACGCGCCCACGGGCGCGGCCGGCCCCGGCACCCCGCTGTCCTCCTGGACCACCAGCCCGGCCACCGGCCGGAGCACCGGCGCCCTGCTCATGACCGTACGGGAGCACTTGCGCCGTCGGCTGCCCGAGTACATGCGCCCCGCCGCCGTCGTTCCGCTCGACCGGCTGCCGCTCACCTCCAACGGCAAGCTCGACCGGGCCGCGCTGCCGGCGTTCGAACCGGAGCGCGACGACATCGGGCGGGCGCCGGCCACCCCGCAGGAGCAGGTGGTGTGCGAGCTGTTCGCGGAGGTCCTCGGCCGACCGGTGGTCGGTGTGAGCGAGGACTTCTTCGACCTGGGCGGGCACTCGCTGCTGGCCACCCGGCTGATGGCCCGGCTGCGCGCGGCCTTCGGTGTCGAGCTGGGCGTGCGGAGCCTGTTCGAGGCGCCGACACCGGCGGGCATCGCGGCCCGGCTCGACGTCGACGACGCGGACGGCTCGTACGAGGTGATGCTGCCCCTGCGCACCGGGGGCAGCAGGCCGCCGTTGTTCTGTGTCCATCCGGGCGGGGGCATCAGCTGGTCGTACAGCGCGCTCATCAAGCATCTGGGGCCGCAGTACCCGCTGTACGGCATCCAGGCGCGCAGTCTGGCCCGGCCGGAACCGCGGCCCGCCAGCATGGAGGAGATGGCGGTGGACTACGCCGACCAGATCCAGCGGGTGCAGCCGCACGGGCCGTATCACCTGGCCGGCTGGTCGTTCGGGGGGCTGTGCGCGCACGCGCTGGCCGCGGAGTTCCAGCGGCGCGGCGAGCCGGTGGCGCTGGTCGCGGTGCTCGACGTGATCCCCGACTGGCAGGGCCTCACCCACGCCGACGTGCCCGCCCCGGACGACCGGGTGATGCTGCTCTACCACGTGGGTCTCGTCGACGACGGCAGCCACCACGTCAACGAGGAGATGACCTTCGCCAAGGCGCGGGAGATCCTGCGCCGGCAAGGCAGTGTGCTGGCCAACCTGGAGGAGGACCGGCTCACGACGATCACCGAGATCTCGGCGAACAACACCCATCTGACCGTCGACTACCGGCCCGGCCCGATCGACGGGGACGTGCTGCTGATCGCCTGCTCGGAGGAGCAGGACCCGCCGGTGACCGCTGAGGCCTGGCAGCCGTACGTGCGCGGCTCCGTCGAGGCCCATGTGGTGCCCGGCGACCACGGGTCGATGCTGACCCGCCCGGACACGCTGGTCGAGATCGGCCGCATCCTCTCGGCCAAGCTCCACGACCTCACCGGCGACGAGTGACCTTTAGCGGGCCGCCCACCAGGAACCCGCCGTCCGCCGTCCGCGAGGACCGACACCCGAGGACTGACACTGATGCTGACCGACGTGCTCTCCGTCGACGTGGCCGAGGCCCTGGCCGCCGTGGACGAATGGCTGAGCGAGTACATCCGCCGACCGCACGGCGAACTCGGACGCACCGGCCCGGTGTGCCCGTTCGTCGAACCCGCCCAGCGTGCCGACGCGCTGGAGATCCGCGTCAGGCTCGTCGGCCCCACCCCGAGCCAGACCCTGATCGACGAGATCGTCCGCTGCGGCCTCGACGAGTTCAGCGAGGTCGACTGGAAGTCCGGCAACCCGAATCTGCGCTCGCTGCTGCTCGTCCTGCCGGACCTGCCGGCCGAGCACCTGCACCTGCTGGACACGGCGCACACCGCGCTGAAGCCGGAGAGTGTGCGGCGGGGGCTGATGATCGCCCAGTTCCACGAGAAGTGCGAGGAGAAGGCCGCGCGCAACCCGGCGTTCGAGGTGAGCCACGCCCCGGTGCCGATGATGGCGGTGCGGTCGATGGCGATCCACGACGTGCTGTTCCTGGCCGACCGGCGGGAGTGGTTCGAGGAGTACGCGAGCCGTTTCGGAGCCCGCTACCGCACCGGGTCTCACGGCATCGACCCGCTGCTGACCGAGATGTACGAGCGGGCCCGTGCCGGCTACGCGCCGGGGAGCTGAGCGCATGCGCGACGCACCGCCGGCCGGAGGTGCCGTGTACCGGGGCATGGACCAGGCGACGCTGGACCGGCAGTACTCGCCGAGTTCCCGCGTGGCGAGCCTGGACGCCTACCTGCGCGAGTACGAGCGCCTGAGCGAGGCCGCGCGCCGGGACCACCCGGTGCGGAGCTCCCTCGCCTACGGCCCGCACCCGGCGGAGAGGCTCGACTACTTCCCCGGACCGGCGGCCGGGCGGGCTCCGCTGCTGGTGTTCGTACACGGCGGGAACTGGCAGGCACTCGGCCGCGCCGAATCGGCGTTCCCGGTGCCGCCGTTGCTGGCCGCCGGCGCGGCGGTCGCGGTGATCGAGTACGGGCTGGCGCCGGACGTCGGCCTGGACGCCATGGCGGGCATGGTGCGCCGGGCCGTCGACTGGCTGCTGCGGCACGCGCACGGGCTCGGGTTCGCCCCGGACCGCCTCCACCTGTGCGGCACCTCGGCCGGCGCGCACCTAGCCGCCATGGCCCTGCTTCCGGATGCGTCGGCCGGCCCGGGCGTGTCCGACCGGATCGCCGGGGCGGTGCTGCTCAGCGGCATGTACAACCTGGAGCCGGTCCGCCTGTCCTACGTCAACGACGCGCTGCGGCTGGACGAGTCCGCGGCCCTGCGCAACAGCCCGATCCGCCGGCTGCCGGCGCGGCTGCCCGAGACGGTGGTCGCCCGCGGCGGGAACGAGACCGAGGAGTACGTCCGCCAACACGACCGGATGGTGACGGCGCTGCGCTCCCGGGCGGTGGTGACGGAGGTCGTCGCCGACCGGCGCGACCACTTCGACCTCCCCTACGACCTGGGCGTTCCGGGTACCGGGCTGGGCGACGCGGTCCTGGCGCAGATGAGACTGGAAGGAAGGACCGCATGACCACCGAACAGTCGACCCGGAGCCCCGCGTGCCCGTTGTCCGTCGGATCCCCGTCGGACACGACCCCGTACGCCCACTACGCGCGGATGGACGAGCTGCTGGGCTTGCAGCATCCGCTCAGCTCGGCCCGCACCGAGCCGGGGTTCATCATCATGAGCCAGGTCAAGGAGCTGCTGTTCAAGCTGCTGCACACCGAATTCAGCACGGCGCGCGACCAGTTGGTCAACGACCTGCTTGACGACGCGCTGTGGACGCTGCGCCGCGCCGCGCGGGTGCAGCAGGTGCTGCTGGTGTCGTGGGAGACGTTCTCCGTGCTGTCCCCGGTGGAGTTCGCCGAGTTCCGGGACGTCCTGGGGTCGGCCTCCGGCTTCCAGTCGGCCGGCTACCGGCGCCTGGAGTTCCTCCTCGGCAACAAGAACCCCGCGATGGCCGAGCCGCACCGGAACACGGCGGGCTACGACGCGGTGGTCGGCCAGCTGCACGAGCCGAGCCTGTACGACGCCGCGCTCGCGCTGCTGGCGCGCCGCGGGCTGCTCACGCCGGACGACTCCCCGGACCGGGACGTCACCCGGCCGCACCGCGGCGGCGCGGAGGTCGAGGAGGCCTGGCGGTCGGTCTACCGGGACCCCGGGCGCCATCGCGACCTGCATCTGCTCGCCGAGGCGCTGATGGACACCGCTGACCAGTTCGCCCGCTGGCGCTACACCCACCTGGTGACCGTGCAGCGGATGCTGGGCGCCAAGCCCGGGACCGGCGGCACCGAGGGCGTGGCCTGGCTCGCCCGGATCAGTGAGCACCGTTTCTTCCCGGAACTGTGGTCGGTGCGCTCCACGCTCTGACCGGGCTGCCCACGGCCTCCCGCATACGGCGGGGACACGCGGACACGGACGACACGAGACAGAAGGAGGGCCGATGGTGAGCGGGATCCCGCGCACGGTGGCCGAGGAACTGGACGCGGCCGATCCGCTCGCCGCGTTCCACGAGCGGTTCGTCATCGCCGATCCGGAGCTGATCTACCTGGACGGCAACTCGCTGGGCCCGCTGCCCGCCGCCACGCCGGAGGTGCTGCGGGAGGTGGTCGAGGAGGGCTGGGGCGGCGGACTCGTGCGGTCGTGGCAGGGCTGGATCGACTGGGGCGCCCGGCTCGGCGACCGCCTCGCCGAGCACGTGCTCGGCGCCGCGCCCGGCGAGGTGGTGATCTCCGACTCCACGTCGGTCAATCTCTACAAGCTGGCCGCCGCCGCCCTCGACGCGGCACCGGGACGCGGCACCGTCCTGATGGACGCCGAGGACTTCCCGACCAACCGGTACATCGTCCAGGGCCTCGCCGAACAGCGCGGGCTGCGGCTGGTGCGGCTGCCGTCCGACCTCGACGGCGGCCTCGACCTCGATGCGCTGCGCTCCGCGCTGAACGGTGACGTCGCGCTGGTGGTGCTGTCTCTGGTGTCCTACCGAAGCGGCGCGCTGCTGGACATGGCGCACGTGAACGACCTTGCCCGAGCGGCCGGCGCGCGGGTGGTGTGGGACCTGTCGCACGCCGCCGGAGCCGTCCCCGTGGACCTGGCCGGCACCGGCGCGGAACTCGCCGTCGGCTGCACGTACAAGTACCTCAACGGCGGCCCGGGTTCACCCGCCTTCCTCTATGTGCGGCGCGCCCTGCAGTCCCGGCTGCGGCAGCCGGTGTGGGGCTGGTACGGGCAGCGCGGGCAGTTCGAGATGGGGCCCGACTACGACCCGGTGCCGGGCATCGAGCGGTTCCTGGTGAGCACCCCGCCGCTGGTGTCGCTGGCGGCGATTGATCCCGCCGTCGCCCTGGTCGAGGAGGCCGGCCTGGCGCGGATCCGGGCCAAGGGGCTGAGGCTGGGCCGGCTGGCCGACGATCTGGCGGACGCCTGGCTCACTCCGCTGGACTTCCGGCCCGCCTCGCCCCGTCCGCCGGAGCGGCGCGGTTCGCATCTGTCCCTGTACCACCCCGACGCCTGGCGGATCTGCCAGGCGCTGGCCGCGGACGCGAAGGTCGTCTGCGACTACCGGGTCCCGGACCGGCTGCGTATCGGTCTCTCCCCTCTGGTCACCCGGTTCACCGACGTCTGGGACGCGTTGGCCCGTATCCGCGACGTCGTGGCCGAGGGCGCCTACGCCTCCCGGCCCGCAGGCCTCGCCCGGGTGACCTGACCTCCGCCCCCCCTGTCCGCACACCACCCTCTCCACCTCAGCCGATTCGGAGTGCACATGGCTCACGCATCCCCGCTCACCACCGACGGACTGGTACAGATCCTGTTCGGCTCCTCGGCCTTTCAGATGCTCCGCGCGGGCAGCGAACTGGGCCTGTTCACCCTGCTGCACCGGCGACCGGGCCTGACCGCGCCGGAAATCGGCCGGGAACTCGACCTGGAGGAGCGGCCGGTACAGATCCTGCTGCTCGGCACCACCGCCCTCGGGTTGACGGTGCGTCAGGGCGACGATTACGGGAACGCCGACGTGCTGAACGGCTTCTTCTTGGAGGGCTCTTGGGAGATCATTGAGGATCTCGTCGAGTACGAGGAGCGGATTGTCCGGCCCGCCGAGGTGGACTTCGTCGCGTCGCTGCGCGAGAACACCAACGTCGGCCTGCGACGGATCAAGGGCACGGGGGAGGACCTCTACCACCGGCTGTCCGCGGACCCCGGGCTGGAGCAGCTGTTCTACCGCTGCATGCGGTCCTGGTCCCAGCTGTCCAACCCCGTACTGGTCGAGAAGGCCGACCTCACCGGGGTGCGGCGCGTGCTCGACGTGGGCGGCGGCGACGGCGTCAACGCTATCGCCCTCGCCCAGGCCAACCCGGGCGTGGAGTTCACCGTCGTGGACCTGCCCGGCACGGTGGAGATCGCCCGCAAGAAGGTCGCCGAGCACGGTCTGTCCGACCGGATCTCCGTGCGGGCCGCGGACATCTTCGCCGACACCTACCCGACGGGCCACGACTGCGTGCTCTTCGCCAATCAGTTCGTGATCTGGTCACCGCAGGAGAACATACGGCTGCTGCGTAAGGCGCACGCGGCGCTGCCGGACGGCGGGCGGGTGCTGGTGTTCAACGCCATGTCCGACGACAGCGGGGACGGCCCGCTGTACGCGGCCCTGGACAACGTGTACTTCGCGACGCTACCGGCTGCCAGCAGCACGATTTACCGGTGGGGCCAGTACGAGGAGTGGTTCGCCGCGGCTGGGTTCGTGAAGCCCGAGCGGCTGCCCGGCGGCCGGTGGACGCCGCACGGCGTGATCAGCGCGGTCAAGTGACGCCCCAGCGAGTACCGGAGCCGACCATGTCTTCCACGTTCCAGGACGGCCAGCCGGCCGGTGGGGGAGCGGCGTGCCCCGCCGGCCCGCACATGATGGACCCCGACCTGCTCGCGGATCCCTTCGGCGGTTACGGCCGGCTGCGCGAGCAGGGCCCGGTCGTTCGCGGCCGGTTCGTCGACGGCACGCCGGTGTGGTTCGTGACCCGCTACGACGACGTCCGCGCCGTGCTGCGCGACCCGCGGTTCGTCAACACCCCTTCCCACGTGCCCGGCGCACAGGGCGTCGATCCGCGTGAGGGGATGATGGAACTGCTCAAGGTCCCCGAGCACTTACGGGTCTACCTGCTCGGATCCATCCTGGACAGCGACCCGCCGGACCATCCGCGGCTGCGCCGCCTGGTGACCCGGGCGTTCACGGCCCGCCGTATCCTCGATCTGCGTCCCGCCATCGAACAGATCGCCGACCGGCTGCTCGCCGAACTGCCCCACCGGGCGCAGGACGGAACGGTGGATCTGCTGGAGCACTACGCCTACCCCCTATCGATCACGGTGATCTGCCGGCTGGTCGGGATCCCCGCGGTCGACCTCGAGCGGTGGCGGGAATGGGGCGGGGACCTTGTGTCGATGCGGCCCGAACGCCTCCAGCACTCCTTTCCCGTGATGATCGACTACTGCCACCAACTGATCGAACAGCGTCGCGCCGCGCTCAGGGACGATCTGCTGAGCGAGCTGATCCGGGCACAGGACGACGACGGCGGACGGCTCAGCGACACGGAGATGGTCACCATGGTGCTCACCCTGGTGCTGGCCGGCCACGAGACGAGCACGCATCTGATCGGCAACGGCACCGTGGCCCTGCTCACCCATCCCGACCAGCTGGCACGGCTCAGGGAGAACCCGGCGCTGCTCCCGACGGCGGTGCACGAGCTGATGCGCTGGTGCGGCTCGGTGCAGGTGGCCCGACTGCGCTACGCCGTCGAGGACCTGGAGATCGCCGGCACGCGTGTCGCACGCGGCGACGCGGTCCAACCGGTTCTGGTCTCCGCCAACTTCGATCCGCGGCACTACACCGACCCGGACCGGTTGCGCCTGACACGTCAGCCGGACGGACAGGCCGAGAACCACGTGGGCTTCGGCCACGGCATCCACTACTGCCTGGGCGCGACGCTGGCCCGGCAGGAGGGCGAGGTGGCGCTCGCCCGGCTGCTGACCCGCTACCCGGACCTCGCGCTCGCGGACGGCGATCCGGAGCGGGAACGCGCCCGGCTGCCCGGCAGTTGGCGGCTGGACGCGTTGCGTCTGCGGCTCGGCTCCTGAAGTGAGCACAGCCTTCTTCAGGCTATGAGGTGTGCGCAGCACTGAGGGCTCCGCGGTCTGCACCGTGGAGCCCTCAGCTCTGGGGGGAGTTGCGTCGTCAGGCGTCAGGTGGGTCGTTTCCCACGGCGATGGCTTGGACGGGGCAGGCCAGCGCGGCCTGGGTGACCTGCCGCGGGGTCGCCGTCCGCGCTCCGTCGGGCACGAGCGTGGCGTACCCGTCATCGTCCTGGGTGAAGACGGCGGGTGCCGTCAGGGTGCACTGTCCGGACCCGATACAGGTGCGGTGGTCGATGCGGATCTCCATCAGGGGCGGTCTCCGGTGGTCGGGCGGGGGCTTCAATGACCGAGCTCGTGCGCGGTGGCACGGTCGAGCGTCAGCAGGACCCACTCCTCGAAGTCCCGGTCTCCCCTCGACGCGGCCTCCCGCCAGCGCTGGACGTGGTCACATGGGGCGCTGATCCGGAGCTGGCTGGCCCGCGCGGGTCTGGCCGGCCGGTTTCCTCTGCGGCTCTCCCGTAGCCGCAGTCGGAGCTGGTTCCGAGACCAGCCGTGCTGCTCCGCCTGGTCGAGCCAGGTGTCGGCTTCCGTCGGCGGCAGGGAGGCGACCTCGGCGTGGTGGCCGAAGCTCAGCGTCTCGCGCCGACGCCAGAGCTCGAAGTGGCGTGCCACCCAGGCGTAGTTGCGCAGTGTCTGGTAGTCGAGGCCCGCGGACTGGACTCCGGTCTGGTAGCGGTCGGCGTAGCGGTCCTGGCCGTAGACGAGCCAGTCGCCCAGGCACCAGGCGGAGGAGTCGGCGATCTGGAAGATGTGCTGTCCGGCCTTCTCCCATCGGTCGTACGTGAGGCTGGTGGGTATCTTGAGGCCGACCCGGGTGGTAAAGATTCGTTCCTGCTCGCCGGGCCTGCGAGGGCGGGCCGCCTCGGTCGCTCGGCGGCCGACTGGTAATTGACGGTCACTCCGGTCGTACTTTGCGATGTGCTGCACCGGCTTTCTCCTGAAATCGGGGCATGATGCATCTCGCACCATTCATCGCGCCCTCGAGCCATCAAGGGCGCAAGCTCAAAAAACGGTAGTCACCGTCTGAGATACCGTCAATGAATATTTCTGGCCGGAGATGGCCGATTGGGGTGCAATCGGCTTCGATACCGACCGCTTCGGGGGTGCGGCAGGTGCCGAATCGTGCGGGCCCGCCCGGGCCCGCACGACCCTGTCAGGGGGTGCCGGCCGAGGCGTGGAGCGTGCCGTCGGAGTCCGTTCGCACCGCCGCCTCGACGCCGTCGAGGATCAGGTCCAGGCCCACCCGGAACGCCTCCGCCGCCTCCTGCTCCATGTGTGACGCGGCGCCGCCCGCCTCCGCCTCGGTCATGGCGGCGAGGCTCGCGGTCGACTCCAGGGCCGCGAGGGCGGGGAAATGTTCGGTGAAGTCCGGCGCGAACTCCGCCATCAGTGCGGACCGCTGCGCCCACCACTCCTCGTCGGGCACCCCTGTCTCCGGCGCCGCCTGCCGGTGTTCCGTCGCGACCAGGGCCATACCCCGCACGAACTGGAAGAACACTGCGATGACCCGTCTGACGTGCAGGGGCTCCAAGCCGATTCCGCCCAGGATCCGCACCACCGTTTCCAGCCGCGCGTACTCGTTCGGCCCGAGTACGGGGCGGGCCTGCGAGACCTGGAGCACCCAGGGGTGGCGCAGATAGAACGCCCAGGCGTCGTCGGCCCAGGCAGTGATCGCCGGCCGCCACCCCGCGCCGGTGTCGTACTCCGTGGGCAGTTCGGCCAGCACCCAGTCGTGCATGAGGTCGACCAGTTCGCTCTTGCTCGGCACGTACGTGTAGAGCGCCATGGCGGTCCGCCCGAGCCGGGTCCCGACCGCCCGCATGGACAGGGCCGCCATTCCCTGTTCGTCCGCCACCGCGACACCCGCGGCCACGATCGTGTCCACGTCGAGTCCGGGTTTGGGACCGGGTTTGGGAGCGGGCCCCCCGGATTCAGTCGATCGCCATAGCAGGGACATGGACCGGCGGGCATCGCCCTGTCCGGCGAAAACAACCACCTTGCAACTCCTTACCGCATAAAGTAACCTCACCGGCGCAACTCTTTACGCTGTAAGGATACCAGCTGGGCGGCCACCCGCCCCGGTCTGCCCGTACGTTCGTGGAAGGTTTTCGATGGCAGAGCTCCCCGTCACGTTCATCCAGGTCACCGACATCACACGCATCACACCGCGGATGGCCCGCGTGACGTTCGAGGCCGACCACCTCGACGACTCCGTCGGCCTGACCCCGGACCAGCAGCTCAAGCTCTGCTTCCCCCGGCCCGGCCAGGAGCGGCCCGTCCTGCCGGAGCAGAGCGACGACGCGACGGGCTGGTACCAGGCATTTCTGGCCATTCCGGAGGACGAGCGGCCCTGGATGCGCAGCTTCACCCTCCGCCGGCGCCTGCCCGGGACGAACACCGTCGAGGTCGACTTCGTCCTGCACGGCGACAGCGGCCCTGCCAGCGCCTGGGCCGGTTCCGCCCGCCCCGGCGACCGGCTCGGCATGGTCGGCCCCTCCGCGCTCTATGCCGGACCGGTGTCCCTGACGGACTCGATCACCTCCGCCGACTGGCTGCTGCTCGTCGGCGACGAGACGGCGCTGCCCGCCATCGGCACCCTGTTGGAGGCCCTGCCTGAGCGAGCCCGCGCCCAGGTCTACATCGAGGTCGCCGACCGCGCCGAGCAGCAGACCTTCCAGACGGCGGGCGACGTCACCCTGCACTGGCTGCACCGCGACGGAACCCAGGCCGGCCGCAGCGAAGCTCTGATCGACGCCGTCCGCGGCGCCGAGTTCCCGCCCGGTCGCCCCTTCGCCTGGCTGGCCGGCGAGGCCGGCGTCGTCCGGACCATGCGCCGCCACCTGGTCAACGACCGGGGTCTCGACAAGCGCGCGATCGACTTCAGCGGCTACTGGCGCGTCAAGCTCACCCAGGACGACGCCCCGACCACCGAGGACATGGCCGAGGCGCAGGAGCGCCTCGCCGAGTACCAGGCGGCGGCCGATGGCCAGTCCTGACGAGCCGCGCGCCGAAGCCGGCATCCCGGCCGGGCGGCGCGAGTCGGCCGGACGACTGCCGGGCCGAGAGAAGGATTTCATGATCACAGTACGAGGTCTCGCCCGCCGGTTCACCGTGCGCGGCCAAAGTGTCGAAGCGGTCAAAGGCATCGACTTCGACGTGGCGCCCGGGGAGGTGGTGGGATTCCTCGGCCCCAACGGAGCGGGCAAGACCACGACCTTACGGATGCTCACGACCCTGCTGCGCCCCACCGGCGGAACCGGCACCGTGGCCGGCTGCGACCTGTTGACGGACCCCCAAGGCGTCCGGCGCAGGATCGGCTGCGTCCACCAGGGCGGCGCCACCTGGCCCGAGTCCAGGGTCGCCGAGGAGATCGAACTCCAGGCCCGGCTCTACGGCCTGTCCCGCACCGAGGCCAAACGGCGCGGGGCCCTGCTCGCCGAGCGACTCGACCTCGCCGGCCTGGACCAGCGCCCCGTCAAGACGCTCTCCGGCGGTCAGCGCCGCCGGCTCGACATCGCGCTCGGACTGGTCCACGAACCGACGCTCGTCTTCCTCGACGAGCCCACCACCGGGCTCGATCCGCAGAGCCGGGCCAACCTCTGGGACCACGTCCACCGCCTGCGCTCAGAGCAGGGTACGACCGTCTTCCTCACCACCCACTACCTCGACGAGGCCGACGCGCTGTGCGACCGGATCCTCGTCACCGACCACGGCACGATCGTCGCCGAGGGAACCCCCGACGCTCTCAAGGCCCGGGTCGCCGGCGACGCGATCACCATCGAGGTGACCAACCAGGTCGCCGATGCGGCCGACGTCGCCGGGCGGCTGACCGGAGCGAGCGAGGTCAGCGTCGACGGCGACACGGTGCGCTTCCGGGTGCCCCGCGGCGACGCCGCCCTGCCGGAGCTGCTACGCGCCCTCGACGGCCGGGGGATCACCATGGCCTCCGTCAAGGTCAATCGGCCCACCCTCGACGACGTGTTCCTCAGCCTGACCGGACACTCCCTGCGGGACGGCAACCCCGCGCCCGAGGCCAGGGAGGCCGCCCATGCTGCGTGACACCCAACTGATCTTCGTGCGGGACATGAAGCTCGCGCTGCGCAGCCCGACCTGGCTGCTCATCGGGATCATGCAGCCGCTGCTGTACCTGTTCCTCTTCGGACCACTCATGGTGTCCGTGGTCGACCACACCCCCGGTTTCCCGCCCGGCGGCGCCTGGGAGGTCCTCACCCCGGCCCTCATCGTCCAGACGGCGCTGTTCAGCGGCTCCTTCGCCGGGGTGGGGCTGCTCACCGAGTACCGGGTCGGCGTCGTCGACCGCTTCCGCGGCACGCCCGCGAGCAGGGCCGCCCTGCTGTTCGGCAAGGTTCTGGCCCAGGCAGTGCAGGCCACCGCGCAGTCCGTACTGATCGTGCTGGTGACGCTGCTCGTCTTCGACCTCGACGCCTCACTGACCGGGCTGCTGCTCAGCCTGGCGATCGCCGCGGTCCTGGCCATCACGCTGTCCTCGGGATCGTACGCACTGGCCATGGTCCTCAAGAGCGAGGCCGCGTTCCCCGCGCTGATGAACGCCGTGCTCCTGCCGCTTCTGCTGCTGTCCGGGGTGCTGCTGCCGGTCTCTGAGCAACTGGCCCCCGGCTGGCTGTACAACCTGGCCCGGATCAACCCCCTGACCCATGTGGTCGACGCCGAACGTGCCGCGTTCCGGGGGGACATGAGCGCCACGGGGCTGCTGACCGGCTCCCTCGTGCTGCTGGTCATGGCCGTCCTCGCCCTGCTGTGGGGCACGCGGACCTTCCGCAAGGAGAACGCCTGACGGCACAGCCCGCAGGCCACCCGAGACCGGGCTCCCCCTTACATCCCCCGGAGGGGGAGCCCACCCGCACCACCAAGGAGCACATGTGAGGACCGACGCCATCAAGGTGACCGGTGCCAGGGAGAACAACCTCAAGAACGTCTCGCTTCAGATCCCGAGACAGCAACTGACCGTCTTCACCGGTGTCTCCGGCTCGGGCAAGTCGTCCCTGGTGTTCGACACCCTCGCGGCCGAGGCCCAGCGGCAGCTCAACGAGACCTTCAGCGCGTTCGTCCGGACCTTCCTGCCCGACCACGGGCGGCCGGACATGGACGCCATCGAGAACATCTCCGCGGCCGTCGTCATCGACCAGAAACGCCTGGGCGGCAACCCGCGCTCCACCGTGGGCACGGTTACCGACATCAACCCGCTGCTGCGTCTGCTGTTCTCCCGGGCCGGTGATCCCGCGGGCCTGCCACCGAGCGTGTTCTCCTTCAACGACCACCAGGGCATGTGCCCGACCTGCGAGGGCCTCGGCACGACCGTCCGCCTCGACCTCGACGCGTTCCTCGACCGCACCAGGTCCCTGAACCAGGGCGCGCTGCTGCACCCGGACTTCTCCACCGACAGCTGGTACTGGCTGAGCTACGTGGAGTCCGGCCTGTTCGACGACGACAAGCCGCTGGCCGACTTCACCGAGCGGGAATGGCAGCTGCTGCTGCACGGCGAACTGCCGGACAAGCTCCGCCTCGTCTGGCAGGGCAACACCCTCAACGTCCGCTACGAAGGCCTCGTCGACAAGTTCACCCGGCTCTACGTCAAGAAGGAGGACATGTCCGAGCGCGGCCGCCGGGTGTTCCAGCGGTTCGCCCGCACCGCCTCCTGCCCCGACTGCGAGGGCACCCGCCTCGCGCCCGCCGCGCTGGCCCCCCGGATCGGCGGCCACCACATCGCAGACCTCACCGCGATGGAGGCCCAGCACCTCGCACTCGTCCTGGCGGAGCTGGACCTGCCCCGGGTGAAACCGGTCCTGGACGACCTGACCACCCGTCTGCACCACCTGGTCGACATCGGACTCGGCTACCTGAGCCTGGACCGGGAGACCCGCACGCTCTCGGGCGGCGAGTCCCAGCGGATCAAGATGGTCCGGCACCTGTCCAGCAGTCTCACCGAGATGCTGTACGTCTTCGACGAACCGAGCATCGGCCTGCACCCCCGGGACGTGCACCGGCTCAAGGAACTCCTCATCGCGTTGCGGGACAAGGGCAACACCGTGCTCGTGGTCGAGCACGACCCCGACATCATGGCCATCGCGGACCACGTGGTCGACCTGGGACCGAAAGCCGGGACGCTCGGCGGCGAAGTGGTCTTCGAGGGCAGCTTCGACGCACTCACCCGTGCCGACACCCTCACCGGACGCCACCTCAAGCACCGGCTGCCTCTCAAGACCGAACCCCGGCGCGCCACCGGGACGCTCACCGTCACCGACGCGACGAGCCACAACCTGATGAACGTGACGGTCGGCTTCCCCACCGGCGTCCTGACGGTCGTCACCGGCGTGGCCGGATCGGGCAAGAGCACGCTGGTCAACGACGAGTTCCTCAGCCGGCACCCCGACGCGATCGTCATCGACCAGTCGGCGGTGACCACCAGCCGGCGCTCCAACACCGCCACCTACACCGGCCTGATGGACCCGATCCGCAAACTGTTCGCCAACGCCAACAAGGTCAGCGCCTCCCTGTTCAGCGCCAACTCCAAGGGCGCCTGCCCCAACTGCCAGGGGCTCGGCGTCCTCTACACCGACCTGGCGTTCATGGACACGCTGAAGTCAGTGTGCGAGGTCTGCCAGGGCCGCCGCTTCTCCGAGGACGTCCTCGGCCACCGGCTGCGGGGCAGGTCCATCAGCGACGTCCTGGAGATGACGACGGCCGAGGCGGCGGACTTCTTCACGGAGCCCAAGCTCCGCCCCGTCCTGCACGCCCTGAACGAGGTGGGGCTGGACTACCTGCGGCTCGGCCAGCCGCTCAGCACCCTGTCCGGCGGCGAGTGCCAGCGCCTCAAGCTTGCGGCCGACCTGCACCGCGTCGGAAGCGTCTACGTCATGGACGAACCCACCACGGGTCTGCACATGTCGGATGTCCACCGCCTCCTCGGCATCATCGAGCGCCTCGTAGACCAGGGCAATACCGTCATCGTCATCGAGCACAACCTCGACGTCGTCAAGAGCGCCGACTGGATCATCGACCTCGGCCCCGAAGGGGGCAGCGGCGGCGGACGAATCCTGTTCGAAGGAACTCCGGCCGATCTTCTGAAGACCCCCGACTCCCACACCGCCGCACACCTCCGGCAGGACCTCTCGCATGCGGGACGCGTCTGATCATCGGGGCCGTGGCGGCAACGTTGTGAGCCGGCGTGCTCGTCGCGCCGGCTGAGGCGCCTCGGGTGCAAGTTCGATCCCCATCTCGGCCAACCTCCGACCCGCTCGCACCGCGTCGTTGTGAGCTGCGATGGATACCTGTCGCTTGGCGATGCGCCGTGGCGTCGATGATCTCGCCGTCTGCAGGGCTGGAGCCGCAGGAGGCTTTCTGGCCCCGAGCGGGTCCGGGGCATGGCGGTCACGCGGCTGGCGCACTTGTCGGCGTACAAGTGAACGTGGTTCTGGCAAGCATTTGAGGATGTGCGCGCCTTCGGCAACCGTGCTCGGAGTGCAGGGCGGGATGGCTTCGACCTGGCATCCGTCGATGGTGATCGCGGTTGCCGGCTAGGCCCGGATGCCGCGCAGGACGATGTCGAGGTGGGTCCAGGCGTCGCCCGGGGCGTGCAGGGGCTCTGGGAGGGCCGCGATCAGCGCGCAGGCGGGCTGGCTGTCGGTCTCCTCCGGGATCGTGTGCCGCAGGCCGCGCCGTCTCAGGTATTCGCGGCGGGTCCGTTGCTGTAGGCCTTGTCCGCGGCGACGTTGTCCGGCTTCTTACGGGGCCTGCCCGGCCCGAGTTTCGGGACCCGGATCTTCTCGAGCACCGGCTTGAGCTGCATGCGGCCCGCCCGCTGACCTGGCGTGACGATCAGGGACAGAGGGCGGCAGCGGCCGTTCGCACTCAGGTGGAGCTTG
The DNA here is from genome assembly GCF_040302905.1 of Streptomyces sp. NPDC096193. Classification (NCBI taxonomy): domain Bacteria; kingdom Bacillati; phylum Actinomycetota; class Actinomycetes; order Kitasatosporales; family Streptomycetaceae; genus Streptomyces; species Streptomyces sp. NPDC096193. The sequence goes on along the minus strand of NZ_JBEOSJ010000039.1, from coordinate 29,137 downwards.
GTGGTGAAGCCGCCGCGCGAACGGCTCAGGCCCTCACCTCCCGCACCACCTTCACCAAGCGGGCGACCAGGCTCTGGCACGGCATTTCGTCCTGGTGTTCCGGCCCTTCGCCCCCCTTTGACGCGGGGGCCGGCGGCGGTTCGGTGCGAGCACCCGCCGCGTGCTGATGTGCCCGCACGATGGTGGAGTCGACCGAGACGTCCCAGTCGATCTCACCGGTCGATTCGCGCGGATGTGTGCGAGTGTGGCGGTCAGTAGAGACGAGACTGGGCGGTGAGGACCTGATGCGGGTGGCGTATCACGAGGAACTGGAGTCCATCAGGGATGGTCTGGTGGAGATGGCCCACCTCGTCGGTTCCGCCATGGGCCGGGCCACCACTGCTCTGCTGGATGCTGACCTCCAGCTTGCGGAGAGCGTGATCTCTGCCGATGACAAGGTGGATGATCTGCAGCGGGATCTGGAGAACCGGGCGATCGCGGTGCTGGCGCGACAGCAGCCCGTGGCCACGGATCTGCGTGTCGTAGTCACCTCGCTGCGCATGAGCGCGGACCTGGAGCGCAGCGGTGACCTGGCCCAGCATGTGGCTAAGCTGGCTCGGTTGCGTTCGCCCGAGCATGCGGTGCCACGGGATCTGCGCCGCATCATTTTGGAAATGGGGCAGCTCGCGCAGCGTCTGATGGCGCAGGCAGCCGAAGTGCTCATCACTCATGACGTCGACGCCGCGCTCCAGTTGGAGAAGGACGACGACCGGATGGATGAGCTGCACCGCATGGTCTTCCAGCACTTGATGGACGACCGGTGGCAGCACGGTGTGGAGACGGCCGTCGACGTCACGCTGATCGGCCGCTATTACGAGCGGTTCGCCGACCATGCGGTGTCGGTCGCCCGTCGCGTGGTCTTCCTGGTCACGGGCGAGCATGCGGACGGACTGGCGGACGAGGAGGGGTGAGCAGGCTGCCTGGGCGGGGTGGCACGGGGTGATGTCGCGCCGTTCGGCGAGCCGGGCCTTGCGTCGGGTCAGCCGCCGGCCCTCGTTCCGCTTCAGCGCGGCCGTACGAAGCTGGACCCGCCGCTACTGCACGGCTGCTTTTGTTCACGGATCACGGTTCTGGCTCACTTTCCGTGAAGTTGCACGCTGAGTGACGGTTGTCGGGCGGTCGAGTCCTGGGAAAGTTGCCTGGAACTGGCCCGTACTGGGTGCGGTGTAGCTGATAGTTCGGCCCGTGGAAGAAATGGTGCTCCGGCTGGAGGACTTACTGTTCCAGTCGACGTGACGGTGCTGTCCGTCACCGTGAACGACGAGGCCGTACACATAGAGGCCGGAGCACGGTGCCCGGGGCCATCTGTCCCGGATGCAAGATCTGGTCACGCCGGGTTCACAGCTCCTACCTGCGCTTGTCCGCTGATGTGCCCAGCGGAGGCAGACGGGTCCCTTTTGGTTTGCGCGTCCGCAGGTTCCTCTGCCCGGTGATCTCGTGCGGGCGGCGGGCCGTCGCCGAACGGCTGCCGGGCTTGACCTGTCGATACGGCCGACGGAGCGCCTGCGGTCGACGCTGGTCGCGGTCGGCTCGCGCTCGCCGGTCGGGCCGGTGCCCGCCTGGCGCGCGTCTTTGGGGTGTCCGTAAGTCGCAGCACGGTGCTGCGGCTGGTCGAAGCGTTACCCGACCCCGACGTTCCAGCCCCATGGGTGTTCGGCGTCGATGAGTACGCGACCCGCAAGGGGCGTCACTACGGGACTGGCCTGGTCGACGTCGAAAGCCGGCGTCCAGTGGACCTGCCGCCCGACCGGGAGGCGTCCAGCCTCGCGGCTTGGAGCGAAACTTCGGCGAAGGTGCCGCCGTCTCGGCACCGCAGGCAGTGCAGGTCGCGGACAGGTGGCATCTTTGGCACAACCTGAGCGAGGCTGCGGAGCGGTGCGTCGCAGACCACCGCGGATGCCTACAGGTCCTGGCGCCAGATCCAGTCCAGCCTGCCCCCGATCCGCAGAAGTTCGAAGACCCTTACGGCTCGCCCTGGCCGAGGGGACACCGCTTCGCTGACCGCGCCCGTGCCAACCGTGCGGCGGTCCACGAACTGCTGGCCGCCGGGCTCAGCCGAGGGCCGCCCCTCTAGCGGGAGACCGAGCGAGATCGGGCCGAGCCGGGTGGTAGTGATCTCTCGAAGCGAAGGTTGAGCGTTGTCGCTGGCCGACAGTCGAACCCGGGTGGTTGATGTCCGCGCCGGGGACGATGTCGACGAGCGGACCGACCGCGGAGGCGTTCACCGCAACTGAGCGGGCCCGTTCGGCGATCGGCTGGAGTTTGTAAACGTCGGCGGCTCCAATCCGGTGTTCATGGCAAAACGTTCGGTGGCCGGCTCGCTGCCGACATCGGCGGTGCGGCCCGCGATGGGCTCAGCAGGGATCTGTATCGCGATATGGCGTTAGTGTTCCACTCGCGCCACTGCCCGTGTCGCGCGGAGACCTTCGACAGGACCGGGACGGAAGCATGCCGGGAGAGATTTCACCCACCGGAAAGCCCTCTGACCCCGGCTCACCGCCCGAACTGCGAGCCTCTCATGCGGACCGGGACCGGACGGTGGATGTGCTGCGAATCGCGGCGGGGGACGGCATGCTGACCGCGGACGAACTGGACGAGCGCCTGGAAGCTGCCCTGTCAGCGCGGACTCTGAGCGAACTGGCCGTACTCACCGTCGACTTGCCAGCCGTCTCTTTCGCCGCTGATGGCACTGCCGCCGAGGTTGCAGAGGTCAAGGACGTTGTCCGGATCGAGCAGGTCTTCAGCGGCACGGTCGAGCGGACGGGCCGCTGGGTGCTGCCGCGGCGGCTGGAGCTCGCAGTGACCTGGTGCGACGTGACGCTCGACCTCACCGAGGCCGTGATCACGCAGGACACCTTTCGGATCGACGTGGCCATGGCAGGGAAAAGCCTGACGCTGATCACGAAGCCAGGCATCGAGGTCGATGTCGACGGCCTGACCCTGGTCCACTGCAAGCTCAGGCACCGCCGCATGTGGACGCCCCCGGAGGCACCGACCATGCTGCGAGTCGAACTGGTCGGCCAGAAGGCCCACGGCAAGGTAGTCGTGCGGCCCCGGCGTCGGACGTTCATGCAGTGGCTGCTGCGCAGGCCCGCGTCCCTTTCCCCAGGCGCCTGACTCCATCGCCTATGAAACGGCAGTGACCCACACCCCTCAAGCTTCGCTGAGAAACGCTCAGCCTGTACTGCAACAGATCAGGTAGATGGTGGACGGCCAGTGTTACAACCACGTGCGACGCGTCGCATCGTGCGCGATTGATGTGCGTTTTGCTGCGCGATCCGACATGCGATGAGGGTAGGGTGGCGGCTCGGAGGTGACCTCAGTGTCTACTGACAACGAGCTGTTCAGTGCGGTCGATGCGCTGTTGGAGCAGGTGGCGCAGGATGATTTGCCGTCGCCGGCGGAGCGTAAGCGGCTGCGTGAGGCGGCGGGGCTCAGTCAGGCGCAGATCGCCGCGGCGCTGGAGGCTCGTAGGGAAGCGGTGGGGAACTGGGAGGCGGGGCGGACCGAGCCGCGGCCGCCGAAGCGCGCCGCCTACGCCCGGCTCCTGGAGGGCCTCGCGGCGCGCTTCCCCGCCGAACCCGACAAGACGCCTACCGCCCAAGTGCCCGAAGTTCCGGAGGCGTTCACCGGCCCGGCCCCGTCTGCTGTCGTCGACCAGCAGGCGGCACCGGCATCGGCTCCCGTCGCCCCGCGGCCGCGTGCAGCGGACAGCAGCGGGAGGCAGTCGTCGGGGCGCCCGGGCGTGAGGAAGGCCGCAGCGAAGCCGCCTGCTTCCACGTCGGCCTCCGCTGACCCGCGCTTCGAGAATGGGCCGCTCGCGGTCATCCATGTTGAGGACGGGCAAACGCTGGCGTACTGCGTAGGTGGCCTGGTCCTGGATGTGCCCGCCACGTCACTGCCGGCACTGGTCGCGTGGACCCTTGCCGAGGCGCGTCTCGGGCAGCCGAAGCTGGCAGGGCCGGGGAAGGACGCCGACCCGCTGATCGTGCTCACCGAAGCCGCGTTGGAGCGCTACAGCCTCCCGACCCGGCTCAGTGACGAGGAGCGCCTGTCCGGTCGGCTTCCGGAGAGTCACAAGGTCGTCAGGCAGTTGGCGCGGGCGGAGTGGAAGCTGACGAAGCGCGGGTTCGGGCCGTGGGCCCGGATCTACCGTCCGGCGCAGGGCTCGGAGCGGCAGTGTGTGCAGCTGTGCATTCCGTCCTGGAACGCGCTGGATGCCCGTCACTGGCTGGACGCGGCGCACCTTCCGCCGGCTGATCTCGCCCGGCTGCTGGGCACGTATGCATCGCGGGTGATGACGCCGCGCGGCTCCACCGCGGTGACCGGCCTGGAGTTGATGACGGCGCTGCATCCGCCGACTCGCGCGTCCGAGCCGGACGCGTCGGGGAAGCGGCACAGCGAGCACAACCCCGGCTCGCTGGGCAAGGATCCGGTCGACTGCGCGCCGTGTGAGGCCCCGGACGGGCATCCCCTCCTCGCCGGTCTGCCGCGCTTTCACCAGCGCCGCCCGGGCGAGGTGCTGGTGGAGGAGGCGTACGACTGGGCGCGCCCGCTGACCGATGATGAGTGCACGAAGCGGCATCTGGTGGGTATCGACGTGAACATGGCGTTCGCCGCGGGTGCGAACGGTACCGTCGTCGGCCTCGGCGCCCCCACTCACGTCACCAATCCGGTGTTCGATCCGAAGCTGCCCGGGTCCTGGCTGGTCGACCTTTCGCACGTCGACCTGTCCCGCGTGAAGTCCGGCAAGGAATGGGTGCAGCTGGAGGCGGATCTGCTGCCCTCGCCGTTTACGCCGAAGGGTGAGCGGCCCGACGGGCCGGCCTGGTACGCGACGCCGACGGTGGCGTACGCGGTCGAGCTCGGCTACACCGTAGCTCCGAGCGAGGCATACGTCCGGTACGACAACGGCCGCTACCTGGACGGCTGGTACAACCGGCTCCGCGACGCCTACGTCGCCACGATGGCCGACCTCGGCGTCACCGCCGACCTGTCCCCGGATGAGTTCCTGGCGGCGATGGACGGCTACCGCGACAACGATCCCCACATGGCGATCGTCGTCTCCGCGGTCAAGGCGACGGTGAAGGGCGGCATCGGCAAGCTCCGCGAAAGGCCGCGCGGTGAGGGCTGGAAGCCCGGGCAGCCGTGGCGGGCCCTGTCCCGGCCGACCTGGCGCCCCGACATCCGCGCCGCGGTCATCTCCAAGACCCGCACCAACATGCACCGCAAAATGCTCAAGCACGCCGCCTTCACCGGCCAGTACCCGATCGCGGTCCTGTCCGACTGCGCCGTCTACGCAGCCGACGGGCCCAGCCCGCTCGACTTCCTGCCCTACCGGGAAGGCAAGCCGCTGCCGGGCGGATTCCGCCTCGGCGTCTCCCCGGGCATGGTCAAGCACGAGGGCACCCAGAGCGTCCTGTGGGGCGAAGGAGTCCGCGAAGAGCACGGCGCGGACCTCAACCTGGCCCGCTACATCAAGGACGGCAGCATCATCCACACGGACACGGGGGAGTAGCCCGCGATGACCATGTTCGGCGACGGGCTCGAGCAGGCCGTGCAGAAGGCGTTCACCCGCCCCATCCCCAAGTCCGCCGGCGCGCAGATGCGCTACCTCGTCAAGCAGTACAAGAGCACCAAGCAGGTCGCCCAGATGCTGCGGATCTCCCAGCGCACCGTCGAACGCTACGTCAAAGACCAGATCAAAAAGCCCCGCCGCGACCTCGCCCAGCGGCTAGAGAGGGAGGTGAAGAAGCGCTGGCAGCCACAGATCCGCCAGAAGGCGAAGGAGACCGCGGCCACCAGCGAAGGCATCGTCATCGACTTCCGCGCCCGCCTCGGCTACACCGCCCCCATCGGCTCCACCGACCAGGACCGCATCCGCCACCTCACCGTCGCCCTCCCGCCGCAGTACGCCGCCCGCCTCTTCACCGCCCAGGAACAAGGCGCCACCGAACGGCAATTGCAGGAGATCGCGGCCGACGCCCTCAAAGAGGTCTACTTCCAAGACGGCGGCCGCCGCGCGGGCAGCCTGGAAGAAGTCCGCTTCACCGACGTCGAGCACATCGAGTTCGAACTCTAGATAGAGATCGCGCGAGTGTCCGACGATTTCCTCTAGATCTCAGGGTTCCCCCATACCTTGCTTGCGGCGGATTTCTCAACTGTTACTGCTCCGTACGAGGGGCGACGTAGCTGTGAATACAGCTGCGGTATTCAGATAGTTCGACGACCTGCTCGGCACAGCCCCGGGTTGGCCTGTGACTTCGGCCTCAGCGCTCACCCCAATGCCGTACTGGGCGTAACTGGCGGGCGCGGTCGGCCGTTGCTCTCCTATATGCCCGGGTTGAGTGATGGGTGCGCCTTGCCAATTTTCAGCGTCCGCACAGTCCACCCTGCCGATCGAAAGGTCGTGTGGCGATGGATTGCGAGTGACACCGCGCTCCTGCATCTCTCGCTTCGCGACATGGCGGCCGTTCTGCTGGGCACGGTTCTGATCGCGGTACGTGGCTCGCAGCTGGGGCGCTGGGTGGTCGATGACGCCGCGATCACCTTTGCGTACGCCCGTAGCATCGACGAGGGTCTCGGGCCGGTGCAGCAGGCCGGTTCCCCGCCGGTCGAGGGCTACTCCAATCCGGCCTGGTTGGCTCTGCTCGTTCTCGGTAGACGTCTGGGACTGTTTGATCACCGCACCTATTTCGGCGTGCCGGATCAGGTTCTGTATCCGAAAGGCCTCGGTGTCCTGTGCGCGCTGGGGACCCTGATGGCTGTTGCATGCGTGGCACGCCAGTTGGTGACCAACTCCTGGGCGGTGGTGCTGTTCTGCAGCGCCTTTCTAACCGTCAACATGTCATTTGTAGCCTGGATGTTCTCCGGCTTGGAGAATCCGCTGTACGCCCTGCTGGCCACACTGCTGGCCGCTGTGCTCGCGCGGGCTCTGCTGAACGACCGGCTCACCGCGACGGGGACCGCTGTGGTGACGGGTCTTGTGGCGTTGGCGGCGGCCCTGACCCGCCCAGACGGAGCGGTCCTGGCAGCCGCCTACCCGATGGTGGTGCTGCTGCGGGTAAACCGGATGACGCTGCGCCCGTCTGCGCGAGCGGCGGCTTGTGCCGTCGCTGCCTTCGTCGTGCCATATGCCGCATTCCTCGTGTGGCGCTACGCCGTCTTCGCCCGTCTCGTGCCCAACACTGCGCTGGCGAAGGCTCAGGACACGCCGACGTGGGAGTCGTTCTCCGGGACGGGGTCTCTCCTGTCGTTCGCCGGGTGGACAGCAGTGTTGGCTGGCGCTCTGGTGACCGGAGCGGCCCTTGGGCGCTCCGGGCCTGCACGGACGGCACTGCCGGGCGTACTTGTGCCTCTTGTGCTTACCCTCGCTGCCTTCGGTGTGCTGAATCCGGACTGGATGCGCATGTTCCGGTTCGCCACGCCGGTATGGGCTCTGGCATCGCTCACCGTTGGCGTCGCGCTTATGGACCAGGTAGAACGGGGATCACTGCGCGCCAGGGTTGTGGCCTGTGTGACCGTCGGTACGGCGTTGCTGGTGTCCTGGGGTGGGCAGCGGGAGCGGGCCGCCTCATTCCAAGCCCACCCCACGCTGCCCGTGTGCCATGTGGCCTACCGCTATGGAGCGGTGTTCAACGAGTACGCGCAGCGCCTGAAGCTGACCAACGCCAGCGTTCTCGTCCCGGACCTTGGAGGCACTCTCCTGACGAGCAACCTCGCCGTCAGGGACCTCGCGGGTCTGACCGAGCCCACCATCGCTGAGGCTTACGCCGACAAAGACATGCCTGCTCTGCGGCGCCACGTCTTCGAAACCCTCAGGCCCACCTTCATTCACACCCACGGTCACTGGGTCACGACTCCTGGCCTGACCGTCCCTCGGCTGGTAGCCGCGGGCTACGTCCGCATCTACCCAGAGGGCACCGGCGGCGACTGGGTGCGAGCAGCCGCGGTATCGGATCCACGGCAGCTCGCCAGCACCCGGTCATGGGCAGCCCGAGAGGTGCCAAAGCTGCTGAGCCAGTACAAGACGAACCCCAACGAAACCTGCGGCCAACTCCACCCCGGCCTCACCCTCGGGGCCGCAGACCGCTAACAGGTTGCAGGCGTGGCGTCCGAGCGGCTTGCAGTGGTCGCGGCAGGAAAGTGGCACTGTTCGATTGCTACCGCAGCAGTCACGCTTCAACCGCCGCGCCGACCGTTGCCGCCCTCCACGCCATCGAACACGTTTGCGGAAGATCGGTGCGATCCTGCACGTATGAACCATCTCGGCGACGCGCGCCTGCGCACCTGGACGCTGCGCTTTATGGCCCTCCTGGCAGCCGACCCCCAGGGTCAGCTTGCCTGGCTGGGCGAGCGCGATCTTGAGACGAAGGACGTGGTTGAAGAGGTGGAGCTCCTCTGCCGCATCTCCGAAGGCCTTGCAGAGCGCGGAGTCTTCGAGCCCAAGAATTTGCGCGATCTTCGGGCCGTCGGGCGTCGCCTCGGCGAGATCGACGCCACTGGCCGCGTCGGCCTCTGGGGCAACGCCCTGGCCACAGATCCGGCGTGGGACGACGTACGTTCTCTCGCCCGCCAGTTTCTCCTCACGAGGCTGGGCGACTGGCGTCAGCCACTGCCACGTCCCGTGCGCCCGCACACGGGCGACCGCTGAGCGTCCAGGCCGCCTGTGCGACTCTGAAAAGCAGCGTTCGAATTCTCGGTGTGCTCTGGTGCCTCCCGAAGGCGTGAACATCTGCTGCCCGTTCTCCGTTCTCATGGACAGAGCCACAACTACCGAGCCTCGGCACAACTGTGACTGAGCGCGACAGTTGGCCCACAGCGGCACCCCGGCCATCGCACCGACCGAGCAGGCGACGGAAAGGGAACCGCCCGAGGCGGTTACGGGAGCCGGTCAGTAGGCTCCAGCACCATGACCAGTGACCTCGGATTCACCTGTACTTGCTGCGGGGCCCGCCACCCTGAGCTGCCGATGAACTACACGGCCGAGGCCCCGGCTGTGTGGGATCCGACCTTCGCTGGTGCCGGCGACTGCTTGCTCACCGCGGATCAGTGCGTGGTTCGCGGGCAGCACTACTTCGTCAAAGGTCTGATCGAGATACCGGTCATCGGCCGCGACGAGGTGTTCTCCTGGGGCGTCTGGGTCTCGCTCAGCCGAGAGAACTTCTCCCGGGCCGCGGATCGGTGGGACACCCCCGGCCGCGAGGCCGAGAAACCCTCCTTCGGCTGGCTCACCACGGACCTGACGGTCTACCCGACCACGACACTCAACCTGAAGACGCACGTCCACACACGCCCGGTCGGTGAGCGCCCTTTCGTCGAGCTCGAGCCCACCGACCACCCCCTCGCCGTCGAACAGCACACTGGGATCACCCTGGAGCGCGTGCGCGAGATTGCGGCGGCCGTGCTCCACTCCGGGGACAGCGAGTAGCGGTGACGGCTGACGACTCTGTATCACCCATCCAGGTCGAGCCCGCCGGCCTGAGCCGCAGAGCCCAGGGGTTCGTCGAAGTGGACGGCATCCGGGTCCGCCGGCAGGACATCCGGCGACACCGCGACGCGTGGATCGGGCATGGGGTCCCCGCTGCGGAGATCGACCGGGCCGCCGCCTTCCAGGACCGCTGGGGCGGCCTCGCCCTGCCGCCGGCCCCGTTCTACGAGGGCGGCCCGCGCATCCTGGACGCCGACTGTCCCGAGTGGGCAGTCGCAGAGGGCTGGTCGTTCCCGGCGGGGAGCTGCCGGGTGTCCATGGCCTACGGATTCATGATCGGCCCCGACGGGGCCTTCGGGATCGACGCCTACTGCTGGACGCCCCTACACGCCAGCACAGACGGATGGGTGGAGTGCTTGGCGCTCGCCGCCCATGCCCGTCGCTGGGCCAAGACCGTCACCAGGATCTCGGGCAAGGCTGTCGAGTCATTGGACCTCGGCGGCTACGAGTCGGTGCCCGAAGTGCAGGGTGTGACCGACACCTGGTGGCGGGGCAAGGACTCCCTCATCGCCCTGTACCGAGGCGAAGCCGTGGGCCTTGACGCCCCGCAATGCTTGAGGCTCACATCTACGGCGGCCTCGTCGATTGGGGTCTCCACGGGCACTGACGCGCGGGTGCCGGATCTGAGCCTCAAACAAGACCGCCAGAGAATGGGGACAGATGGTGGGTGGCGAAGTCCTCGCCAGCCATCCTCGGCCGCCTCCTGCACCACCGCGACGTGATCTCCGTCAACGGCCCCAGTTACCGGCTCAAGAAACCGACTCATGGCCATCGACCGAGACACCGACGTGGCTTGATCCGTGCCGGCGATTCGACGTGGAATATCTCCTCGTCGGATCGGAAGATACGCCCCACCCTGCGATCGGTGACACTCGGCGATCGCACGGCTTCATTCGAGTGCTCCCAGGACGAGGACCGTCTGCAGCGCAATGGCCTGCTGGCACGTTGAGTTCTGCTTCTCGTCTTCAGCTGTGACTCGCCCAGTCAACTGGGCTACCAGGATTGCCTCGTAGCAGCTGGACAGGCTGACAGGCACTCCAGCGTTTCGTCGGCCGACAGGAAGCCGCCAGGCACTTCGAAGAGTCGAACCAGCGCCATCAGGAAGGGACCGACTGCTGGCCTGGTGGGGACATCCGGCAGAAGGTCGTAGCGAGTCAGGAAGTTTCCCGGGTGTCGTCCCACCAGCTCGTTGGAGCTTGTGCGCGCAGGCTCAGTGCGGACTTGACCAGCTCGCGGTGCGGTCCCGGGAAGCAGTCGTCGAAGGGCGGCTGGAAAAGCGGAAGTGTCGATGCCACCACGTCCAGCACGAGGTCTGCCCGCGTGCTGTTGCCCACCCCCTCCAGCCCCTCTCCGTATGGTGCGACGTTCTGGTCCCACAGCTCCTACCCAATCCTCCAATGCTCTGTGACTCCTGAACCGTAGATGGGGACGTTCATCCCTACACAACTGGGGAGGCGAGGTTGTACCCCGACAGGCGCACGTTCGTGGCACAGATACCGGGTCTGGCCCCGCAGGTGTGGGCAGCGGACCGGGTGGCTGCGGTCGACCCTGACCGCGATCGGTCTCGCGCTCGCGGGCGGGCCTACGCCTGCCCGACTGGTGTCACGGACCGGCTGGGCACCTGATCACGCCCATTCCACACCCAGCTCGGCGAGGGCGGTCTGCTGGGGTTCGGAGAGTTTGTCACGGCGTTGTCTTTGGTTGGCGTACCAAATGCCGAGGGCGAGTTCGTGTTCCTGGCCGTCGACGACGATGGTCTCGCGGTGAGGCCGGCGAACTGTCGTGGTTCCCTCCCGTGCGATGTACTGCGCGAGAGCAGTGAGGCCGCGCTGGAACCCTGCCGACAACGGCCGCGTCCTGGCGGCCCGGGCGGCCGGCGCGGGCTTCGGCGCGGGTTTGATCCCCAGCCGGTCGAGGCGCTTCTGCTGCTCGCGCGACAGGTGGGTGAAGTCGCGGGCTTGCCGGTTGATCCATTTGCCGAGGTCGTCGCCGTCGAAGAGGACACCCGGTTCGATGGCGGGGAGGGCGCCGTCGGCGTCGACGAGGTCGGCGAGCACTTTGTAGTGGCGTTGCCAGTCCAGTGGCCAGGGGCAGTTCCAGTCCGCGTCGATCGCGGTCAGCTGTGCCGCGCGCCGCTCCGCACGCGCGGTGTCCTTGCCGAGGCCGCCTTTGCGGCGGAGGTTGGCCATGTGCTGGCCGACGGGGATAAGTTCGCTCTCGCCGCTCTCGGTGTCCTCCCACATCGCGTCCTGCCGCGGGGCCAGATGCCCGTGAGCCCGGTGGTAGGAGCGCAGCGCGGACAGCTTGGTCTCCCAGGCCTCGTCGCCGGGTTCCCACACCATGCCGGCCTCGTCCAACAGCTGGCGGCGGTGGTCGTTGAGGAGGCCTGCGCGGTAGTTGCGGCGCTGCTCGCTGATCCATGCCCCGAGGTTGAACGGCTCCCCGTTGAGGGTCATGGTCGTCTCGTACGGTACCGCGAACCGGCCTGTGATCCCCTTGTCATGGCGCCAGGTGTTCAGGGCCTGCCAGCCCTCCAGCCAGAGTGTGGCGTCGGGGCGGATGACGCGGGTGCGGACGAACGCGGCGATCGTGGACGGGTCTCGTGGGGAGGCGAAGTTCATCATCACGCTCACCGGCCCCGGCTCTGAGGTCTCGTCCTCGCTGCCCGCTTCGCCCGTGCCGGTGGTGACGTGGTGCTTCTTCTCCCGGGTCTGGCGGGTGAGGTTGCGGGAGGCGAGCTGTTCGACCAGGCGTTCGTCGTGGGAGCGCAGGCCTTGGAGGATGTCGACGAGGGGCTGAAAGCTGGCCGAGGCGACCATGTTCGTGGGGTCTTCGCCGGGGGAGAGGAAGACCGGCACGATGATGCGGCACGTCTTGGCCGTGCCGTCGGGGTTGGGGCGCAGGCCCCGGCCGATGTTCTGCACAATCTGCACCATCGACCCGCGAGCGCCGACGATGCACACGGCTTCCACGCCGCGTTCGCCGACGATGTCGACGCCTTCGCCCAGGACCTTGACGGAGGCGAGGAACGCCCGATGCACACGCTTGTCATCGGCGTTGATGCCGTTCGCGAACTGGCGCAGGATCTCGCGGCGGTAGGCGATGGGGTGGTCTCCGCACAGCCAGTCGGCCCACACCCGGTCCGCGGGCACATGCCGGCCCGCAGCCAGATCCTCCAGCTCCGCCGGTTCGGCGTGGATGGGTGATGCGGGGCGGGCGTCGGCTTCCGCGAGCGCGTGCTCGGACACCTGCGTGTCGTGGAGGTCGGTGGCGGTGTCGGGCAGGTTCGCGGCGAAGGCTTTGGCCTCTTCGACCTGCTGGTGGAAGGTGAGCACGGTGCGCAGGTTGAGCTTCGCGGCATGCTCCAGCAGAGCCGCTTGCAGCAGGGCCAGGCGGCGGCCACGCATCGCGTCTTCGGAGAGGCCGACGTGCAGGTCGGGGTCTTCGATCTCGAGGACGTCGATCTCGAACGGTGCCAGGATGCCGCGTTCCACCGCCTCGGCCAGGCCGAGCTCGTAGATCCGCTCACCGAAGACACCGTCGGGGTCCGACGCCATCGTCGCCAGAACGGTCTCTTCACCCGTGGTGCCCCGCGCGGGCCGGGCGGGCGCGAGGATCCGGGGCGTCGCGGTCAGATACAGGCGAAAGCCCGCCGGAATGCGGTCGTTGTCGTGGATGGCGGCCCACGGCTTGCCCAGGTCACCCGCAGTTCCGTGCGCCTCGTCGACGATAGCCAGGTCGAAGGGGGTCAGCTTCTGTCCGTACAGTCCCGGCCCGCCGGCGAGCGCGGTCTCCAGCGGGCCCCTCACCCGCCCCGACGGGTCGTGCGGGTCGTCGCGGTCGACGAGGGAGGCGTAGGTGGCGAACACGACGACCGGCCCGGTGCCGGCCCACAGGGCGAGCTGGATCGGGTTCGTCGTCGTTCGTACCCCGAGCCGGTCGAGGACTTCATCCTTCTCGATCGAGCACACCGCGACCATCGGAGCGGTGTGTCCGACCGTGCGCCACGACTCGGCGGTCTGCACCAGCAGCTCAAGGGTGGGCACCATGACCAGGATCCGGCCACGGCGGTGAAGGTCCAGCGCGGCGGAGGCAGCGGTATAGGTCTTGCCTGAGCCGGTGGCGGAGACGACCGTTGCCCGCACACCGCGGTCGCGTGGCGCGGAGCGTGCAGAAATTGCGGCGGCCCGGACAATCCGCCGTTTCGCTTCCACCTGGTGTTCGCGGAGCTTAATCACGAGCTATGTCCTCCCCTGACCGTGATGGAGTCCAGGCTATCGACGGCGTCCTGTGCGCAATGTGGTCGGGCGGTCAAAACGGTGGCCAGTTGGAACCGGCAGGCCGGGTGCGCTCGGGCCAGATCCGGGCGGCGACGTCCTCCACGGCCGGGAGGCAGCCGCCGTGCTGGGTGATGGCCGGCTGTCCCTCGGGCCGGCGGCCGCCGTCGCGCAGCAGGGCACGCGCCGCGGCGAGCAACTGCTCGTCCACTGCGCTGTGGCCCGCGGCGACCATCCGCCGGGCAGAGACGAGGAGGGCCTCGCTCATCCACCGCAGGACCTGCCGGTCCAGGCCGACCAGGGCAGAGACGTCCACCTGCCGCACGGGTGCCGCCTCTCGGTCGCCGGCCATACCGTCCTCCCGTGGGGAGGGTCCGAGGTCCAGTGTCGGCGCGGCCGTTCCCGGGCCGAACGAGGTCGCGGACAGCTGCCGGCACAGCGATGCTGCCGCCATGACCTCCATGACCGGTCGCGGCAGCGCACTGTTCGCGTCCACGGCGTACGTCCCGCGCCCGGTCTCCGAGCGGCTCAGTCCGGCGGCCCGCACCTTGGCCAGCGCGGCCGCCGCGGTCCCCATCGCCACCCCGTAGGCCGCCATCAACTCCTTCTGCGACGGCATCCGCTCCCCACCACGGATCAGGCCCTGGTGGATCGCCAGCGCCAAGTCCCCTGCGATCCGTTCAGCCGGGTTCTCCTGGATCTCACTCATCCCCCCATGCTATCCAATCAATCTAGATCGCTCGATAGGTTCTCGTGCTGGGTCCGATTCCGCCCTCAGGAGCCTTCCGGCCACGCCCAGCCCCTACCGTGGGAAACACGCAATCCGCCGTTCTGGAGCCCCCGCTGAGTGAACAGCAGGCAATCGCCCCCCGCCGCCGGCAAACCCTGCAGCCCGCCGACGCCGACGCCGTGCGTGCCTACGCCGCCAAGACCCGGGCAGACGCCGACCGGTTCGCCGCCGTCCTCGAGGACATCGCCTCCTGCACAGCTCCTGGAAGCGGGAGTCACGTTCGGCTACGACGTGGACCCTGTCCGATGTGAGCTTCGAGCTGCCTGCCAGCGGATTGACCGCGATCGTCGGCGCGTCTGGCGCAGGCAAGTCCACCCGTGTCCATCGTGGACGGCACGCTGGTACCTACCGTGACCGCAGCATCTCCGCATCGAGCAAGAACTACAGGTACTCGACGAACCTGTAGGTCGTTATCGACACCCATTGCCGCCTTGTGGTTGCCATCGGCCTCCCGCTGCCCGGCGGTCGCCATGACTGCCGGGCGTTCACCGAATTGGGCGTTGACCGGGCCTGTCGCGGAGCTCCGCTCTTCGCCGACGGCGGCTACCGGGGCACTGATGCGCTCATCCCGCACCGCAGACGGCGAGGCCAACAGCGCCTGAGTGCCGAGCAGGAGGCCGATAACGAGGTTCACCGCGGAGCACGCGCCCGCGTCGAGCACGCACTGTCCCGCCTGAAGAACTGGAAGATCGTGCAGAACTGCCGACTCTAGGGCGACGGCGTCCATCTGGGTATGCTCGGCATCGCCTGACTTCACGACCTCGCCCTCACGAGATAGCCCACAGGTCGTACAGGGCAATTGCAATCTCTGGCCTCGGCCAGGCTCCTTATGCCTGGCCGAGACGTGCGGGCCGTCAGCGCGGTGCTGAACCTGCGGCGGAACTCGAATCTCGGTTGGTCTGGCCTGTGCTACTGGCCCGTGAGCAGTACGTTCCAACTGAAGCTAGCCGAACAGTTGGACCAATGCGGCCCCCGCAGATTCGCGGGGACCGCAGGGCGCAGGCGATCAACTGACTCAGCTTCAGGGCGTCAGGTTTCGGATTCCGATGTCCAGGTACCCAGGGCCATCTCGGCGGTGATGCCTGGCCCGAAGCCGGCCATCAGGCCGCGGTGGCCGTCAAGGGCTGATCCCTCGTCGAACATGCGGGCCAGCGCGTCGAGTACCACCGCGCTGGCTATGTTGCCGTACTCGGTGAGCGTGGCGCGGCTGAAGCGGAACGCCTCGGGTGGCACGTCAAGGAAGAGGCTCAGGTCGTCGAGGATGCGCGGACCGCCCGCATGGATGATGTAGAAGTCCATCTTGCTGGCGTTCCATTGATGCTGTTCCGCCAGGGCCTGCAGGGCCGGGGCGAGTGGCTCCATGGTCCCGGGCACCCGCTTGTCGAGCTGGAAGTGGAAGCCTGTGGACCGGACCGCATAAGAGATCCACTCCTCGGTGCTCGGGATGATGTACGACCCGTTCCGTTCCAGGCGGACCCCGCATCCGCCGTTGCCGCGGATCACAGCCGCAGCGATCCCGTCGCCGAACAGACCGTTGGACAGCAGGGACCCCACCCCGATATCGGTGGGCTGATAGCACAGTGAGCAGAACTCGCAGGCGACGACAAGCGCGTTGGCGTTGGGATACGCCGTGCAGAAGTCATGCGCCCGGTTGATGGCCGCGCCGCCTGCTGCGCAGCCGAGTTGGGCGATCGGCATCTGCCGCGTCTCCGGTCGGAAGCCCATCGTGTCGATGAGCCATGCGGTCGGCGGGGGCATCATGAAGCCGGTGCAGGACACGTAGATGATCATGTCGATCTGCTGCGGCTCCAACTCCGCGTGCTCGAGAGCCCGGCGCACCACGGCTGGCACGCGGGCCTTGGTGTGGACCTCGTAGGTGGTGCTGCGGGCGTCGACGCCGGGGTGCTGCAGCACCTTCTCGATCGGCTGGATCAGATGCCGCTTCTGTACCCCGGTGTGTTCGATCAGACGGAGGACCAGGTCGAGCTGCGGATGGTCGCCGTGCAACCGCTGTGCCAGCTCGAGTGTTTCTTCGTTGGTAATGACGTACTCGGGTACTTCGATGGCCGGTTTGCAGAGAACCGCCATGAAATGCCTCCCTACGCACGTGGTCCACACAGCCTGGCCGCAACCAGGCACCGGGTGTTTGTCCTGCGGTGGAAGTCACCTGGATCCGGCTGCGCGGAAAGGGCGTGAAACGGCCCTTTGGTGAGCTCCGGCATTGGTTTCGACACCCGGCACGGGCGCGGTCGTGGCAGACCGTCGATATGAGTTCTCCCCGTTCGGGCGGAGGTGATCCGCCACGGCTTGGTCAGCCGTCCGCACCACGCTACGACGGGGGAGTGAGGGGCGCATGTCGAGACGGCCCGGGTCGAGAGAGGCCGGCACCATCCTGGCCACGCATTGTTTGGTGCAAGCTTGTTCCCGCCAGGTCAAACTAAGACGTCGTTTCTTATGGCATGATCGTTCGTTGATCCGTGCATGACGGACCTGGTTGAGCGGCTGGTACCGGATGAGTTGTGGGTGCTGTTTCGCCGGGTGGTGCCATCGACTGAGGTGATACGTCCGCAGGGCGGTGGCCGACGTCGGACGGGTGACCGTGAGGCCCTGGCTGCGATCATCTTCGTGGCGACGTCGGGGTGCACGTGGCGGCAGTTGCCGCCGGTGTTCGGGCCGGCCTGGCAGACGGTCTACCGTAGGTTTGCCCAGTGGAGCCGGGAGCGGGTCTGGGCCCGGCTCTACCGTGTGATCCTCGACGAGCTCGGGGCGCGGGGTGAGCTGGACTGGTCGCGGTGTGCGATCGACTCGGTCAGCCTGCGGGCGGCAAAAGGGGGCCTTTGACGGGACCGAATCCGACCGACCGTGGCAAGTTGGGATCGAAGATCCACCTGATCTGTGACCGGAACGGGCTGCCGCTGTCGTTGGGCATCTCCGGTGCGAACATGCACGACAGTCTGGGCCTGGAGCCGCTCGTGCGCGGCATCCCGCCCGTCCGATCCCGCCGCGGCCCGCGCCGCCGGCGCCCGGCGAAACTGCACGCCGACAAGGGCTACGACTACGACCGCCTGCGCCGATGGCTGCGCAAACGCGGCATTCGCCACCGCATCGCCCGCAAGGGCATTGAATCCTCGCAACGGCTGGGCCGGCACCGCTGGGTGGTCGAGAGAACCGTGTCCTGGCTGGCCGGCTGCCGACGACTCCACCGCCGCTACGAACGCAAGGCCGAACACTTTCTCGCCTTCGTCGGCATAGCCGCGGTTCTTATCTGCCACCGCCGCCTCCAGGCAGTGAGCTCGAGCGGCACGGAGTGACACGTCGCCTGCTATCAGGTAGGCAGGGCGGTCTTGCGTGCTGGCGGACGCCAGATGAAGGCGTCGGCGATCTCGTCCGCGAACGAACGGTGCTGCCATGTGTCGGTGACATCGGTCCAGTTGCGAAGGACAGCCCTGTTCTCCGCCGTCGATGACTCTCGGTCGTAGACGAGGTCGAACGAGTAGACACGGCCGTCCTCATCTATGCACTGGCCGAACTCGTGGTCACCCCCATCCGGGAAGAGATTGACCAGCACGGTCGTCGCCGGGTCGAGTCCCTGGTCTTCGAGGAGGCTCCTGAGCCGCCTCCAGAGACCGAACGCGCTCGTGCGCAGGAGGTCTGTGTTCTGAACATATGCAGCCTGGGACATAGAACCCGATCTTGTGTCACCAGCACCGAAACCGCCAGTCCTTCTAGGTGGACGCCCCAAAAGAAACGACGTCTAAGCGGCGATGCACAACCCGCCGAGCGTTCCCTGATTCACGCCGCGCCCCGCCGCGGGGCGGGGCGTGGCAGTTCCACGGGTGGGCCTCGGAGGCCCAGACTCCGTGCGGTATCCGAGGCGCCGTGGTCACCAGGTAACGGGCAGCGCAAGCGGATAGCGCCAGATCGACGATTGGTTCCAGCGCACTTCTTCGGCCGCCTTTGCCAGCTTCAGGTCGGGGAAGCGCTCCAGAACGGTTCCAAGTGCGACGTGGAGCTCCGTGGTGGCGAGCGGAGCACCGAGACAGTGATGTCCACCCCAGCCGAAGGTCATGTGAGACGGTCCAGAGCGTTCCAGATCCAGCTCGTCAGCCCGATCGAACTTCCGTCCGTCACGGTTGGCAGTCAGATAGGAGACGTGCACGATGTCCCCTGCCTTGATCGTCACCCCGCTCAGTTCCATGTCTTCCATGGCGACGCGTGGAATGCCGACGCCTTTGCGGAAGGGGATGAAGCGCAACAGTTCCTCAATGGCCTGCGGGAGCATCTCAGGATCGGCGCGCAGCATGGCGAGCTCTTTGGGACGGGTGAGCAGGGCGTAGGCGATGTTCCCGATCTGATAGGTCGTGGTGTCCTGACCGGTGATGAGCAGGACCATGGCCATAACAGCCAGTTCCTGGTCGTTGAGGAGTTCATCTCCGTCCCGAGCCGTGGCCAGCGCGCTGATCAGGTCATCGCCGGGATTGGCGCGCCGACGCCCCGTCAAACTGTCGAAGTAGGCGCGGAGATCAGCCTTTGCCCGTACGGCGTTGTCACGGTTGTCGATGCCGGTGTCCATCATGGTCCGTGCGTGCGCGCGTAGTTGTGCCCGATCTGCCTCGGGGATGTCAAGGACCTCGCAGATGGTGGCCAGGGGCAGAGGGTCGGCCAAGTGATCGATGAGGTCTGCGGGAGAACCGTGCTCCTCCATCCCGTCCAGCAGTTCGTTCACGACGTGCTGGGTGCGGACCCGCATGCGTTGCATGTGGCGGGGCGCGAAACCTTTGGAGATCAGGCTGCGCAGGCGGCTGCTGGCGGGTGGGTCCATCACGTTGATCGCCTCGTCCTGAACGATGGGTTCAGGGGTCATACGCGGAAAGTTGCGGCCGATGATGGCGCTGCGGCTGAAACGCCGGTCGGTAGTCACCGTGCGCACATCGTCATAGCCGGTGACGAGCCATGCTTCCCCCTCGCCATGGGGCAGCCGGACACGGGAGACCGGCTCTTCGGTCATCAAGTGCTTGAGCACGGGATCGAACTCGAGGGCCTCGGCATAGTCGAACGGACAGTCTCGCGGGATGGCGACAGGTTCCATGAGTGGCTCCCGAGGGGGGGATCTGATAGGCCGTCCAGAGTGTCGGGACCGGACGGGACAATGGGTGCCCGGTCACCTGAAAAGGCACGCACCACTTCGGCCATCTGGCCTAGCCTCGCTGTTTCGGTTGGGGCTGGCCCGGGTGCTTGGCGGAGATGCGAAAGCTGGTCGACACCGCCACGCAGAGGGAAACCACCCCTGGACAGTGGGAACGCCTCAATCGGCACCCTCGCGGCCGAGGCCCAGCGGCAGCTCAACGAGAACTTCAGCGCGTTCGTCCGGACCTTCCTGCCCGACCACGGGCGGCCGGACATGGACGCCATCGAGAACATCTCCGCGGCCGTCGTCATCGACCAGAAACGCCTGGGCGGCAACCCGCGCTCCACCGTGGGCACGGTTACCGACATCAACCCGCTGCTGCGTCTGCTGTTCTCCCGGGCCGGTGATCCCGCGGGCCTGCCACCGAGCGCGTTCTCCTTCAACGACCACCAGGGCATGTGCCCGACCTGCGAGGGCCTCGGCACGACCGTCAGCCTCGACCTCGACGCGTTCCTCGACCGCACCAGGTCCCTGAACCAGGGCGCGCTGCTGCAGTGCCAGCGCCTCAAGCTTGCGGCCGACCTGCACCTCGACGCCACGTAGTCGGACCAGTTCCCACCGGCGAGCGTGGCCCAGCGTTCGGCTGTCCCGGGGTGGATGCCGAGCAGGTCGGCGAAGACCATGGGCGGCAGGTCTACCAGAGCGACCATGATGGCGGTATTTCGAGCTGCGCGGGTAGGCAGACCCGCAGCGGGCGCACGGCTTTCTTGGCAGGTCGGCCGGCGCAACGTTCACACAGCCGCCCCTCCGGGCCGGTGCGGGTGGTAAGAGGGTCGGTCCGCCCACAGTCACCACAGGCCACCCGGGCGACCTTGTCACCGTGCCCCGGAAGCGGTCAGCGCGGCCAGCAAACGCACCACACAGGTCGGGCAGTCGCTACTGGGCATGCTTAGAGGCCGCCGCGGTCCCCATCGCCACTCCGTAGGCCGCCATCAACTCCTTCTGGGACGGCATCCGCTCGCCACCACGGATCAAGCCCTGGTGGATCGCCAGCGCCAAGTCACCTGCGATCCGTTCAGCCGGGCTCTCCTGGATCTCACTCATCCCTCCAGTGGCGGTCGGCCATAGGACCTTTGCGACGGGTGGTCGTCGACGAGTTTTCGAAAAGTCTCGGCAGGATCGTCGTCCAGCGGTGGGAGGCTACCGCTGAGCTGCAAAGTGGCGAAGCCGTGGGCCAGCGACCAAGCGGCCAGTCCGGTGCGCTGGACATCGGGGCCGCGCCGGTCGGCAGGGAGGTCCTCGACGCCCGAGTACAGCGCGCGAGAGGCGCGCTCCTTGGCGGCCGTGAGCTCCGGGTCGTCGCCGTGGAGCAGATCGGGCCGGAACATCACCTCGAAGTGAGCCGGGTAGTTCAGGGCGAACTCCACGTACCGCGCGCCCACTTCACGCAGCCGGCGTGCGGCGTCGGCTGGCACCGCGGCCAGAGTGTCAGCCAACAGCTCGAAACCCTCCGTAGCGATCGCGGTCAGCAGCCCGGCTTTGTCCTTGAAGTGGTGGGCGGGGGCCGCGTGCGAGACCTCGGCGCGGCGGGCGAGATCTCGAAGGCTGATCGCGGCGACGCCGTCGCTCCGGATGACCTCCAGCGTGGCGGAGACGATAGCCCGGCGCAGATCTCCGTGGTGGTAAGAGCGTGTTGCAGCCATGGGCAGCAGGCTATCCCGTATCTAGCCATCGACAAGTGGGCATTGACAAGATGGCGGGAGCGGCACAATCTAGTCGACGTCAAGTTTCCATTGATGCGTGACAGCGAAGGAAGCGACATGACGCACAACCTGAGCATGGTCCGGAAGATGTGGCAGTTGCTTGAGCCGATACATGCCACGCTGTACTACGCGCCGGAGGCTTTCCAGGAGGCTGCGGCCCTCGGCTACGCCACCGACGAGCGCTGGCCGAGCTACTTCGCCTACCGCGCCGCGCCGCTCGGCCCGGCCGGCCCGCAGCTGGTGAACGCTCTTTTCTACAGCTTCAGTCCGCAGATGGTGGAGCGCTACATTGCACCGGCCTGGCGGACCGCCGCGCCCGAGCGGGTCCTGGAGGCTCGGAGCGCGGCAGTGGACTGCGCGCTGCGGAAGCTGTTCAGCGACCGGATCGGCTCGCCGGAGCTGTGCGAGGCCGCAGAATTGGCCCGCCGCGCTGCCGAGGCGGCGGACACCGAAGGCCGCCCCATAGCCGCCGCCAACGCCGCACTGCACTGGCCCGACGAGCCGCACATGGTGCTCTGGCAGGCCGCCACCATACTGCGCGAGCACCGCGGCGACGGCCACATCGCCGCCCTCCAGGCCCACAGCATCGGCCCCACCGAGTCCCTGGTCTCGCACGCCGCCGTCAACGCCGCGCCGCAGGAGGTGTTCAACAGCAGACAGTGGACCGACGAAGAGTGGATCTGCGCCCGCGAACGCCTCGCCGCCCGCGGCCTGGTGGAAGCGGACGGCAGGGCCACTGATGAGGGGCTTGGGGTTCGTACTGCAGTCGAGAAGCTCACCGACGAGCTCGCATCCACCCCTTGGGACGCGCTCACGCCCGGCGAATCGGCTCGGCTGGCCGAACTGCTCGTGCCACCGGTGCTCGACATCGTTGGCGCTGGACTCCTCCCGTCGCAGAGCACCCTCGGCATCGGTCTGAAGTACGACTACGAGTGAGTGGTCATGTATGGGCCGGGAGCCACTTGCACTGCGGGAAGAGGCGCAGCCTTCAGCCCACCGCAGGGACCCGCGCGCGTTCACCGTCGTCTACCGGATGGCAGCCCGGTGTGCGGCGAGGGCGGGCGCAGTGAGCGGCACTTGCGGTGGGCTGCGAGGTGGACCTTGCTGGTCTGCCCGCCTCTGGAGCGTCCGAGAAGGGCGGCCTTTAGCCGGAGCTTGTGCGGTCGTCGGATGCGCCTTCGTTCTTCCCGCGCGGAATCTTGACCGTTTGTTCGTTGAGGCCGCCTCCTTTGACCTGGCCTTTTCCTCTTCGGAGGCAACCTTCTCCAAGGCGGTGACGACGTTCTCGCCGAGGTGCATCCCGGCTGCGTGGGGCCGGGTGGTGGTGGAGTCGCTGCTGACCAGGGACAGGTCCACCTCACCGCGCTTTGCGGCTTCCGCGATCAGACCCTCCAGCAGAGCCTCGAAGGTGCCGGCGTCACGCCACTGCCGGAAGCGGTTGTGGACGGTCGACCAGGCCCCGAATTCCGTCGGCATCTCCCGCTACTGCCCGCCCGTGCTGACCGCCAGATCGCGCTCGAACTGCTGCCGCAGCTGCTCAGGGTACGGACCGTACCCACCGATGGGCGGGTAAGGCGCGATGGACTCCCTTTCAGAATCGGTCAGTTGCACTCGCGTCACACACCATGATCTGTCGGATCAGGACGCGACCGTGAGAGCGAAACCAGCAAGCTGATCGCACCCGATAGGCGTTTTAGCCGTACGGGTTGAGTGCCCAGAAGCGGACGGTGTCGCTGCGACGGTCGAACCACAGATAGGTGGAGTATCCGCTACCGTCACGGTCGAGCTCGGGCGAGCGAACCCATTGCGGGTTCCCCGGCCCCTCGCCCTTAAGCGGCTTTTCGAACCACGAGGAGAAGTCATTGGCCGGCCCCTCGGAGACGAAGGCGTGGGCCGCCGTCAGCTCGGCAAGTTTCCCCGGTGCCAACCGGGCGAAGCCCGAGATCACCAGCTCCGGCGACGGTATGCCCCAGCTGGACTCGATGGAGCGATCGGGTCTCATCGACTCGAAGGTGCGGGACGCGGCCGACGCGGATCTGCGGGAGACCTTCGATCCGGATGAGCAGACCATCGCCCAGGCCGAAGAGCCGCGTTGGGGGGACAACCGCTGATGCCGGACTGGGGAGCATGGGCCGACAAGGGCATCGATGTCATCGACAGCGGCATCGACACGGCCAAGGAGAAGGTCGGCGAGGGTGTCGACTGGGCGACGGACAAGGTCGGCGACGGCCTGGACAAGGTCGGCGCGCACGACTGGGCGGACTCCGTCGAGGACTGGGGCGATGAGACCGCCTCCTCGCTCGGCGCCGATGTGGGCGAACAGCAGCTGGGCCAGACCGAGGAGGCCAATGAGCTCGTCCACGGCAACCCGGGCAAGATAGCCGCCACCGTGAAGAACCTGCGGGACTTCCAGAAGGCATTCGATCTGGTCGGCGGCGGGATGAAGAAGCTCGACTCCAGCCACTGGAAGGGCGAGGCGGCCAACACCTTCCGGGAGAAGTTCCAGACCCTGCCCACGGACTGGCTGCGCGCGGCGGACGCGTTCGAGGATGCGGCGAAGGCGCTGGAGACGTACTCGAAGGCGGTCACGAGCGCGCAGGGGAAGGCCAAGGAGGCGATCGCCCTCTACAAGGAGGGCAACGAGTCCTCCAAGACGGCGGCGGACACGTACAACAAGAAGGTCGACGCCTACAACGCGGCCCGCAACAGCGACAACCCGCCGCCGCGGCCCGAGCCCTTCTCCGACCCGGGCGTCGCCAAGCGCGAGCGGGCGCACGAGATCCTCAAAGAGGCCCGCCGCCACCGCAACGAGGCGGCGGACACGGCGAAGTCGGCGGTCACGGCGGCGATGGCGCACGCGCCGAAGGAGCCGACGGGCCGCGAGAAGCTGACGCTCGAGCTCGCGGACTACGGCATGGGCCAGGGAGTCGAGCTGGCCCACTTCGGCGGCGGCGTCATCAAGGGCACGGCGGGCTTGGTCAACTTCGTCCGCTCGGTGAACCCGATCGACCCGTACAACATCACGC
This sequence comes from Streptomyces sp. NPDC096193, assembly GCF_040302905.1. Taxonomy (NCBI): domain Bacteria; kingdom Bacillati; phylum Actinomycetota; class Actinomycetes; order Kitasatosporales; family Streptomycetaceae; genus Streptomyces; species Streptomyces sp. NPDC096193. The sequence continues at coordinate 4,624 of NZ_JBEOSJ010000039.1, read as the reverse complement.
ACCCGGCGGAGTACTGGAAGGGCCTCAACACGACGCTTGCGGGCCTGGCCTCGACGGCGGCGAACCCGGACAGGGCGCTGAAGAACGCGTGGGAGGCGGCGAAGGGCGACCCGGGCGAGTTCTTCGGGCGGCTGGTGCCGGAGGTGCTCGGGACGAAGGGCACCGGCCTGGTTCGGGGAGGTTTGCGTGCCGGGCTGAACGGTGCCAAGCACCTGCCCGACGGGCAGATGCCGGGCGGTAGCCGCGGGGATCACGAGAAGGACCCCAATCACAACAGCAATCAGTGTCACGACAACGTCTGCGAAGGCGACCCGGTGGACATGGCGACCGGTCGTATGCTGCTGCCGCAGACGGACATCGCCCTGCCCGGATCACTTCCCCTCGTCTTTCGCCGCACCTTTGACTCCTCGCACCGTTCGGGCCGCTGGTTCGGCCCGGCCTGGTCGAGCACGGTGGACCAGCGACTGGAAATCGACTCCGAAGGCGTGGTCTTCAGCTGTGACGAGGGCAGCCTCCTGGCCTATCCACACCCGGCCCCAGGCGTCCCGGTCATGCCCACGCACGGCCGGCAGTGGCCCCTGGACCGGGTCGAGGATGGCTACACCCTCACCGACACCGAGACCGGCACGGTATGGCACTTCGTCGATCACAGCGACGAGCTGGCGCTCCTTGCCCAGATCGATGACCGCAACGGCCGGTGGATCAGCTTCGAACACGACGAAGCGGGTGCCCCGACCGCGATCGTCCACCACGGCGGATACCACCTGAAGCTCACCACGAGCGCAGGCAGAGTCGTGGCACTCCATCTCGCAGGAGCGGCCGCGGACGGATCCGACCAGGAGATCCTGCGCTACGGGTACACCGACGGCCACCTCACCGAGGTCACCAATTCCTCTGGCCCCCCGCTGTGCTTCGGATGCGACGAACACGGCCGCATCACCTCGTGGACCGACACCAACGGCGCCCACTACGAATACGTCTACGACGACCTCGACCGCTGCGTATACCAGTCGGGTAGCAATGGACACATCGAATCACGCTTCACCTGGGACGACACAGACCCGGCCACCGGCCTGCGCATGACGTCCCTCACCGATGGTCTCGGCCACACGAAGCGGTTCATGGTCGACGAGCGTTCCCAAGTCGTTGCCGAGATCGACGCACTTGGGGCGGTTACTCGCTTCGAGTACGACCGCTACAACCGGCTGCTGTCACGCACGGATCCGCTGGGTCACGTCAGCCGTTCCAGCTACGACGAGCGTGGCCGTCTGATCGTGCTGGAGCGTCCCGACGGACGGCAGGCGCAGGCCGAGTACGACGCAATCGGGATGCCGATACGCCTGGTCGGCACCGATGGGAAGGTCACCCGCCAGACCTTCGACGAGCGCGGCAACCGCACGTCGGTGACCGACCCCTCGGGCGCGACGACGGCCTTTGCCTATGACACGGCCGGCCGGCTCACCTCGGTGACGGACCCGCTCGGCGCCATCACCCGGCTACTCCTGGACCGCCGGGGTCTTCCCATGGAGATCACTGATCCGCTCGGTGCCACGACTCGCTACGAACACGATGCCTTCGGCCGAACGATCCGAGTCACCGACCCCCTCGGCGCGGAGACGCGACTGGAGTGGACGGTCGAGGGGCGGCCGTCCCGGCGCACCGCACCCGACGGCACGATGGAGTCCTGGACGTACGACGGTGAGGGCAACTGCCTCAGCTACACGGACTCGATGGGTGGCACCACCCGCTTCACGTACACCGACTTCGACCTACTGACGTCCCGCACCGGCCCGGACGGCGTGCGATACGAGTTCGGCCACGACAGCAACCTCCGGCTGACCCGGGTCACTAACCCTCAGGGCCTGACCTGGGACTACGCGTACGACGCGGCCGGACAGCTGGTGTCGGAGACCGATTTCGACGACCGGGTCCTGACATACGCCTACGACCAGGCGGGCCGACTGGCCGCCACGACCAACGGCGACGGCCAGGTCGTGCGATTCGAACACAACGAGCTTGGCCAGGTGGTGCGCAAGGACGCCGCGGGTGCGGTCACCACATTCGTGTACGACATCTTCGACGCCCTCGCGGTGGCCACGGGACCGGACGCCTGCCTGGAACGCCTGCGCGATCGCCAAGGCCGACTGAAGTCTGAGAAGGTCAATGGTCGAACGCTGACGTACGCGTACGACGAACTGGGCCGCAGAGTAAGGAGGACGACGCCTGGCGGTGCGGTCAGTGAATGGTCGTACGACGCGGCAGGCCGCAAGAGCAAGCTCACCACATCCGGGCGCGAGATCGCCTTCTCGTTCGACGCCCTGGGCCGCGAAGTGCAGCGCACGATATCGGACGTCGTGGCACTCACGTCGTCGTTCGACGAGATGGGCCGCTTGACGACCCAGGAGATCACCTCCAGGAACAGTCGCCTCCAGCACCGGTCATACACCTACGGTGCTGGCGGCGGTCTTGTCGGCATCGCCGACGCGCTTTCCGGTACCCGTGGCTTCGACGTGGACGCGGCCGGCCGCGTTACGGCCGTCCATGCACGGGGCTGGACGGAGCGGTACGCCTACGACGACGCCGGAAACCAGACCGAGGCCTCATGGCCGGCGACGCACCCGTCCCATGCCGCGACGGGCGCACGCGCCTACGAGGGCACTCGGATCGCCAGTGCGGGGTCCGTGCGCTACGAACACGACGGCCAGGGCCGGATCATCCTGCGCCAGAAGACCCGAATTTCCCGGAAGCCGGACACCTGGCGCTACGAGTGGGACGCGGAGGACCGCCTCACCGCGGTGACGACACCGGACGGAACGTTGTGGCGGTATGCGTACGACCCCTTGGGCCGTCGAATATCCAAACAGTCCCCGTTCGAGACGGTCCACTTCACCTGGGACGGCACGGCCCTGTGCGAGCAGACGACCGCGAACGTCGTCCTGACCTGGGACCACGAAGGTCTGCGACCCCTGTCTCAGACGGAACGCCGCACAGACACGGACGACGAACGCTTCTTCGCCATCGTCACAGACCTGATCGGCACCCCCACTGAACTCGTCGACGAACGCGGCGAATTGGCGTGGCGAACCCGCACCACCCTGTGGGGCACGACGACGTGGAATCGCGACGCCACGGCATACACTCCACTCCGCTTCCCAGGCCAGTACTTCGATCCCGAATCGGGCCTCCACTACAACTACTTCCGCTACTACGACCCGGAATCAGCCCGCTACCTCAGCCAGGACCCCCTCGGCCTCGCGCCAGCCCCCAACCCAGCGGCGTATGTCCACAACCCTCTGCTGTGGGCCGATCCTCTCGGCCTTCTACGATGCAAGAGGAACGAGCCAGACGACCCGACATGGGACGGCAGGGTCGTCTATGGCGAACTGGACGAACTAGGCCGACCGACGGGCATGCACGCCACCCTGGGAGACGACATGATGGGGAAGAATCCCACGGACCCGCACGGTGATCCCCCCGGCTGGGAAACAGACAAGGGCTACAACCGGGCCCACCTCCTCGGTGCCCAGCTCGGCGGATCCAACTACAATCCTGCGAACTTCGTCACCATGCACGCCTACGCCAATTCCCCCGTCATGCGGCGCATTGAGAACCAAGTCAGGGCCGCAGTCGAGTCAGGGGAGACCATCCAGTACAGCGTCACCCCTCGATACAATGGGACCGATAAAATCCCCATGGGAGTAGACATCGAAGCGTACGGCTCGGACGGATTCCAATTCACTCAGCACAGAAGCACCGGAATCACCGAGCCGGGAAACACTGCATTCATACCCAACCAGAAGAGAGGCGGCTAACGAGAACAGTTGAAGCCACCTCCCTGCCCTCTGCTCAGTGACCCGTAGAACAGGACCCCCACCCATGACCAACGCCATTACACGTCTTCTCGAAATCGCCCCAGCGCCGAGCGAGCCCCGCCACAAAGATTGGAACGAGGTCGAACGCAACCTTGGGGTCGAGCTTCCCGCCGACTACAAGGAGCTCATTCACGCCTATGGAGGAAGCAACTGGGACGACTACCTGTACGTCCTGGAACCCGCTTGCCCCAACGAGAACTACGACCTGATCCCATGGGCAAAGAACCAGGCCGAAGACTTGGAAGACTTGTGGGAGTTCGAAAAGAAACCGGCGGAACTGGAGGTCGAAGGGTCCCGAGTCATCCCCTGGGCGACCACGGACAACGGAGAGTGCCTCTACTGGCTCGTCCGGCCAGGCCTTGAGCCCGACCAGTGGACCGTCATGGTGAACGAGGCGCGTGGCGACCGATGGGAGCATTTCTCCGTGTCCTGCACGCAGTTTCTCGCGGCTTCCCTGGACGGGGAGCTGCAGTCGAACATTCTCTCGTCCCTGTTCCCCCGCGCTACACATGAATTCCGTCAGCTCCGCGCGGTATGACGAGCGCCGGTCTAGCGGCTTCCGGACGCCGGCCCAATTTGGGCTAGGGCTGATTGTCAACACTGGGGTGATGTTAGGTAGGTGAACGACGGCATGAGGATTCGCGAAAATGGAGTTACTGAACCTCTTTCATCCTGCCCCGCAGGGGGAAATGACCTGGTGGGCGGGGGCGTGACAGGACAGGGCCCCTCGTCGTTGGCGTGGTGATCTCACT
>NZ_JBEOSJ010000038.1:0-51852 GCF_040302905.1 Streptomyces sp. NPDC096193 | reverse complement strand
AGGCGCCCAAAGGTTCCCTCAGCCTGGTTGGCAATCAGGTGTTGAGTGTAAGTGCACAAGGGAGCTTGACTGTGAGACCGACGGGTCGAGCAGGCCGCACGCCCCGGCACACCCCCTCCGCCTTTTGCAAGGTCCACCACCTCGCGGTATACCCTGGGGGGGTATAGGTTAGGGTTGTGGATCCGCGGGAGCGGGGCCACCCTGGAACGGGATTGGGGATGAAGGTCATGGACCACGGCGCACACCGCACCGGCACCGCACACGACCACGTCGCGCACCAGGCGCACGCGGGTCACGCCGGGCACCAGACGGGCTCGGTGACCTGGGGGGCGGCGGCGAAGGCGACGCTGCACTGTCTGACCGGCTGCGCGATCGGCGAGATCCTCGGCATGGTCATCGGTACCGTCCTACTGTGGGGCAACGTCCAGACGATGGTCCTCGCGATCACCCTGGCGTTCGTCTTCGGCTACTCGTTCACGCTCTTCGCGGTACGCAAGGCCGGTTTGGACTGGAAGAGCGCGATCAAGGTGGCGCTGGCCGCCGACACCGTCTCGATCGCGGTGATGGAGCTCGTCGACAACGGGATCATCGCCCTGACACCCGGAGCGATGGACGCCCACCTGTCGGACGCGCTGTTCTGGACCGCGCTGCTGGGCGGCTTCGCCGTGGCCTTCGTGATCACCACCCCGGTCAACAAGTGGATGATCGGCCGCGGCAAGGGCCACGCCGTCGTCCACGCCTACCACTGACCCACCCGTAGGCACCGTGCCCGGCCGCACCACACGTGCCGCCGGGCACGTTCACGTCTTGGGGCGTCAGCCGGAGATGTACCCGGGGACTTCCAGGCGGCCGCCCCGCATCCGCCGGCCCCGCGGAGGGGGAGGCACCGCAACCAACCCGGAGATCCGAGAGCTGTGGCCGGATCAGGCAGACCCGCGGTACTCAGTGATCTCAACAGCGGCGAAGTCCCTGACCAGGAAGCCAGGCGCCCGCCCGGCGATTCCCGTCGAAGAAGCGGCGGACATATCTACGCCATCCTCAGTCCCGAGCTCTTCCTGGTCCTCACCCGCTACCGCGCGTGGCCACCGGCCAAGTGGGAGCAATGGGCCTACGACACTCTCAGCTCGCAGCTGTTGGTCGACAACGGGCTCTGAAACCCGACAACGCGTACGAGCACTTCACCGGCGAGGAATGGAACCGCAGCATTCGGTATAGCTACGAGTCGTACTGCAACGCAGCCAGGTGGGCCAACGCTTGGCCGCCGACAGCCGCGCGTCGCCACTTGAACGACGTCTCAGACAGGTCTTTGGTGGCAGATGGGAACTGCGGGCAGGACTGTGGGCGCCGCCCCTGTGTCAGCTCGGGCTGAGTTGTAGCCGTTGGGCGGGCCGCGATGCGGCGTTGGCCGGGACCGTGTTGCCGACGTGTCTGGCCAGGTCTCGGAGACTTCCGTCTGGCCTTCGCGGCGGCGGACGACCACGCGTCGCCGCCGTCCATATGAAGCGCCGCACGCGGTGGGCTTGGGGCGTCGCCAACGTGACGGTTACCGCTCACGGTACTAAACCAACCGGCTGGTTTCTTGTGGGGGTGTCTTGTGGTGTTCTGTCGGGGCTGGGGGCATCGGTCTGGCTGTGTTTGGTGTGGTGGCGGGGGTGTTGGGGGCGGGGTCGGGGCGGGACTGGGGTATTGGGGGGCGTGGTCTGGATGGGCGGCAAAGCATTGACAAACCGTCCGTCCCGTTTTTGCTTGAGGTGGCGGGGTTCGGGTGTTGGGGGTCCCGCGGTCGAGGCGGTGGGTCGTGCTGGATTGATTCGAGTGGGGGTTGGTTGTGGATATTGCGGTGTTGGGTGGGTTGGGTGTGCAGGTGAATGGGGTGGGGGGTGGTGCCGACGGCGCCGAAGCCGCGTCAGGTGTTGGCGTTGTTGGTGGTGCATGCGGATCGGGTGGTGCCGGTGTCGTTGTTGGTGGAGGAGTTGTGGGGTGGGCGGCCGCCGCGGAGTGCGCGGACGACGTTGCAGACGTATGTGCTGCAGTTGCGGGAGTTGATCGCCGGCGCTCTGGTGCAGGATCCGGTGGGGGGTGTGGAGCGGTCGGCGAAGGATGTGTTGCGTACGTTGCCGGGCGGCTATTTCCTGCAGACGTCGGGTGGGTCGAGTGATGTGCGGGAGTTCGACCGACTGGCCGGGATGGGATATCGGGCGATGGACGCCGAGGATTTCGCGGGTGCGGCGCGCCGGCTGCGGGAGGCATTGAGCTTGTGGAGCGGTGCGGCGCTCGTGGATGTGCAGCCGGGGCCACAGTTGGAGATGGAGATCCGCCGGGTGGAGGAGAGCCGGTTGTGTGCTCTGTATCAGCGCATCGAGGCGGATCTGCGGCTGGGCCGGCATCGGGAACTTGTGGGCGAGCTGTCAGTGTTGGTCGCCCGTTACCGCACGCATGAGAATCTGCACGGTCAGTTCATGCTCGCTCTGCACCGGTCCGGACGCCGCGGTGAGGCTCTCGACGTCTATCAGCGGCTGCGTCACAGCCTGGTCCGTAACCTCGGTCTGGAACCCTCGGTCGGGCTGCGCCGGCTGCAGCGCTCGATCCTCATGACCGGCCCCGACACTGTCCTGACCGAACCAGCCGCACCCGCTGCTACCGGTACGCAGCGTTTGACCCGCACCGGCTGACCCCCATCCCAGCCCACCCCCGGTGTTCCGCCCCGCCCAGGAGGCAGGCCCCGCCCGGCCGGCACCGGCAGCCCCTTCGCGGCACCCCTCCCCGGGGCTCAACCCGACCCGCCAGCCCTACCGGATGCACCGGCCCCCTGCCCGGAACCGGCAGCCTTCCTTTTGCGGAACCCCTCCGGGGGGCTCAACTCGGCCTGTCGCAGCGGCCTTCCCTGCCGGACGCGCCGTCACCTCCGCTCGGCACCGTCGGCGCTTTTCGCGGGAACCCCTCCCGGTTCCTCAACTCGGCCCCCCGGGTGCCTTTTGGCCTGCCGGACCCTTCTGTTGCTGCCGTGGTCCGGCGACTGTGCCCGGCCGGCCAACGGCCCGGCGAAACTTTTCGAGCCTGTTCCCGGAGTGGTCGTTCGCGGTGGGCTCGGGCCGCCGCCGCTCGTTCGGCGTCCCGCCCTCCAGGCATCCCGGGCCGACACCGCCATGCCCCTACGCGGCCCCCGGGTGCCTCAACTCGGCCTGCCGCAAGGTCGCTTTTTCACCGGACGCGCCGGATCCCTGGCCCCGGCACCGGCAGCCTTACCTTCGCCCCCTCCGGAGCCGCAACTCGGCCCGTCACAGGGGCCTTGTAGTCGCCGGACGTGCCTGCCCGCGCCGGGCGCCGGCGGCCTTCCCTTCTTCAGCACGCACCGGCGAGTGGTGGCGAAATGGCGGAGGGCATGGCGGTGTTCAGTTCGACGCGGTGCTGGACGCGGGCGTGGCGGTCGGGAGCGGTCGCTCGCTACCATGGCCTGGTGGCCGCAACTGGCAAGCCAACTGACACGCCAGCGCCTCGCGTGCTGGCCCGCGCCGCCCGCGATAATCTCGGCGAGTTCGAGCAGCGGGTGTGTCGCCGTCCCGGCCTCGGCGGGGCGGCGGCGTGTCTGGTGATTCTCGTCGTAGTCATGAACTTCGTGGTCAACGGGCCGGAGAACGTCTGGGGCCGCGGCGTTGTGGTGGTCGGCCTGCTGATCGTCATCTTATGGGGTTATGTCTGGTTTAACCGTGTGCGTGGTGGGCTCTATCTGTTCTCGGAGGGTTTCGTCGATGCCGCCGGCAGGCGCGTGGTCAGCGTGGCGTGGTCGGAAATCCGGTCGATAGAGGGCGAGGAGACGCTGTTCGCCATGGGCTCGCTTCCGGTGGGGAGCGCCTTTGTCTACGAGGTGGCGTTCACGGCACGGGTGACCGGCCACGAAGCCGTGTGGAGGTTCAACACCACCTATGGGGACGTACATGAGCTCGCCGGACTCATCTCCCGGCGTTCCGGTGTCGCGGTGACCGGCCTCACCGACCCGTACCAGCTGTGACATGGTGTCAGGCGGGTCGTAAGGTTCCGGCCTGAACGTGGACGGCGCCCCCAACCGGACCCTGAGTGCCCCGTCCACACAGCAGACCAGATGCGGTAGAACCGCAAGACGATGATCAGGCAGTCCCGCTCACGCCGGCGAGGGTCGCGTCGACGAAGTTTCGCACCACGCGGTCACCTCGGACACCGTGCCCTCCTACGTCCAGTTGCTGGTCGTGTGCTGGCCGCTGTACCCCAGGCGGGAACCGATGAACACCGTGCGTGTACTCCTGCGTGCGTGCGTGCGGCTGCTTGCGGTAGCGCCCATGCCGCTCGGTCCTCGGGTACGCGTGGACGTCTCCCGATCCTCGTTTCCGGTGACAGAAAGAGCGCTGGATGAGCGCATGTGACAAGTCGACTGCCGTGCTGTTGACATGAAACAGTTGGGTACCTCTCCGCAGACCCCAGCGATACCGTTGTGCCCTCGAACGCCGATCTCCGACTGGAGGAGCAGGTGGAAGCAGGGACCGAGGGGCGGGCGATCCGCAAGTACCGGCTACCCACGGCACAGTTGGTGTTCATCACCCTCTTCCTCGGGTTGCCGGGCATTCCGTTGGCAGGCTCGATCGTGCCGGAGGACGACCTGCCCCTGACGTTCAAGGCGGGCATGCTCGTGCTCCTGAGCACGGTGTATCTCGGCATCATCTGGTTCTGGCGGGCGGCGACCATCGTCTACCGGGACCACATAGCAGTACGGCAGCTGTTCAGGACCCACAGGACAGTGTGGCCCGACGTGTTGCGCATCGAGGGCGAGGGCAATTCGGCTTCGTCCAGGACGATGCTGCTCGACCGAGAGGGCCGACTGCTCGCCCTGCCAGGGGGCGTGGGGGCACAACCTCACGAGGTGCGAGCTATCAAAGACAGATGGGAGCGGTCCCGTGGCGAGGAGTGGGCGCCCCCGGCTGATGCCGTCGTACTGGCGGCCCAGCACCGCGCTCGGGTGCGGGAATCCGCGATGGTGTGGGCCATTCTGTCGACCGTGGGCGCGTTCCTGGTGCTGCTGGTGGCCGGGCTCGTCCTTGCATTCAGGTCGGAAGGGGAGGGCGACGGGATGTCGTGGTTGTTCCAGGCGATCGGCTTCGTGCCGGTCGTGGTGTTCGTCGCCGTCCATCAGATCGCTGTCCGCCTCCTCCGCCGCCGGCACACGGCATCCCCATGCCCTGACCCGAGATGAGCGCCTTCCCTCCGGCCCTTGCCTCGGGACGGGGTACCTGAAGGTCATCGGTTCCGTATGCCGTCGTCCCTCACCAGCTGGGCCGTCTCAGGTGCGGGTCACGTCGTTAGACCGTCCACTCCGTGCCGTCCATCACCGGCCCGGCACCTGGCGGAAGCTCCGGCACCACCGCCGTGGTCACGGGCCCGACCTTTCCCGTCGGCACAACGATCGAGCCGTCTCCCAGCGGGCTGGCCAGGTCCAACTCCAGACCGCCTCGACCACAGCAGCCGCAGCAGCCGGGTGCGGGCGGCCGGCTCGCAACCCGCCGAAGGCGTGCTCGTGCCCGCGGCATGGTCACCGACACGAATTTGGCCTTGTCCAGGAGAACGCGTGAACAAAGCCACCAGGGCTTTCGATCTCCGTTACCGGTGACAGAAAGGCTGCTGTGGCAAAGCGCGTGCCTTATTGGAGAGTTGCCCTGGAGGACATGGTCAGAAGTGGGTGGCGATCCCGAAGGCCTGCCGGAGCAGGGCCATGTCGTGACGATCGTGGTCGGCCGGTTCGTAGCCCTGGTGGAAGAAGACCTGCTGTTGTGGCGACAGGCACGGGACGGTGGACCCCAGGATCGTGCCAGTGACGAAGGACGACGCGGGATAGACGAACGGCTGCTCGGGGGTGGGGGACGCCTGCACCGCGGAGCCGTCCGCAGCGAAGTCCAGAGGATGAAGATCGATCTCTCGCCCTTGGGGGTCGGTGACGACGAACCGCACGGGGCGCCAGTCGAGGGTCTCGACGAATCCTGCATCCGCGAGAGCCGTCACGGCAGCCGGTTCCTGGCTCTTGCGGTGCATCAGGTCCAGGTCACGGTGGGGGCGGGTCTGCTTGCCGACCAGGGCATCGATGCCCCAGCCGCCGCCGATCCAGATGTCGACGTCAACCTTGCGCAGTACGGCGAGGATGGACAGTACGTCGTCGGCCGTCATCACCCGCGCAGACTAGCGTTGATCACCCGGGCGGGCGAGTGGACGTGCCGCCGTGCGACAGGCCGGTTCCGCTTCCTGACCCACGTGGCCCACGCGTTCGCGCCGGTCGCGTGACCGACCTGGTCGGCGGGATGGGTCCGGGTGGCTTGGGGGTCGTCCCGAACCCGGCCGCGGCGAGCGTGGTGGCCATGGTGTTCACCGGGTCGACAGGACGGTGCTGCGGATCATCCGGGCTGGGCGGGTGTCCCGCAGTCGTCGGAGTACGTGGGGGAGAGGCAGTTGAGGCAGTGCTCCGCCCGTGTGCGTTCCTTTGGTGACCATCCCGTGGGGGTGTGCGGTCGGGCATGCCACGCGGTGGGTCAAGCATGGCTGCAGCGCGGCCAGGAGCGGGATCCTGCGGGACGACGGGGAGGGGATCGCTTGCCGAGCCGAACCATCTGGGTTGCGGATCGATGTCGGTGACCTCAGCATCCGGAGCCCGGTGCCGCAGGCGCCGTGCGACGGTCGCCGGTCCCCGTTGCGGAGGAACGAAAGAAGTCACCAGCCGGGGCCCGGGGCCGAGTTGGGATGGTCGGTTGTGTTCTGTACGGCCCGCACCGCCGCATCCCCGAGCTGCCGCCGCACCCCCGTACCGTCGATCGGTCGTGTGGTGGCGCGGGCGTGTGGTGGTTGGCCGCTGTGCCGGGTGTGGCTGCGTGGCCCGGGTGGTGTGGGGGTCAGGTGGGGTGGGGGTGGTGGGTGGTGAGGGTTTGGATGTGGTGGAGGAGGGCTTGTTGCTGGCGGTCGAGTTCGTCGATGCGTTGGCTGAGGCGAGTGATGGCGTTGTCGTGGTGCGGCTGGTGCCTTCCGCCTCCGGGCCCAGCCCCGGGCCCGGGAGTGGGGGTGTGGGTGAGGATGGCGTGGAGGCGGGCGCGGAGTGGGGGGCCGGGTTCGATGCCGAGGGTGGTGATGAGGTGGTGGCGTGCGCGTTCGTAGACGCTGAGGGCTTCGGCTTGGCGGCCGCTGCGGTAGAGGGCGCCCATCAGCTGGTCGTAGAAGCGTTCTCGCAGGGGTGGGCGGCGGTGAGGTTTTCGAGGTCGCTGGTGATCTCGTGATGGCGGGTGCGGGCAGACGGAGGTTGATCCGTGCCGTCCCTCCGTCGTCCCCGTCCCCGTCCGCCGGGGCGGGCGGCAGTGCCGGGCGCCCGCCGGCCTCGTGCTCCCGCGGGTGCCTGGGTATCACGTGGTCGGGTGGTGCCATCACCACGAACTCGGGGTGGAGCCCCCGCAGCCGTACGTCGACCGAGCCCGGCGCCAGCTCGCGGGTGACCTCGGCCATGGCGTCGGACAGGGCGTTCAAGAGGGTGAGACGGGTGGCCGACTCCAGCGGCGCGGTGAGCAGCTCCGCCACGGCCCGGATGTCGTCGCCGCCGGCCTCGACGGCGACCGCGAGCTCGCGGCGGAGATGGTCGACATACGGCGTGAGATCCATAGCGCCATAGTGGCACCAGTGTGGCGTCATAGCTAGCATGCAATGGCACCGTCATGGTGCCGTCTTGTTAGTGGCCGGATTGGCTACGGCGTACGGCCGGGGGAGGGGCGGCACCCGCACCGCCGCCCACCCGGGCGTCAACACCCGGTGCTGCTTCGGGAGTTGACAATCGCCCCACCTGCCCTGCCTCTGCCGGGGCGTGGCCGGAACCGGGTGCCGGGGGCTGCCCGGCGGGTTCTCGGCCCGGGTCAGGCGGCGGTCCCGTGGGGGAAGGGGCGGGGCGCGTCGCCTGTGGCCGGGCCCGTGGCGGCTGCGGCCAGGGGCGTGCCGGTGAGATGCAGCAGGCGTGTCAGGTGGTCGGGGATGTTGCGCACGGTGAGCCGGGTGCCGCGGCGGGCGGCGGAGTTCTTCGCGGCGACGAGTGCGCCGATGCCGGAGCAGTCGCAGAACGCGAGGTCGGTGAGGTCGAGTACGACCTGGCGGTATGCGGTGACCGCTGCGGCCAGTGCCGCGCGGATGTCACCGACGGTGGAGATGTCCAACTCTCCGGCCAGTTTCATGACGGCGTGCCCCGGGCCCGGCCCGGCAGTCGTCGTGATGTCCATGTGACTGCCTCCCGCATGTGCGCCGTGGTGGGCGCGTGACAGCCGTCGCCCTGTTCGGACGATCGCTCGACAATCCGACGAGGCATCCATACAAACCGGGCCAGAAGTGATTTGTCCAGAGGAGACGGACCAGTGCCGCCGGGGGCTGTCGAAGTGGGCATCCGGTGCCCGGTCAGCTGGTGTCTGCGGCACCGGATGCCAGGTGGCGCGGGGTACGGGTGACCTGCAGGCCGGCCGCGTCGGCGAGGCGGGCGAAGACCATGGCGTCCTGGACGGCAGCCCCGCCGGGATCGTTGTTGAAGTACACGTACCTCTCACACGTGTCGGGCCAGGTGTCGGTGAGGCGGCGCACCCAGGTCGCGAGGGCCTTCCTGCCGTAGCGGGGCCAGGGCCGGGCCCGGCCCTGGTGCAGGCGCAGATAACCGAAGTCGCAGGTCCGCCACAGCGGCCCGGCGGGTCGGGACCGCAGGTCCGCCCAGCACAGGGCAGCGCCCCGGGCCTCCAGGACCGCCCGGACCTCTGGCGTCCACCAGGAGTCATGGCGCGGCTCGACCGCGACGCGGGTACCGGCCGGAAAGCAGCGCAGGCAGTCGTCGAGGAGGGCGGCATCGGCTCGCAGCGTCGGCGGCAGCTGCAGCAGCACCGGCCCGAGCCGGTCACCGAGCCCGGCGGCGTGTTCCATCAGCCGCCCGACCGGCTCCTCGGGCTCCCGCAGCCGTTTGATGTGCGTCAGATAGCGGCTGGCCTTGACGGCCATGACGAAGCCCTCGGGGGTGCGCTCGCGCCACTGGGCGAACGTCTCCCGGGACGGCAGCCGGTAGAAGGCGTTGTTGTTCTCCACGGTCTGGAACCGGGCCGCGTACTCCTCCAGCCACAGCCGCTGCGGCACGCCCTCGGCGTACAGGACGTCCCGCCAGTCCTTGTACTGCCAGCCCGAGGTGCCGAGGAAGAGTGTCACCTCTTCATCGAAGCACGCCATGCGGCAGTGCGACGGCTGGGCGGGGAGGTGGGGGCGGCCGGCGGGTCAGTCGTGTGCGGGCGGGCGAAGATGCCGGGCCCGCGGTGCGCGCGGTCGACGCGCGCGGCCTCGGCCGCCCTCGGCGCACCGGGGGCGACGAGGCCGCGTGTGGAGGCTGTCGACGGCCGGGCCCGCCGCCGGGCCCGCCGCCGCGCCGGTTGCCGCCGCCTGCTGGAGCCGGCCGGGACAGCGCACTGGGAAGGGGCGGCGGGTGGCCGCGCCCGGCCGGCCGGTCTGCCCGGCCCCGCTCAGCAGCCGGCCTCCTCCGGGTCACGGGCCGCCTGCGCCTCCCACGGGGCCGGGCCGGTGCCGTCCTCCCAGGCGGCCAGGGCATCGGCGTCGAAGCAGACGATCCCGCACTGTTCGGCGTACTCGGTCGCCGGCAGGGTGAAGGCGCCGGTGGTCACCACCGCGGCGACCTGGGCCTCGTGCACGGCGAAACACGTACCGCCGAACCGCTGGACGTCCTGCGACCCGACCTTGTTGACGGGGCCGTAACGCTTGCACTGGATGACGACGTGCCGGCCGTCGGGCGCTGTTGCCACCACGTCCGCGCCGAGGTCGCCCGCACCGCCGACGACGTCGATGTCGCGGCAGCCGTCGCGTTCGCACAGCGCCGCCACGGCCTGCTCGAAGGCGACCGGGTCCAACAGGCCCAGCAGCGACGCCTCTTGCCCCGCTTCCGGCCCGATGCCGGTTTCCTGCGGCACGCCCGCGCCCTCGCAGGCCGCCGCACGGGCACCCCCGGACCGGTGCCGGTGACGTATCCGGCGGGCTGCGGCGAGCGTCACCAGGGCGGCAACGGCCGCCGGCGCAACACCCAGCAGTTCCTGGGCGTCCGCGGACTTCACCAGCGTCTTGAGCATCAGCCCGCCGCCGCAGACCAGCGAGGCCACCAGGCCGAAACCGAGTGCTGTCTGACGCAGGCTGAACGCCGGCCGCCGCCGCACCACCCCTGACCGCCGCACAGGTACTGTCATGGTTGCCGCCACCCCCACACATTTCCAAGATCGTTAATGCACGTCTGGCCCCAACTTGCGCGATTAAACGGCGCGTTCACCCTGATCGGCGGGGACGGGTGAGGGAGGGGCCCGGACGGGCCCGTGGGTTCGCCGAGGACATGACCGTGCGCGTCGCCGCCGCCCTCACGGGGGGAGGGCCACAGGTGTCCCGGGCACGGCATAGGGTCGGGGCGTGCTGACTTCTCGAGACCTGGCCGAATGGGTCCGCGCCCGGTACGGGCCGCGCCATACCGACCGGCGGATCCGGGACCTCGGGTTCGCCTGGTCCATCGACACCCAGCCCGACGCGTACCTCGACGGGGACACCTCCGCGATGACCTACGGCAACGGTCCCGACCTCGTCGTCAAACGCACCGGCGCGGTGTGGCAGTTCGGCTCCAACCCCATGATGCTGCCGCTGTACGAGGCCCGCACCGAGGTGGAGCTGCGCCGGGCGATGGCGAAGCTGATCCCGGGAGCGGACCTGGACCGGCCCCCGGAGACGGTCCCGGCACCGGCACAGCCGCCCGCGCCGTCACCGTTCCCGCCGTCCGCGACCGGCACGGCTGCGGCGCCGCCGATGGTCGGCGCGCCCGGTACGGTCCCTGCGCCCACGGGCGTCTTCGGCGCGCCGTACGAGCCCGCCCCGGTGGTCCCCGGGGCTGCGCCCGCACCCTCTGCACCCGTATCGCCCGCGCCCGCCGCGCCGCCCGCCGTGGGGCCCGAGTTCGCGGTGGCCGACACGAAGAACGCGGTGCTCGTGGATCCGCAGGGGGTCTGCTTCGATCAGGAGGGCCGGCATGCCGCGTTCGCCTGGCCGGAGATCCGCAGCGTCCACCACACGGTGCGCGGTACGTGCCTGATGGTGGGGGTCGTGCACATTGACGGGGCGTTCTACGAATGCCGGGTGAGCGCGAAACGGCAGGCGCGCGTGCGGGAGTGGTCCGCGCACCTCCCGCCGGTCCTCGCGTTCTATCTCGGGGCCCGGCCTGCCTGAACCGCCCCACGGCCCGGTCCGTCCCCGCCCCCCTTTCGGAGAACAGTCAGGTCATGCGCCACCCCTCGCTCGTCCAGGTCGCCGACGGGGTCCACCTGGTCCACGGCTCCGACACGAACTGGGTCATCCTCAGCGAAGGCGACGAGGCGACCCTCGTCGACTGCGGCTATCGGGGCGACCGCGAACTGCTCCTCGCATCGCTGGCCGAGGCCGGTCACGCACCCGAGTCGGTCAAGGCCGTCCTCGTCACGCACGCGCACAACGATCACATCGGATCCGCCGAACACCTCAGCCGCTCCTTCGGCATCCCGGTACTGCTGCACGAAGCCGAAGTGCCGCACGCCCGCCGGGAATTCCTGCACCAGGTCGCCATCACCACCGTGCTGCGCAACGCCTGGCGCCCCGGTGTCCTGCCGTGGGCGGTGCACGCCCTGCGCTCGGGCGGCACCGCGGACACACGGATCACCGCCCCGCGGGCGTTCCCCGCCCCCGGCGCCCTCGACCTGCCCGGACGCCCCGTTCCCGTCCACACCCCGGGACACACGGCGGGGCACTGCTGCTACGCACTGCCGCAGGCGGGCATCCTCATCTCGGGCGACGCTCTCGTCAGCGGCCACCCCACCTCACGCCTTGAGGGACCGCAGCTGCTGCCCGTCATGTTCGACACCGAACGCGAGCGTGCTCTGGCCTCGCTGCGGATCATCGAGGGCGTGGCGGGCGACACCCTCCTCCCCGGCCACGGCCCCCTCCACCGGGGATCCGTCGCGCAGGCCGCCCGCCGGGCCCGCGACCTCGCCTCCTGCCCCCGGAGGCACTCCCGGGCCTCCTGACCCCGGGGCCTCCTGATGCCGGAGGCAGCCGCCCGGCGGTGCCGCCACCAGGTGTCCGCTGTCCAGAGGCACACCGCTCCACGACAGACCACGGCGCGGAACCCTCCTGCGGGGTGGTCGGGCTACGCTGCATTCCTGACAAACCGTCACGAAAGGATCATGCTGTGTCCTCTCGACTCAACCCGTACATCAGTTTCGCCGGTGACGCCAAGCAGGCGCTGGAGTTCTACAAGGACGTCTTCGGCGGCACCCTGAAGGTCAACACCTTCGGCGACTTCGGCGGCGAGGCACCGCCCGGTTTCGCCGACAAGATCATGCACGGCCAGCTGGAGACCCCGAGCGGTTTCACCCTGATGGGTGCCGACACTCCTCCTGGCGAGGAGCACAAGCCGGGTACCAACTTCGCCGTCAGTCTCAGCGGCGACGAGCCGGGCGAGCTGCGCGGCTACTGGGACAAGCTCTCCGACGGCGGGACGGTGGCGGTGCCGCTGGAGAAGCAGATGTGGGGCGATGTGTTCGGCATGTGCACGGACAAGTTCGGGGTCGGCTGGATGGTCAACATCACCGAGTCCGGCGCCTGACCGCAGACGCGCGAGCCGTGTGCCTGAGGGCTCCTCGCCTGTCCGGCGCCGGGGCCCTCGGCACACCCGGCCCCCCTCGGTCCCGGCAGCGCCAGCCGGGTACGACCGGCCCTGGGGGTCAGCGGATGAAGCGGGGGAGCCATTTCGCGGTGTAGTCGGGATGCGAGGCGTACTCGGCGGCCAACTGCCGTACCGCGAAGCCGAGACCGACGGCGCGGCCGGAGGTGAAGTCCTCCTCCGGCCGGTCGGTGTCGCGTTCCGCGACTTCGACGTACTCGCCGAGCAGGACGCGGTTGGTCTCGATACGGGCCAGGGTGCGGGCCGGGTCCTGGAGGGCGATGTGCCGGTCGTAGCCGGCGTCGCGGACCGTGAACGCGATCCCGGACGTCCGGTCGTGGACCTCCCCGGGTACGCCCGCCGGACACCGCCAGCTCGCGCCTCCGGCATCAAGGGCGACCCGTTCCTCCTCGGCGAGCCGGGCTTCGATGAAGGCCACCATGTCTGCGTTGCCGGCCATACGACGGCGCTTCCTCTCGTCAGGGGCTGTGGACTGCGGAGCCATTGTGCGGGACGCCCCGCCCTGCCGGTGAACGGCAGGCCCTCCGCCCCCCGTCCGCCGCCTCCACCCTGCCCCGTCCGGGCCCCCACCCCACCCAGCACGGCCTCTGACCGGCAGGCCCCCGCCTCGCCCTGCCTCGTCCGGGGCCGCACGGCTACGCGCCCCGGGCTGCGGCGCCCGGCGGGGAGCAGGAACCCGCTGTGCCGTCCGGGTGCGGCCGCGCCTACGATGCTGTGCTGCGCGGACGGGCCGCCCGCCCGAATCCCCGGGGGAGGAACCGCAGTATGAGCGACTCCGCAGACGTGCAATCTCCGCTGTGGACACGGAACTTCACGCTCTACTTCACGGCCCGGATCGCGTCGATGCTGGGTGATGCGATGTTGCCGGTGGCCCTGTCGGTGGCGATGCTGACCCTGGGCTACGGGGTGAGCGCGGTCGGGTTCGCGCTCGGTGCGTGGATGGCCGCCTTCGCGGTGTTCGTGGTGTTCGGCGGGGTCCTCGCGGACCGGTTCCACCCCCGGCCGGTGATGATCGCCGCGGATGCGGTGCGGTTCCTGCTCATCTCCTCCCTCGCCTGGTACGTCGCGGCCGGCCGGCCGCCGCTGTGGTTCATCGTGACCGCGACCGCCCTGGGCGGTCTGGCGACCGCGATGTTCCAGCCGGGCGTCAACGGCCTGGTGCCACAGGTCGCCGCCGATGCGCAGAAGGCCAACGCCGTGCTGCGGGTCGGCCAGGGCGTGTCCACGATGGCCGGGCCCGCGGGCGCCGGGCTCCTCGTCGCGGCAGCCGCACCGGCGTGGGCGTTTGCCGCGACGGCGGCCACCTTCGCGGCCGGCGGACTGTCCCTGCTGGCTTTGCGGCTGCCGCCGTTCACCGCCGACCGTACGACCTCCACCTGGGAGAACCTGCGCACCGGCTGGCACGAGTTCCGCTCCCGTTCCTGGCTGTGGTCGGTCATCCTCATCTGGTGGGTCCTCGGTGTCTTCGTCTGGGGCCCGCTCATCCCGCTGGGCGCCGCGTCCGTCACCGGCGCCCACGGCACCGCCGCGTTCGGTTACGCCGAGGCCGCGTTCGGCGCCGGCTGCGCCGCGGGCGGCCTGCTCGCCATTCGGGTCCGTCCCGCCCGGCCGCTGCTCGGCGGCGCCGTCGCCATGTTCCTCTTCCCGCTGATGCCGCTCACCGCGGCTCTGGTGCCGGCGCTGCCGCTGCTGCTGCTCGGTTACGCGGTCAGCGGTGTCGGCTGGGCGTTCTGGGGTGTGCAGTGGGCCACCACCGTGCAGACCCAGATCCCGGGGGACCGGCTCAACCGGGTCTCCGCGTACGAGATCGCCGGCTCGATCCTCGCCGTCCCGCTGGGGCAGATGATCGCCGGACCGGCCAGCTCGCTGGTCGGCGTCCACGAATTGCTGCTGGCCGCCGCCGTGATCAGCGCCGGATGTGCGGCGGCGCTGATCGCGGTCACCCCCGTGCGGCGGCTGCGCCGCGCCCCGGCCCGCCGCCTGACACCCACCGCTGCCACCCCGGAGCCCGGCGCCGGCATGATGCTCGGACCGGCAGCGCCCGCAGCGGCGCACGGGGGCCCGCACGACCGCACCTGACCCGCCGGCCGCCCGACCGCGCGCAAGACGTCCGGGGTGTGGCGTAAGCACCCGGTGCCACCCAGCACCCGCGCGACCCCGAGTGAGCCCGGCGGCACCCCGGAAACCCGGTGCGCCCGGCACCACCCCGCGCAAGCAGGGGGCTACCGGGCGCCCGTTGGGAAATGCGGGTGGCTGTCAGCCCACGGTGAGCATCCTCGCCTTGCTGGGCACGCCCCCGGTGTTCAGCGCGAACAGGAAGTATGTGCCCGGCAGCGCCACCCCCGGATCGGCCGGCACGGTCACCTCGTAGGCCCCCGCAGCAGTCTGACGGTATGTCAGCGGAACGCGGCGCTGGTCGTTGTCGGTGGAGTGCGTCGCGGCCCCCGCTCTCACCAGCGCGAACGAGGACACCTCCGCATCCGTCGTCACCACCAGCTGCGCCCCGTTCGCCGCGCGGGCCGGGACACCGCCGGTGATCACGGGCCGGGTCTTCTCGCTGCCGTCCGCGTTGAGGAGATACGGGGGTGTGAAGATCGCCCCGTCGGGATGGTTGGTGGCACACGCACCGCACAGCCCGCCGCCCCCGGTGAAGATCCGCCCGTCGGGCAGCAGGTTGGCGACACTGTGATAGTTCCGCGGCACCGCCATCGACGCCATCCGCGTGAACTTCCCTGTCGCCGGATCCCAGATCTCCGGCGTCATCGCCGAGGTCGCGTCACTGAACGGCACCGGGAACGACTGTCCGCCGAACACCGCGACCTTCCCGTCCGGCATCACCACACTGTTGCCGAAAGCACGGGCGTAGGCCATGTCCCCGGTCCGCGAACTGACCGGCGTGCCCCCCTCATTGAGGTCGACGGTGTAGGCGCGCCGGGTCGCTTTCACGTTCTCGTACGCCGTCGCACCGCCCAGGGTGAGGAGTTTGCCGATGTCGTAGGCGACCGCGTTGCCGTTCATCGCATCCGGGGAGTCCGCACGCCGGCCGGCTGCGGTGATGGTTCCGTTGCCGCTGGTGGAGATCCAGTTGATCTGCTTGCTCGGGCCCAGGTGCAGCACCCGCCCGTTGGAGGTGGCGTGCAGCCACTGATGGTTGTCGGCCCGGTAGGCGCCGCGCGGGTCGGCGGTCATCGTCGTGGTGACGGGAACGCCGCTGAGCTTGCGCCATGTGCCGGTCGCCGACGACCAGACCTCACCGCCTTTCGCGCTGCCGCCGCCGCTCCACGATCCACCGAGGACGAACGCGTCACCGGTGGACAGCAGGGTCATGGCCTGATAGCCGCGGGCGATGTTCATGTCCGACGTCGAGGTCCAGGCGTCGGTCGCCGGATCGTAGACACTCGCCCGCTCCGCGTTCGAGCCGCCCGTGACCAGCACCCGCCCGTCCCTGAGGACCGCTATGCCGGGACAGAACATGTCGTGCCCGGTGTTGTCCACCCGCCGCTGCGTCACCCGCCCTGTCGCCAAGTCCATGATCGCGGTCTGGGTGTAGCCGTTGCTGCCGCCGAAACGGTCGATCCCGTACGCCGACCACGCCAGCATCTTGTTGTTCGGCAGCACCGCCGTGGCGACCGGCACCAGCGGGAAGCCCGTCACCTTCCCCCACATCCCGTGCGCTGCGGGTGCGGCGGGAGTGCTGACACGGATTTCACTCGCCGACGCCCAGGGTCCCCGCCGGCCGGCCTCGCTCGTCGCGGTGAGGCGCACGTAGCGGGCGTTCACTGTCCGCGTGAATGTCGCCCCCTTCAGGGTGTCGTCGTCTTTCCAACTCCCGCTCGCCACCGGCGTACCGAACGCGGTGCCGTTCAGGCTGGTGGTGACCGCGTACGCGCCGATGCGGCCGTTGACGCCTATCCGCCGCGGCTCGTAGGAGAGCGCGGAGACGGGCCGGGCCGTCTTCATGTCGATGGTGATGGTGTGCGGGAACCCTGCCGTGGTCGGTGACCAGCGGCTGTGCCACAGGGTGTCCGGGTCGCCGTCCAGCACGCCTGCCGCACTGTGCGCGCCGCGTGCTGTCTCGAAGCTGCTTGCCGACGCCGTCCAGCCCTCGCGCGGCAGATCGACCACGGACGCGGCCGTCCCCGGGTCGCCGAGCAGGTTGATCTCACTGGCGCTGCTGAACGGGCCGCGGCCACCGGCCTCCGTCGTCGCGGTGAGCCGGATGAACCGGGCCCCCTTCGGTGCGAAGCTCAACGTCTTGACCGTGGCGTCGTCGGCGAGCGTGCCGGTTGCCACCGCCGCACCCCACGCGACACCGTCGGAGCTCAGGTGGATCGCGTACTCGCCGATCCGGCCGTTGACCCCGGTCGCCCGGGGCCGGTAGACGAGCGCGGACAGGACCGCGGTCTCCTTGATGTCGATGGTGATGCTGTGCGGCAGCGCCGCCGCAGTCGGTGACCACCGGCTGTGCCACATGGTGTTCGGATCGCCGTCCAGCACCTTTATAGGGCGATGATCCCCTCGCACCGTCTCGTGATCACTCGCTGTCGCCGTCCACCCGTCCCGGGGCAGCGTCGGCGCGGCCGGCTCCATCGCGGAAGCGGGCGCGGCCTGATGATGCGGCGCCGGTGGCGGTGCCGTCGGATCCGCCATCGGCAATGCCCCCGGCCCGGCGCTCGCCCGGCCCCCCAAGGACAGCAGTGGCAGCAGGGCAACGAGCGTCGCCGTCAGCGCCAGCAGGATCAGACCCCGTGATCCGAACCGGTATGGCCGGCGGAAAACAGGCAGAGCAAAGCCACGGATCATGTCGTTGTCCCCCCACGAAAAGGACGTTGCGTCCCACGGCAACGCCCATGCGGGAGTTGACCCTCGCAGCAGCCCACGGGCTTGTAAAGACTTCTGCGTCTATTGCGGACAACTGTGACCTGACAGGCGTCAAGCGGTGTACGTTGTGAGATTTCGTCCGGATCCGGCCCGGGACGGGAGCACCACGACAGTCCGTCGCCCGGGGTGCTGAAACACCACCGCGCCCTCTCCGCGGCCCAGGGACCAGCCCGCCGCCCGCCACGCTGCGCGACCTGCACCGTCCCCCTGCCGGCCCTGACGGACACCACCAACCAACGGGCCGGCTGGCCTCGCGCAGCGGCAGCCGCAGCCGCACGGCAGGCCGGCCGCGCAACTGTGTGGCGGGCCGTCAGGCGGACACGGAACGACCGGTGCGACACGTATCCGCTGAATTGTCCCGTTGTGTAATGGTGTGTGCCGCAGGCTGGCACGATCGCGCTCGCACTGGGCCTCGACGGTACGGACTCCTGGAGCTGCCCCGATGGACGGAACGATCTCACTGGTTCTGCTGCTGCTGTTCCTGTGGGGCCTCATCTCCCGACGGTCGGCACGGGTGGAGCTGACCGCGCCGGCCGTGTTCGTCCTCGTGGGACTGGTGCTGGCGACATGCCTGGGATCGATGGACCTGAACCTGTCACACGAGACGGTGAAAGCGGTGGCGGAGATCTGCCTGACCTGGATCCTGTTCACCGACGCCGCCCGGCTGTCCTTTCCGGTCCTACGCCCCGACCTCGGCCTCTACCTGAGACTTCTGCTCATCGGCCTGCCCTTGTGCATCGGGCTCGGCACGCTCCTGGCGACCGGCCTCCTCCCCGGCGTCAGCGGGTGGGCGGCGCTCTTCGTGGGCGCCGCGCTCGCCCCCACCGACGCGGCACTGGGCGCCTCGATGATGACCAACCCCGTAGTCCCCGAACGCGTCCGCCGCTTGATCAACGTCGAGAGCGGACTGAACGACGGCATTGCGACTCCCGTCGTCGTGATGGCACTGGCCGGTACTGCCGCAGCCACAGGCGAAGGACACGGAGGCGGCGCGGCGATCCAGGAACTGGCCGTCGGCCTCGCCTATGGCGCCGTACTCGGCCTGGTCGGTGGGTGGCTGATGCGTACAGCGCTGCGCAAGGGCTGGGCAGCAGAGGAGTTCGCCGGGCCGGCCGTCCTGGCCCTCGCCCTGCTGTCGTACCTTTCTGCGATCGCCATCGGCGGCAACGGCTTCGTCGCAGCGTTCGTCGCCGGACTGGCCTTCGGGACCGCGCACGGTGGCGCGCCCAAGTGGCAGCTGGAATTCACCGAGCAATCAGGAACCGTGCTCTCACTGCTGGTGTGGCTGCTGTTCGGAGCCGTCCTGGTCCCGGCCGCCTTCCCCCACATGACCTGGCAATCCGCCCTCTACGCCGTACTGAGCCTGACCGTGGTGAGGATGGTGCCCGTGGCTCTGTCCCTGCTCGGCACGCGGATGGATCGTGCCACGGTCCTGTTCATCGGCTGGTTCGGTCCCCGCGGACTGGCGACGATCATCTTCTCTCTGCTCGCACTCGAAGGTCTTGCCCCCTCCGTCTCTCAGAAGGTGCTTCCCGTCCTCGTCCTGACCGTGCTGCTCAGCGTCCTCGCCCACGGACTCAGCGCGGGACCGCTGGCGCGGCGCTACGCCGCATCCCTACCCGCCCGAGCGACAGGCCGATCGGGGCCGTCGTCTCACAGCATCCCTGTCCGGCGGCTGTCCGGCAGCGCAGACCCGCACGGGGACTCCGCCCCGCGCGGTTGAGCAGCCGGCGCCTGCGGGACGCCGCGGCGGGCGCAGGTGTTTAGTGCTCTCCTGTCTAACGGGCGTCGAATTCCCCCGGCACCTGCGGGCCAGGCGGACCGACGGGCAGCAGCTGCGGACGCTTCGCCGAACGGCCGTCGCCGCTGGACCGGCCGCGCAGGCGGCGGCCGATCCAGGGACCCAGGAAACCGGCAGCCCACCGCAGTTCGGCCGTCAGTGCCTGCACCGCGCCCGGCGCTGAGAGAGGCGGCAGCGGGTGCGACCAGGCGTCGTCACTGCCGGGCAGGCACAGGGTGTGGGCGACAGCCGCGGCGATCCGCTCATGTCCGAGAGGGCCGGCATGCAGCCGGTCCACCGTCCACAACCGCGGATCGGTGGTGACCGCGTACCCACCGGTGTCGACGACCGTGACCCCGTGCCGGGACGCCGCGGCACGCACCCGGGCGTTCAGATCGGTCAACCGGGGCGCCAGCGGACGGGCCATGGGCGCGATCTTCGACAGGTCGGGGAAGGCCAGCGTGACCACTTGGGCCCCGGACGCCGTCAGCGCGGCGAACATCGCCTCCAACTCGTCGGCCACCTCGACGGCCTCGTACCGCGGCCGCAGAATGTCGTTGACCCCGGCCACGACAGTGACCAGATCAGGGCGCAGAGCCAGAGCCGGACCCAACTGCTCGGAGCGAACCTGGCGAGCGACGCGGCCGCGAACGGCCAGGTTCGCGTACTGGAGCCTCGGGTTGGCGACGGCCAGCAGCTCCGCCAGCCGATCGGCCCAGCCACGCAGCCCGGTGACGTCGTCACCGTCACCGACGCCCTCGGTCTGACTGTCGCCGAGAGCCACATAGCGCTCGAAAACGCGGCGTTCGCGGTGCTCAGTTTCCGGCACGGGACACCTGCCGCTCCCGCAGCACCGCGGCGGTGCTCAAGCACCAGCTCCGGTGCTCTTCCTCGAAGACCAGTCCGCGCCGGCACGTCAGGTACGGGCCGACCGGCTCACCGTCACGCAGGAACGCCTCCTCGTCCACGTCGCCACGCATCCGGTTCAGCAGCTTCTCGAGCAGCTCGATTTTCGACTCGGCGGCCGCCGCGCGCGCCTCCAGCTGCTCGATCACCGGCCCGGCATCGACACGGTCGACGGCCTGAACCTTGACGAGCAGGTCGTCCCGGATGAACGAGGGCTTCGACGCAGCCACCGCAAACCGCTCCAGCTCGCCGAGCCCTGCATCAGTGACCTGGAACAGCCGCTTGTTGGGCCGCGTCTCCTGCACCACCTGCCGGCCCGTGACCAACCCGTCCTTCTCCAGCTTGGCCAGCTCCGCGTAGAGCTGCTGGGGGAGGGCATGCCAAAAGTTCGCGACACCCAGATCGAACGCCTTGGCCAGCTCGTACCCACTGAACTCACCGTCCAGCAGAGCCGCCAACACGGCATGTCTCAGAGCCATCGAACCACTCCCTCCACCCGCTCTCTCAGTTCCCGCGTCTTGCTCTAGCCCATCATACTCAAGAACCGGAATAGTCACATCCATGACTATCGGAGTCTCGGGACAGGCGGGCACGCCCCCGGCTCGATGAGAGGCCACGCCCAGACCAGCCGGACAGCGCGCAGTCCCGCCCAGCGGGAGCGGCTGCCGCCTCGGTCCGGCCCGTTGTCAGTGGTCGGCCCTACCGTTCTCGGCATGACGACGAAGACCTATCTGGAGCTCTCGCAGGACGGCGCCGGCGCGCACAAGTTCTACGAAGTGACCGTCGACGGACTGGTGGTGTCGGTCCGTTACGGACGCATCGGCGCCGCCGGACAGACACAGACCTCCAACTTCACCACAGCGGACAAAGCACGCGCCGCGGCAGCGAAGAAGATAGGCGAGAAGGTCCGCAAGGGGTACGCCCCCGCAGTCCAGGGACAGCGCGCAGCCCGCTCCGTCACCCGCCGCGCCGTCACCTCCGCACCCTCCACCGCCCGCGCGGTCGCGCCAGTCCTGTGGCGATTCCGCACCGGCTCATCCGCCTTCGGCATCCACGTCGACGACGACCACTGCTGGGTCGGCAACCAGGCCGGCGACGTCTACACCCTCAGCCACACCGGCGAGATCCAGGCCCACTTCTCCCTCCCCGAGGGAGTGAAGTGCCTGGTCGCCGACGACTTCTGGATCTACGCAGGCTGCGACGACGGCCGGGTCTACGACCTGTCCTCAAAACTGCCCTTCGCCGCCTACGACATCGCCGCAGACGTCGACATCTTCTGGCTCGACATCCATGAAGGTGTCCTCAACGTCGCCGACCGATCCGGCCGACTCACCGTCATCGACCACGAGGACGAACACCAGTGGTCCCGCACCGGCCAAGGCGAGCACGCCTGGATGGTCCGCGCCGACAGCGACGCCGTCTACTACGGCGACACCAGAGGCATCACGGCATACGCCCCCGACGGAGGCCGCGAAATCTGGCACACCGACAGCCAGGGCGCAGTGCTCTTCGGCTGGCAGGAAGACACCGCCGTCTACGCAGGCACGGCCCACAGGAAGGTCCAGCGCCTCGCGAAGGAGGACGGCCGCGTCGAGGCGGTGTACGCGTGTGACAGCACCGTGTACTCCTGCGCGACCTCGCCCGGTGGCCGCTTCGTCTTCGCCGCCGACGCCGCTTCCTCGGTGTACTGCTTCGCAGAGGACGGCACGCGTCTGTGGAAGCTCGGCACGGGCGCGGGCTCGGCGCTCTCCATGCAGTACCGGGACGAGCGGCTTTATCTGGTGACCTCGGACGGTTCCCTGGTGTGCGTGGACGCGAGCGAGGCCGCGATCACCGCCGCCCAGCAGGGCACGGTCCCCGTCGCTAGGGACGTCAAGCTCGCGGCAGCGCTGCCCACCTACGAACCGGCCACCACAGTCGCGGCCGTGACAACGGTGAGCACCGCACCGGCCGGCTCGGTCGTCGTGGAGTGCGTCCAGGAAGGCGGCCGGACCCGGGTCCATGTGCTGTCCGACGGCTATGAAGGGTCGTGGAACGTGCAGTTCCCCAGGGCCATCCGGGAGGCCGGCGCACGGTATGTGGTTGACGCCCTGCACCCGGCATCGGGCGGCTTCTACCGGGTTCGCGGCGACATCCGGCGACTGCGGTGACGAACGGGGCACCCGGTCATCGTGAGGAAGAAGCCCGCGAGGGGACGCGGACGTTCTCCGACCTCTGCGGCGAACCTGAGCCTGTCTCCCAGTGCCACGTTCATGCCGGTGACCCGTCGCAGGTTCAGCCCTTCATGAACAACCGAATACTGAGCTGGGCGCCCTGATATTCGGCACGCGCGAGGCTGGTAGGCCAGGCGGGACTGTCCAGTGCGAACGGTGCGCCGTGCACGCGCGCATGCGCCGCCGCCGAGTGGTGGCCGCTGTGTCCGCTTTCGAGTGACGTAACGGCCCGGTACCCGGTCTGCTCGGCCTCGGGGCACCGAGGATCGCAGGCGTCCGGACTCGTTCTCGATGTCGGGGCGCCAGGGCGACAGGAGATTGCCGTGCACATCCTGCTGATGGCGAGCGCCTTCAACAGCCTCACGCAGCGCGTTCACGCCGAACTGCGGGACCGGGGCCACAGTGTGGTGGTGGAGCTCGCGCTGCATGACACCTCCTTCAGAGACGCAGTCGACAGACACCACCCCGAACTCGTTGTGGCGCCCATGCTCAAGAGGGTTGTGCCCCAGGATGTCTGGGCCGCGCATACGTTTCTGATTGTGCATCCCGGCCCCGTGGGTGATCGAGGGCCGTCCTCGCTCGACTGGGCGATCCACGAGGGAGTCGACCGTTGGGGCGTCACGGTTCTGCAGGCCAACGCGGAGATGGACGGCGGTGATGTGTGGGCCACGCTTGACTGCGCGGTGCCTCAGGTGGGCAAGAGCGACCTGTACCGGAACGAGGTGTCCGACGCTGCCGCGGCTGCGGTGCTCCTCGCTGTTGAACGTTTTGCATCGGGAGCCCACACTCCACAGCCACAGATCCCGGCACGAGCGGGCGATATCGCCCGGCCGCGGCCCCGGTTCCACCAGGATCTCCGGCGTGTCATCTGGGAGTCGGACACCACGCAGACCGTTCTGCGCAAGCTGCGCGCCGGCGACTCGCATCCCGGTGTGCTGGACAGCCTCCTGGGTGACGAGTGGTTCCTGCACGGGGGCCACCCGGAGGGCGAACTGCGTGGCCATCCGGGGGAGCTGCTGGCCACCAGAGCCGGTGCGATCTGCCGCGCCACCGTCGATGGCGCCGTGTGGATCCCCGAACTGCGCCTCCGACGCAAGGCCGGAGAACCCGTCACGTTCAAACTGCCCGCCGCACAGGCTCTGGGAGACCGGCTGCCCCGCCTGCCCGAGCATTCCGCCCCGCCACATCTGGGCAGCGTCCAGCGCACCTGGTCGGACATCCGCTATCACGAGGAAGGGGGAGCTGGGTTCCTGTCGTTCTCCTTCCCCAGCGGCGCCATGAGCACAGCGCACTGCCGGAGGCTCCTCGACGCCTACCGTGCGGCCTGCTCACGGCCGACCACACTGCTAATCCTGGGCGGCGGCCGGGACTTCTTCTCCAACGGAATCCATCTGAACGTGATCGAGGCCGCCGACGACCCCGCCGCCGCCTCCTGGGAGAATATCCAGGCCATGGACGACCTGGTGGAGGCCGTACTGACGACCACCGACCGGCTGGTGGTCTCCGCCATGGGCGGCAATGCCGCCGCGGGTGGGGTCATGCTGGCGCTGGCCGCGGACGAGGTGTGGTGCAGGTCGGGTGCGGTCCTGAACCCGCACTACCGGCTCATGGGACTGTACGG
Organism: Streptomyces sp. NPDC096193; assembly: GCF_040302905.1. Classification (NCBI taxonomy): domain Bacteria; kingdom Bacillati; phylum Actinomycetota; class Actinomycetes; order Kitasatosporales; family Streptomycetaceae; genus Streptomyces; species Streptomyces sp. NPDC096193. The sequence goes on along the minus strand of NZ_JBEOSJ010000038.1, from coordinate 27,685 downwards.
CTCCGAGTACTGGACGTACTCGCTACCGCGTCGGGTGGGCGCCGCGGTTGCCGACCGGCTCATGCAGGAGGCGCTGCCGGTAAGCGCCGCCGGCGGGCTCCGGCTCGGTCTGGTGGACCGATTGGTCGCATGTGCCCCAGAGGAGTTCTCCGGTGAGGTCCGGCGTGTGGCCACCCGGCTCGCCTCGTCACCTGGCGCACGCGCCCGGATCGCGGCCAAGGAGCCGGAACGGGAGCGGCAGGAAGCGGTCAAGCCGCTGGCCGCCTACCGGGATGAGGAACTCGGCCGCATGTTCCGTACGTTTTCGGATCCTGACGCTCCGTACCACGCGCTGCGGCGCGCGTTCGTCCGCAAGGAAGCGCCCGAGCGCACACCGTCCCATCTCTGCGGATCCCGCAGTGAACCGTTCCGAGTTCGGTAGAGATCTCAGACGTTGATGACGACCTGGTGTTTCGTGGTTGCTCGGTAGTAGCTGGCTTCGTATTCGACGGGCGGCATGTGCCCTGTTTCGCTGTGAAGCCGCCGGTGGTTGTACCGTCGCCCCACTCGGCGGTGGCGAGCTCGAGGTGCGAGAGGGCCTTCCAGGGATGCTGCGGTTTGATGACCTCGGTCTTGAACGGGCCGATGGTCTTCTCCATGAGCGCGTTGTCGTACGCGTCACCGACCGAGCCGATGGAGGCCGCGATGCCTGTGGTAGCGAGGTGCTGTGACGACCAGTTGATTCCGACCTGCGACCCGGCATCGGAGTGATGTAGCTCGCCGGGCTTCGCGGGCGGCCCTCCCGGTTGCGCTGCCACAATCCCATATCCAGTGCGCCCAGAAATTTGACGGAGCGTCCTGAGTGCCGTGATCAGCTCATAGGATCCTCTCTCCCCGCTCCCAGGTAGGAGGAAAGATCCTGCAAGTACTCCGCGTGCTCAACGTGGAGTCTTTCGGCTGCGATTGCTTTGAGCGGCGAAAGATCCGCATCACCGATTTTGTCGGCAGCTTCAAGTTCCGAGAGCGCGTGCAGTTGAGTTTCCATTGAACTCCTGTCCAGCTCGCAGGATGCGGCCATGGCGAGGATCTCGGACAGCATCCTGCCGTCTTCGGAGGAGAAAGTGCTCATCCAATCCTGGATTCGGTCACTGGCAGAAGAGCGCAACTCGGCGCGAGGGCTTGTGAGCTCATGGATGAGTGCCAGAAGGTGCATACGCTCGATTCGCACGGGGCCATCTCTCAGTTGTTACGTCGTGGGACTGTCGGCGAACTGCAGCTCGATCTTCTCGTCCACGCGGACGCTGTCAGCGCTCGTCCTGTCGATGGAGTCCATGACGTGCCGCTCCGTCTCGCTGAGATCTTCACGTGGTGTCATGATGGCGGCGTCGCACGTCGGCCGTCAGCGCGTGGTGCGACTCCGCAGGTTCCGGTGGTAGTGGGACGCGACCGCGGGCTGGCCTGTGTAGTTGGGACCGGCCGCGGAGTCGGCGCCGAGATAGCTGAAAGGAAGCTCGATGTCGCGCCTGCCCCGCAGGACGAGCAGGTGTCGGCGGGAGTGGTATGTGAATCCGGCAGCCCGCAGCGCCGTCAGGACGGGGCGTGCCGCGCTGGTCCCGTCGGGATGACGTACTGACGCCGGGTCGAGATGCGCGGCGAACAGGCCGTCAGGTGTGAGCCATGAGGCCGCACGGGCGATGGTCCCGAGCTTGTCGCCGAGATAGTGAATGCCATGCACGCAGGTGATGAGGTCGTACGGACGGTCGGGCCGCCATTCGGCCAGCGAGGCGGCGATCAACTCGACCTGCCCCTGGGCGCTTTGGGGGACCAGGGGGCCGACCAGATCGATTCCGGTGAGGACAGCTCCTGGGGGCAGGCGGCCGGCTGCCGCGTTCAGGGCACGGCCTTCCCCGCTGCACAGGTCCAACCAGGACGCCTCACCGCCGCGGTCCAGCAGCCATAGCGCCGGATCGAACCCAAGTTCCCGTGTGTAGCTGTTGACTCCGGTCAGCGTTCGCTCACGGTTCATGCTGCTGTTAGCGACCACGGACGAGCGGGCCAACCGGTCGTCAGGCAGCAGGATCGTCATGGCGTCAGGCTAGACGAACGAGCTGACCGGCAGGCGGCCGGTATCAGCCACCTCACCTCGCCCTCCCACAGCAGTACGCAGCCTGCCTCTGAAACGCCCAGGAACCGGGGCTATGAGCGCCTGTTGCAGGTGATCCCCGCCGACGTCCTCAAACAGGTCTACATCCCAGACGCCGGCCGCCGAGCCGGCAGCCTGGGAGAGGTCCGCTTCACCGACATAGAGCCAGGATCAACAGCTTTGGTGGGAAGAGCTGTTCAGGGTCGCGGGGTTTTCTCGCCGTGCACGGCCTTGTATTCGGCTGCGAGCCATGGCGCCAGGTCGTTCATGAGCAGAGCGAGCACTGCCGGATCGGGCGAGGGGTCTCGGCCGGTGGCCGCGGCCACGCGCATCTGCTCAGCGCGCTCGGGGTAGTAGCGGCCGAAGAGCGCGGCGGACTCGATGAGGTCGCTCGTCCAGCCGCCGGGCATGATCAGGGTGAATCCTGTGCGGACGATGCGGCGTGCGACGACGCGGCTGAGGGCCCTTCGCTCGGCGTCGGTGGCGGCGTCCGCCGCTCGGGTGCGCCAGCGCTGCAGCGCGAGGGCCAGGTCGCCGTTCGTCTCGCGGGCGAGCAGGGCAGTGGGGCGATATCGGGGTAGTTGCTCGGCAAGGTCGGGGCCAAGCAGCGGGGTGCACAGGCAGGCGATGAAGAATCCGGCATCGTGACGTTCGAGGTCGCTGAGCAGAGTGCGCGTGCTGGTCAGCAGGATCCCGACGCCGTCGACCTGGGAGAACGTGTTGTCGAGTGCGATCTCGATCGCCGTGGCATCGGCGCGATCGACCACCATGGGCTCCTGGTGGAGTGCGAGCTGGAGGTCGAGGTCGGAGACTCCGGGGGTGGCGGTGCCGCGGGGGATGCTGCCGTAGAGGTAGGCGCTGTGCAGTCGTGTGCTGTCGAACGTCTCGGCGATCTGCGTGCGGGCTGCCTTGACGACAGGGGTGAAGGCAGCCGGCACTCGGGCCAGTGCGCCTTCGCGTGCAATCGTTCCGTCGCGCGCCAGCCCTGGTTCGTTCATGCCGGTCACTGTGCCTTGTGCTGCTCTATGCGGCCGAGCCAATTTCCGAGAGGCCGCAAGCTCCCTCATTTACGGAGGCTCGTCGTCTGCCGAGTGGAGGGTTGTACGGCTTGCCCCCCGAGGCTGCAGGGTCCAGCCACTGCCACCACAACATTGATCGGAGCCCCCTGCCCACCTACGCCACCGCACAGTTCGCCGGCCTTCGCGCTACGCAATGCGATGCACCAGCCCTACGAACAGCCCCCACAGGCGCCCGCGCCTACGCCCTGCTCGACGGCATCGGCTCTTCCCAGCATGTACGCGAACGGACCCGCGCAGCCGCCCGCCGTCTGTGGGCTTCGAGTTCGAGTCGCGTTGGATGCTGGACCAGGAGTAACCGGCTGAGGGCGGCACCCGCGATGCGGGTGCCGCCCTCACCGTTCGTGTCCGCGTCGTCGAGGCGTCAGAAAAGGTTCCCCGAATCCGTCGGGAAGTCCGGTGGCCAGGGCCCGGCGTACAGCGACTCCCGGCCGCCCATCAGCGCGTACTCCGCCTCGCGCCAGTCCGGAGGGCTGCCGACAACGAAGCTGTCACCGTCAGGGTCCAGCATCCAGGTATAGATCGCTTCCTCGGGCTCCAGCCCGTGCCGCTCCGCCAGCACCGCGAACTCCTCCGGACTGGCGCGCCGGATGTGCAGGCCGTTGCGGTAGTAGGGCTGCAGGAACATCAGCCTCACGTTGCCGACATGCACCTCGATGTGGGTCGAGGTCCCGTCGATCAGCGTTGCTTCGCTCCGCAGGAACAGCTGCCGGTGGGACGGGTTGAACCCGACCACTCGGAACAGCCTTCCGGTACGGATGAAATCGGTCATGCCCGAAGCCCTCTCTTGATCACGGCACCGGCTCCCCGTTGGGCAGCTTGAAGCGCTCGGGGTAGACCTTCTTGCCGCCCATGCGCCACTCGATCGACGTCCAGTTACGTTGGCCCAGCCTGACCGCGGTGCGCAGCTTTATCATCTCCCACGCGGTGCCGAAGCCGCTGGACCTGATCAGCTCCCAGTCGCCGCCCTTGATCGTCTCACCCCGCTCCAGGAGCTTCCTGAGCGCGTCGTCGGCGTTGGCGGCGCCGGCGACGCCGTCCAGTGAGACCGTCAGCCGCACGTTGGGGTTGGACACCGTCCTTTCGACTCCGACCGTCCAGTGGCAGGTTCGTGCCGTAGGCACCGTTGTTGAACGTCTTGGCGCCGATCGTCGTCGCCAGGTCGTCCGCGTAGGGGTTGATGCCGAGGACGACGTGGTCTCCGTCCTTCACCAGGTCCCTGAGGACCTGCCGTATGCACTCCTCGTTCGAGCTCTGGGCAGCGAACGCCCGAGCGCCGGCCGCCGGCAGCGCTCTCGAAGCGGCTGCTTCGCACGCCTCGAACACCGCCTGCATGATCTTGCTGGCGATGCCCGCGACAGCGACCTCGGACAACCGGAGGGAGCGCAGGGCCGCCCACGCGTCGATGAATCCGATTCCGGTCCTGGCGGCACCGTCCAGCGCCCGGACGGCGTCCGCGATGGGACGGATGATCTTGCCTGCGAACAGTAGGGCCACATCGACCACAGCCCAGGCGCAGCCGCCCCAACTTCCGTTCTCACCACCGGGGGTGAGTTTCTGGGCGCATCGGATCCAGCTGCCGAAGAGGATGTCGACGGGGTCGACGCCCTGCTGGTACTCCGCGATCGTGATATTGTGCGTGACCTCGTCGTACAGCGTGCCCGTCTTGTGCTCGCCCAGGTAGAGCGTGTCCGCGGAGGGGCACGAGTTCGCCCATACCTCCGTGGTGCACATGTACAGGTCGAGGTCGGCCTTGTACCCGATCTTCTGGGTCATCGTGCAGTCGCCGTCGTAGGCGAGCTGGTCCCACCAGCCGTCGCAGCCCTCGGCCTTCTTCACGACCTGCGGCTTGCCGACCTGCTCGATGTGGTTGACGACGTAGAACACGCCTCCGATGGGTCCGCCGGCCTCGTCAGGAACCGTCCCGGTCTCGCGCATCGGGGGAGGGGGTGACATGGCGGAGAAGAGCTGGCAGCTCAGGCAGGAAGATCGCCTCGTAGGGACGTTGGCCCTCGAAGAGATCGACATGTTCTGGTCGGACTGCCACTTCGAGCCTGCTCCCGCTTGGGACGACCTCCGCCCTCTCTTCTCTGTTTCGCGGGATGCATGGGTTCGCGGTGACGTAGAGGCCGCCCTGGCAGCAGACGAGGTGATTCATGCTGCGGGGCTCATTCTCGTACCCGAGGGAGGCGGCGACCCCATCACGGACTTTCTGATCAGGATCGACGGAGAGACGGCCCGCTTCCGGCACTGACTGGTCCTGGCTGGCAGGACCGACCGAGTCATGGTGGAGAGAATGTCGAGGTGGAACGCGCCGTTGATGCCGGGGTCGGCCAGGGAGTAGAAGCCGCCTTGCCGGTCGGCGTTGTCGGTGGGCGAGGGCAGACTGATCGCATGAATGCCACTCACAACAGCTCTTTCCGATGATCCCGTCTTCCGTGCAGCCACCCCCACCGTTTTGCGCCAGAGCCGCGTACGCATGCGAACTTGCACCCGGGAGACGCGGCCCTTCGTCGCGGGGTGAGCGTCCCTGGTAGCACGGCCGGACGTGATGGCCGAGGGAGCGATTCGGCAGGGCTCAGGTACGGAGCCACCCCTCTCCGATGGTCACCTCGCGTGCGATGCGACGCCACTGGCCTTCCCCTCCGGGCAGGGACCAGGCCCAGGTCGGCTGTTCCGCGGTGTTCAGATCGTGAAGGAGGCGGACGAGTTGTGGGCCGGCGGTGGCGGCGCCGTCCGGGACGGTGGGACCGTGGACGGCGCGGAGTTCGGCGAAGCGTGCCAGTTCGTACTCATAGAAGCCCACAGCGTCATCGGTACGTGCGGCCAGGTCATCGCGCGGCACGGTGCGGTGCAACTGCAGCAGCGGAGGCTCGATGGACTCGGCGATCGCCGCGGCGAGTCGTGCGTGGCCGTCCAGGATCACATGACAGTCCAGACCACTGACCCACCACAACAGAACGGGTGGGAGCGTCCCCTGACGGACCTGCTTGCGGTAGGCCTTGACCCGGCTGTCGCCCGGGCCGGGCATTGGCCGCAGCGGCAGGACCTCGAACGATGTGGAGTGGAAAAACCAGTCGATGTATCCGTCCGTATGGCCCTCGACGAGCATCGAGCTCCAGTACTCGGCATGCGAAGTGGCAGCGTGGCGCCAGCGCTGGAGCGGGCTCTCGCACGATAGTAGCCATCGGCCCTCGTGCAACGGGCTGCCCGGCGAGTCGCTGAGGTATTGCGCGAAACGGTGAGCCCACCTTTCCGGGCTGCCCGACAGGTCACGCGCCACGTCGGCGCGCAGCGGTGGGACGAAGGAGCGGTATTCGTCAGTACGCCAGAAGTCCACGCCCTGGAGGGGCTCTTCGACGACGGCGAGCAGCACAGGTCGCGACAGCTGGGAGACCAGCAGCCGGCGCCCAGCGCTGAAAACGCACAGCTCCGGCTGGTGTCGGTCCTGTACATCCAAGGACAGGCCCACCCATGTGCCGTCGTCCCGCGTGACATCGCTGCGCTGCATGCCGAGAGCGTAGACGGCGGCTACGGGGCGCCGACGATGCCCTTGTTCGGTCGATTCGATCCGCACACTCCACGGGCCAGATGCCCCGGCCGGAAACGCTCGCGGTTCTACTGAACTTGAACTCGTGATGTCGGCCCAGAGTCTCGCCGTGCCGCCAGGACGGCTGCTCTTCGATTCCGTGCTGGCCAGGCGTGAGGCGACGAGCGCCACAAAGAGTGCCTCCAGCGTCAGGAGGTTGTTCAGGGTGGCGCAGTGGCGTTGCCAGGCCACCGACCAGCCGCGCTCGCGGGTTTCCCAGTGCGGATGGGCCGCCTCGGTCCAGCTAGGAGCGGTCGTGCCCCCGTGATGAGCCACCGTGGCCGAAGCCGGGCACCGGCCCACAGGCCGCGGTGGCCCTCTCGGGGCTGCGCCCGGTTCAGGCCTGGGCCGGGTCTCCCGGGATCAGGTGTACTTCGACGGGGTCGTTGCTGGGTTTCCCGCCCGCTCCCGGGCATGCCGATGCCCGTGCGGCGATCTCCAGGGCCCGGTCCTCGCTCTTGACGTCGACCACCCAATACCCGGCCAGGATGGAGCCCGCGTGGTCCGGCCCGTCCGTCACCTGGGGACGCCCGTCGCTTCCAGCCCGTACCGTCTTGACCAGGGAGGGGCCGCCGAGTCCCTGCCCCTCCACCCACTCTCCGGCGGCGGTGAGGTCTTCATTGAGGGCGTTCATGTGGGCGAACATGGCCTCCATGTCTGCCTTGGAGTACCCCGACATGATGGCGTCCCACTGATCGGCAGGCACGTTCATCTGGATCATGTATTTCACTTTTCTCATCCTTCCCGGGCAGCTGATGGGCTTCTCAGGCTTGCTGAGAGTTAGACGGCCGGACGCCGCAGAACTCATCGGTGTCCCAAGCCGGTGGTGGGCTTTGGGCAGGGTCCGGCAGCGGCGGGTGGCGCTCAGATCGGCGTAGCGGATGGTGCAGGTCACGCCCGCAGCGATCTGGCCGGGGGCGCGGAGCCGGGCACCGAGGTCGTCGGCGAGGGCGAGCAGGACGCGCCGGTGCTGGGCTGGGTCGCGTTCGTCCCGGGGGAAGCGGTGCTCCGTGCTGCGGCTTTCCGGGGCCGGGGCGGGGTCGACGACCGTGGTGTCGCGGCCCTGGGCGAGCTTGTGGAGGGCACGGCCTGCGCGCGAGCCGAGGAGGCGCTGCAGTGTGACCTGGGGGACGCCGGCGACGCCGGGGTTTCGCGGCCGTCTTCGCGCCCACGCCGGGCAGTTCGCGCATGGCCCAGGGCCGCAGGAACGCTGTGATCACCCCGGGGGAGTCGTCGATGAGTTCGTCCATGCCACATCAGACTCCGCATTGGCCCGCCGGCCACTTCGGGCCAGCATGAACTTCGTCCTGCTGGGTGGTGCCGTCGGCTTCCCCCTTCGCGTAGTAGCCGTAGACGGTCTTGAAGGGCGGGAAGTCGTGCGGCAGGTACTCCCAAGGGATGCCCGTGCGGTTGACATAGAGGATCGCGTTGACGATCTCCCTCAGGTCGTGCACCCGAGCCGCTGTGCCGGGGCCTGTCCGTCTCGCCCGCAAAACGGTGAAGACCGGTTCGATCAAAGCCCAGCAGACGTCGGACACATCACTGCGGTACGGACGACGAACACTCACGCCTCATCAACGACCGCCAACCACGGCAGTCACAAAATCACCCCAGAACACCAACTGCCTGGATCAAATGCTCTCTTTAGGGGACCGTGATCCCTCAGTTGGTGTCACAACAACTTTGCCGAACAGGATCGTGGTCTGGGCGTCGGCGGCCCACGTGGCCTGCGAGGGCCGCCGACGCTGAAGACACGCTGTCGGACCGCGGCTTGATCAGACCTGGTAGCGGTCGGCGGCGAAGAGGTGGAGGTTGTCGGCGACCCAGTCGGAGGTGCGCCGCAGTCCTTCGTCGAGCGGGACCCGCGGCTCCCAGCCGGCCCACTCCCGGGCGCCGGAGTTGTCGGAGAGCAGCCGGTGGACCTCACTGCCCGTCGGCCGCAGCCGATCCGGGTCGACGACGATCTCGGCGTCGCGGCCGGAGGCGTTGATGAGCGCCTTGGCGAGGTCGCCGACGGAGATCTCCTGCCCGGTGCCGAGGTTGACGGCGTGGCCGAGGGCGCGGTCGCAGGCGGCCAGGGCCAGGAAGCCGTGGGCGGTGTCGGTGACGTAGGTGAAGTCGCGGGTGGGCGTGAGTGAGCCGAGCCTGATCTGCCTTGCTCCGGCGTGCAGTTGGGACAGGATGGTGGGTATCACCGCACGGGCGGACTGCCGGGGGCCGTAGGTGTTGAAGGGGCGTACGACTGTCACCGGCAACTCGAAGGCGTGCCAGTGCGACAGCGCCATCATGTCCGCGCCGATCTTGGACGCGGAGTAGGGGGACTGAGGCTGCAGCGGATGGTCCTCGCTGATCGGCACGGTGCGTGCGGTGCCGTAGACCTCGCTGGTGGAGGTGTGCACCAGGCGCCGCACCTGGTGCCGGCGGCAGGCTTCGGCCACGTTCTCGGTGCCGACCATGTTGGTCTGGACGTAGGCCCCGGGGGAGTCATAGCTGTAGGGGATGCCGATTAGCGCGGCGAGATGGAAGACGGTGTCGCAGCCCTCGACCGCGTCCATGACCCGCCCCGCGTCCCGGACGTCGCCGGCGAGCATGTCGACGGGGCTGCCCTCGTCGTCCTCGGCCTCGCCGCCGGCACCCGCTGGCGCCCCGCCCGCTGGCTGTCCGCCGCCATCGGCACCGGACTGATCTTCTCCGCTGCCACCAACACCTGCGGCATGGCCGCCGCCCTCGCCAAACTCCCTCACAACCAGCCCCGCACCACCGACCTGCACGCCACTCTGCGAGCACTGCAGAACTGACCGACCAGGAAACTGAGACCAGGGGCCAGCGTGCCCCGTCAGCCCACCGGCCTCAGCGGAACTCGTGGACCACCTGGATCTCGCCGACAATGCGGGCGTTGAAGTCGTCCAGCTCCTCGGCGGGAACCCAGAGTTCGAGGATCGTCTGCCCGCCCGCCTGCTGGACGGGATACCGGCTCAAGAACTCCGACTCCACCTCAAAACGAGTGACGAAACCGGCGCCGTCGTGCTTCACGTTCCAGTCCCGCGCGATCCTGACCGCGTAGTCCTCGCTGAGGACCGGGTAGAAGATCGGCTGCTCGGGCAGCCGGGGCGGCCAGGCACGCCAGTTCAGCTCCCGAACCAGATCCAGCTCCTTGGGGCCAGTCGGGCGCCACAGGGTCGTCGTTGCATGCTGGCTGGTCATCTGCATCGCTCTCTGAACGTAGACCGCCGGTACGGCGGGTCGGGAGACCGGACGATACCGGCACCGCGAGCTGAGCAGCTACGCAGTTTCCGCACCCTGGCCAGTTCCGTGACCAGCAGTTACGGCACAGCCCTAACCAGCTCGTGTGCACGGTAAGCGGTGAGACGTCGAGCTCCGGATGGTTGATCACGGTCGGGTGGTGGGGACCGTGCAGGGACCGTCAGCAATCGCCGGATCAACGGGTGCCGGCTCGACGGGATCCCTGCCGACGAGGAACCGAAGGCGAGATACGGACCCTGCTCGCCGAGCGGGGGTGCACGATCAACCCCGGCCTCCGGCTGCGATCACTGGCCGAGGTCATCGACCACCTCGGAGCCAGCGGGCAGACCGGGATCCTCGACGGGCCTGAGATCCGGGTCCGCCGACCGGCCACGGGACGAAAAGAGCATGGTCCTCACCGACCGGAACGGGCGGGTGCTGTTCTGCAGCCCGGCCAGACCAGCTGCTGCGCGGACATCACCCATGCCCGCCAGTTGGGCCTGGTCAAGCTCCTGGTGGACGGCCCGGCGGTGGAGATGCTCGCGGACGCCGGATACAGCACCTGCGGGAGCAGTATCCTGACGAGGGCATCAGAGTGTGGTGGGGATAGTTGAGCTACGAATTCGAGACGGCCGACAGGACCCGAGTCCTGTGGGACCCGGCACTACGGGTAGGGCGGCTCTTTGTGTCCCTCGCCCAGGGCGCGGGCGAACTGATTCGGTTGCCCACCGGGTTGACGCCAAACGAGCGCGGCGGCTGCGACGTCGACATGGAATCGTTCCAGGCGTTCACCCAGGGGATGTACGAAAAATACTGCTCCACGAATAACGTCGTCATGCATGGCCTTTTGCAGGGCTTGCTTATCGCCTCGATCGTAATGCTCGAAAACGGCGGCGGAGCGATCACTCGCAATCCCAGCCTCGAGACAGGCCTGTTGGAAGACCACGAAGACTTTACCCGTGCCATGTGGGTGGAGGACTGACGGAGTAGCCTCGCCAGTCGGCTGCCTCACTGGATTGTCGCCAGTGGGGCAGCCACCGTTAGCCTCGGACTTTCGCGTGGCTGGGTGTCCGATGCGTGATCGGAAACGCGCGGATCGGCCTTGACCCCGAATCCTGAATATGGTTTATGAACCGTTCCGGATTCGGTAGAGACTCCAGATTGTTGTTGTGACCGGGGGTTTCGGGGTTGCGCGGTAGTAGTTGGTCTCGTATTCGACGGGTGGGATGTGCCCTATTTCACTGTGGGTTGTGTCCTGAACGCGAAGGGGAGTTGGTTGTAGATCAGCTTCCAAGAGTGGTGCTGTGTGGATGATGAAGGTTTGTGGCCCTTCGAAGTCGCCCTGCGGGGGTGATTTCAAACCGCCTCATGCTGCGTTGGTTGAAGACCGTCGTGGTGAGCGATGAGGACAGAGCATCCGCGCCGCCCAGACCGACCTTCTCGGCTCCCTGCCGGGGGGCAGCCTTTCCAATTTGGAAGAGATGCGCGCCCGCGGAGTGCTCGGGACGTGCGAGACGCCGCCCCCGACGTCACGGCGGAGTCTGGGCGCCGGCGGCCGCGTTGACGCGGGACGAGCCGACCTCTCGTCCTGACGGTTCGCCACTGAAGTTGGACTGGCAGCGCCACCTACCTGAGGGGGCATCCGCTGCTGGATGTCGAAGGTGGCGGTGCCGAGCGGGGGAAGTTCCGGATCGGAGTCGAGGAAGTTCAGCGTGGCGCTGCCGATGTTCTTCAGGCCCCCGCGTCGGGGCGGTCCTCAGAGCGCGTCGACGGCACTCACCTTCCAGCCGCCGGACGTATGGGTCATCGTCATCCGGACCCGGTTCAGATCGACCCGTGAACCGGTGACCTGTGTACTGGTGGTGACCTGGTTGACGAACAGCAGCACCACGGCTCTGTCGGGGGAGATGGAGACCACCGAAGCGGCGGGCGCGCCGCCGTCCGGGGGTGCGACCACGCTCGCCTTGACGACCCCGCGGTACTTCTTCGCGGTGGGCCCCACCACCTTGCTCGTGGTCCTGTCGTACTCCTCCGCGAAGGCGCCGGTCAGATGGGCGCGCGCCGCGGCGAAGTTCGCCTCCAGCCTGCGGTGGTCGTACGACAGCACCACCGGCGCCGCCTTCCTCGCCGCCGCGACCGCCTCGGTCCGGGCCGCGTCGGTACGCCGCCCCTCGGCGTACTCCCACCCCAGCACGCCCGCGGCGGTCAGCCCGAGGACCAACAGGACGGCGAGCAGGCCGCACAGCCGCGCCCGTCGCCGGCGCCGGCGGCGCTCCGGACGGAGCGCTGCGGCCTCCTCGGCCAGTATGACCGGTCCCACATGCTGGTTCTCGTCCCGGCGGGCCTGCGACGCGTCGTCGGGGGCCTCGAGCCGGCGGGGAACCGGGGTGCGCGGCGTATCGACCACGGTGGTACCGCCTGTGCCCGGCCGGAGGCGGTCCGATCGTTTGGCGGCCGCACGCGCTGCCGCTGACATGGCGCGACGGCCGGGAGAGGTGGAGCCACGGCCCCGGGTGGTCGGGTTCGCCACGGTCTTGCTCCTCACTGCTGCTGGTACGGGTGTGCGCTCGGGTGTGCCGCCCGCCGGGTCAGCCGACGAATTCGACATCGGACGTCAGCCAGCGGCCCTTCTCGAGCACGAGGTCGAGTTGCAGCCGGTAGGTACGGGACTGCCCTTCCGGCGCGGCCTTGTTCGTCACCTTGCTGTCGGCGACGACCAGCACTCGTGCCGAGCGCTCGTCGGCCCGCGCTATCCCCGCCTCGAGCACCTGGCCCTCGGAGACGGACCTGTTGGTGGCGACCAGCTTGGTCAACTCGCCGGTCTGCGCGGTGAACTGTTCCTTGAAGTCGCCGGTCGCGCCCTTCATCACGTTGGCGCTGTCACGGGCGTAGTGCCGGTAGTCCAGCGAGGTGAAGTTCAGCGCGGACTGGCGGGCGGCGGCCAGGATGTCCTGGTGTCGGCGGACCTCCGCCCGCTGGTCGTACACCTGGAGACACAGCCAGCCGCTGAGCGCCGTCACGGCGACGGTCGCCACGGCCAGCGTCACCGCCGTCGCCCTGCCGCGCCCCGCCGCGGTGGCGAGCCTGCCGCCGGGCCGCCGCAGCGGAATCAGCGTGCGCGAGAGGACACCGCCCGCGCTCATGCCATCGGTCCCACGAGCAGCCATTGCCACGAGTCCTTTCCGAACGTGCTCTGTTCTCCGCCCGTCGAGCCGATCTCGAGGAGCGTGCCGCCCGGCCCGGCGAGGGTGCCGGTCTCCGGGTCGTAGGGGGTGACGTGTGCCGCCTGCCGTGCGCCGCCGGGCCTCGAGGGGCCCGGCGCGTTCTGGGCGCCGCGCACGGAGGTACCGCTGCCACGCGGCTCGGTGCAGCGCGCCTCACGGTTGGCGGGTCGCTGCGAGGTGTCCGCCGGGTCGCGCCGCTGGGTGCCGTAACCCTGGCGGCACGGCGGCGGGTCGTCGGCGTTCACGACCATGCCGAAGTGGGTGGTGCCGTCGCCCGGGATCACGGTGTAGCTGCCGGCGACGATCACCGGGAACGTCACCAGCGCCTGCTCCACACCGGGCAGGCGCGCCACGGTGACCTGACCGCCGCTGATCAGGTTGGAGAGCAGCACCGGCAGATGGGTCTCGTTGGACTTCAGCAGCGAGTCGACCTCCTGCGCCGCCGGGGCGGTGTTGCCGACCAGCCGCCTCAGATCGCCGTCGCGTGCCTTCAGTTCCGCGGTCAGCGCGGCGAGGTCGCGGGAGAAGGACTTGATCGCCGACCCCTTGTCGCTCTGGGTTTTCAGCACCACCCGCGAGTCCTCGATGAGCGAGGTCGTCTCGGGAAGGTTCTTCGAGGCGGACTCGATCAGCAGGTTCCCGGAGTCCACCAGCCTGCTCAGATGCGGCCCCGTGCCGGCGAACGCCTTGCCGAGTTCGTCGACCGTGACCCGCAGATCGTCCTTGCCGACCGAGTTGACCAGCCGGTCCAGACTGAGGACGAGCGCCGTCGTGGGCAGTGGGACCCTGGTGTCGGAGCGCGGGATCTTGCTGCCCTCGTCCAGGTACGGGCCGCCGGGGTGGCGCGGCTGGAGGTCGACGTACTGCTCGCCGACCGCGGAACGGTTCGCCACCACGGCCAGGGTGTCCGCCGGTATCCGGGTCCCGTCCTCGATGTCCAGCGCGACGGAGACGCCGTCCGTGCCGTCGAGCCGGAGCTCACCGACCCGGCCCACCGGAACGCCCCGGTAGGTGACCTCGGCGCCCTGGAAGATGCCGCCGGAGTCGGCGAAGTCGGCCCGCACTGTGTATCCGCGGTCCAGCAGGATGTCCATCAGGCCGGTGTAGCGGGCGCCGACGTACGAGCACCCCACCGCGGTGACCGCGGCGAAGGCGATCAGCTGGGCCCTGACCGTACGTGTGATCACGGCTGCATCCCCTTCAGCATCAGTTCGGCCAGTGCCAGGTCGATCCCCGCGGGCAGCCGGCGTCCGGCGCCGTCCCCGTGGGCGACCTGGCTGCCGGTGCACACCGGCGGACACAGCGGTCCGTTGCCGCCGGGGGGCGGGGGAGCGCTCGGCGTCGGTGCGCCGGGAATCTCCGGGGGCGCGGTCGGCAGAGGCGCTTTCGGCAGGTCGGGCACCTCGGGCAGGTCGGGCGTGTCGGGAACCTCCGGCAGCTCGGGTTCCTCCGGGCCGCCGGGTCCGGGCGGTTGCTCCGCGAGGTTGCCGTAGACGCTCGCGAGGTCCAGATCCGCGGTGATCTTGAGGTTGACGTAGTCGCCTTTGATGGCGCCGGTCACGTTCCTGGGGAACGGATAGGTCGTCAGGAGCCCCAGCGAGTTGGGGAGATCGCTGCCGGCCTTGTTCAGCTGTTGCAGGATCGGTTGCAGGCTCTTGAGGTTGGCCACCGTGTCCGCGCGGGAGGTGTTGATCACCTTGGTGCCCGTCTTCCCGAGATCCGAGAGCGAGGTCAGCATCGCTGTCAGGTTGCGGCGTTGGTCGGCCAGGACCTTCAGCGCGCCGGGCACCGTGTCCACGGCCTGCGCGATCGTCTTCTTCTCGGTGGCCAGCCGCTTCGCCAGCCGGTCGATGCCCTTGAGCGCCCGGACGATCTCCTTGCGCTGCTTGTCGAGGCCTCCGATGAACGTGTCCAGTTCGCCGAGCAGGTCCTTGACCCGGTTTTCCCTGCCCTCCAGCGCCTTGTTCAGCTCCACGGTGATCGTCTTGAGCTGCGCCACACCGCCGCCGTTCAGCAGCGCGGAGAGGGCGGAGAGCACCTCTTCGATCTCCGGGTTGCGTCCGGTGCGCGACAGCGGGATGCGTGCGCCGTCGGTGAGCCGCCCCCTGGCTTCGTTGCCGACCGGTGGGGAGAGGGCCACGTACTTCTCACCGAGCATGCTGGTCTGCCGCAGTTCGGCGACGGCGTTGCCGGGCAGCTTCACGTCGTCCGCGATGCGCAGGCGTACCCGGGCGTGCCAGCCGACCAGTTCCACCTTTTCGACCGCGCCCACGGTGACGTTGTTGACCTTCACCGCCGATTGCGGGACCAGGTCGAGGACGTCCCTGAAGTCGGCGGTTACGTGGTAGGCGTTGCCGTCGGCGGCCGCGCCACCGGGCAGGCTCACGTCGTACAGGCCGTTGAAGTCGCAGCCGGTGAGCAGCACGGAGCCCATGGCGGTGGCCAGGGCCACGGCCCGGTGCCTGCGGTGTGCGCTCATGCGCGTGCCTCCAGTATTCCGCCGAGCGTCCGGTCGACCTGGCCGGTGCCCGGCACCGCGCCTGCGTGCGGCACTTCGGGCAGCGAGTCGAACAGCTTCTGCAGCTCCGCGCAGTCGGGGTTCTTGCCCCCTGCGTCACCGGTGGTCTTCAGCAGCGAGCACAGCAGTGCCGCCGGGTCCTGCGGATGGTCGGGGTTGTTGCGGGTGTCGAGGGTGCCGGAGGAGGGGTTGTAGGCGTTCTGGAGGTTGGAGAGGCCGGTGGGCGCGACTTCCAGCAGTTCCGCCAGCGCCGCCCGCTGGGTGACCAGCACCTTGGTGACCTTGCTGAGTCCCTTCACGTCCTCGGTCAGCGCCGTCTTGTTGTTCTTCACGAACTGCGAGATGTCGCCGAGCGCCACTCCCAGATGCTTGAGGGCCGCCGCGAGGTCCTTGCGCTCCCCGGCGAGTTGGTCGGCGACCGCGGCGAGACTGTCGTTGAACGACCGCACGCTCTTGTCGTCGGCGGCGAGCGCCGCGGTGAACACCTGAAGATTGCGTACGGTGCCGAACAGGTCGTCCCGGCCGTCGGACAACGTGGTGACCGCGAGGGACAGGTCTTCCACCGTCCGGTGCATCTGTTCGCCCTGGCCGTCGAGATTGGCGGCGCTCACCCCCAGCAGCCGCGAGAGCGAGCCGTCCTTGTTGGCGCCCTTCGGACCGAGCGCCTCGGCCGTCGTGTGCAGGCTGTCGAAGACCCGGTCCAGCTCCACCGGCACGGCCGTGCGGCTCTGAGGGATCACCGCGCCGTCGCGCATCACGGGCCCGCCCCGGTACACCGGCAACATCTGTACGTAACGGTCGCTGACCACCGAGGAGTTGATGATGGCGGCCTGGGCGCCGGCGGGGATCTTGCGCCCGGGCTCGTACTCGAGCTCCACGCGCACCCGGCCGCCCTCCGGGGCGATCTCGGTGACCTCGCCGACGCGTACGCCGAGCACCCGCACGTCGGAGCCCGGGTAGATGCCCACGGTGCGCGGGAAGTACGCGGTGACGCGGACCGGTTCCTCGCGTGGCCACAGCACAACCGCGGCGCAGACCAGCAGCGCCGCGACGGCGGCGACGGCCGTCAGCCGGGCCGTACGGCCTTGCGGATCGAAGCGGATGCGGCCCTTCATCGTGAGCCTCCTGTCCGGGGAATTACCGGAGCGGCGACCATGTTCTGGATGTAGCTGTCGAACCAGCGGCCGTTGCCGAGGGTGTTGGTGAAGACCCGCACATAGGGGGCGAGCAGCGCGACGCTGCGGTCGAGGCTCGCCTGATTGCGCTCCAGCATCCGCACCACCTGGTTCAGCCCTCTCAGTGCCGGGCCGATCTCCTTCTCGTTGTCCTCGACCAGGCCGGAGAGCTGGATGCCGAGTGCGGCCGAGCTCTTGAGCAGCGCGTGGATCGCCGCCCTGCGCCGTGTGATCTCCTTGAACAGCGCGTCGCCGTCCTTGACGAGGGTGGTGAATTCACCGGAGCGCTCGGAGAGGATCCTGGTGACCGAGTTGGCGTGCTTGAGCAGTTCGCGGAGGTCCTCGTCACGCGAGGCCACCGTCTTCGAGATCTTCGACAGGCCCTTGATGGAGGCGCGTACTTCCGCCGGTGAGTCCTCGAAGGTCGTCGAGATGGTGTCCAGGGCCTTGGCCAACTGCTCCGTGTCGACCTTTTCGCTGGTGGTCGTCAGATCGCTGAAGGCCTGGACGACGTCGTACGCCGGGGTGGTGCGCTCCAGCGGGATCTCGCTGCCGGGCCGCAGCTGTCCGGACCCCTTCGGCTGGAGGGCCAGGTACTTCGCGCCCAGGATCGTCTTGATCCGGATGGCCGCGCCGGTCCTGGTGCCGAACTTCGGCTCGCCCTTGATCTTGAAGGTGACCTTCACATGGTCGCGGTCGAGGTCGACCTCGTCGACCTTGCCGACCTTGACCCCGGCGATGCGCACCTCGTCGCCCGGCTTGAGCCCGCCGGCCTCCGAGAACGCGGCGGTGTATGTATCGCCGTTGCCGATTACCGGCAGGCTGTCCGCGTTGAACGCGGCGGTCGTCAGCAGGGCGAGCGTGGTGATGCCGACCGCGCCGATCACGACCGGGTTGCGGTCCCGGAAGGGTGTGCGGGGAAGGAGACGTATCTTCATCCGCCGCACCTCGCCCGTGCCACGTGCAGCTCCGGAGTGATCACCTCTCGGGTCTTCGGCAGGACGATCCGGCCGTCGAAGTCACAGAGGTAGAAGTTGAACCAGGAACCGTACGAGGCGGTCCCCGTCAGCTTGTCGAGCTTGTTCGGCAGCCGCTTCAGCACGCCCTCCACGGTCTTCTCGTTGTTGTTCAGCGTCTTGGTCAGGTCCCTCAGCTCCGCGATGTCGCCCTTCAACGGCGGCCGGGCGTCTTCGAGCAGACCGGAGGTCGCCTCGGTCAGCGCGCCGATGTTCTCCAGCGAGGAGCCGATCGGCTTGCGGTCGGCGGACAGGCCGGAGATCAGCCGCTGGAGCTGTTTGAGCAGTTGGGAGAAGCGGGCGCCGCGCTTGTCGAGGGTCTGCAGCGTGGTGTTGAGGTTGTCGATCACCGACCCGATCAGCTCGTCCCGGTCGGCGAGGGTCGTGGTCAGGGACGCGGTGTGCGCGAGCAGGCTGTTGACCGTGCCGCCCTCGCCCTGCAACGTCTTGATGATCTCGGTGGCGAGCTGGTTGACGTCCTTGGGGCTGAGGGCGGCGAACAGTGGCTTGAAGCCGCCGAGCAGCGCGTTCAGGTCGAGCGCCGGCTGGGTCCGGGCCAGCGGGATCGTGGCGCCGGGCTTCAGCCGGGTGCCGTCGCCCGCGCCCTCGGTCAGGGCGACGTAACGCTGACCGACCAGGCTCCGGTAGCGGATGACCGCTCCTGTGCTGGTCAGCAGCGGCCGGTCGCGGGTGACGGTGAACGTCACCTCGGCCAGCGTGCGGTCCTTGATGCGGATGGCTTCGACCTCGCCGACGCGCACTCCCGCGACGCGGATGTCGTCGCCCTCCTCCAGGCTGGTGACATCGCTGAACACCGCACGGTAGCTGTGCTCCGGGGCGAAGGAGATGTTGACGATCGTCGCGGCGAGCAGTGTCGTCGCCAGGATCGTCACCGCGGCGAAGAGAAGGAACTTCACCAGCGGTGCCGCGGTCGCGGTGGCTCGGGACGCCTTCATGCCACACTCACCGCCGTCCCGCGTGCCATGGGTCCGAACAGCAGCGTCGCCACCGCGGGAACCCGGTCGGCGGGCACTCCGAGGACCGGTGCGACCAGCGAGCCCACGGCCCGCTGCTCGGCAACCGTCGCGGAGACCGGGCCGGCT
This sequence comes from Streptomyces sp. NPDC096193, assembly GCF_040302905.1. Lineage (NCBI taxonomy): Bacteria > Bacillati > Actinomycetota > Actinomycetes > Kitasatosporales > Streptomycetaceae > Streptomyces > Streptomyces sp. NPDC096193. Next base: position 8,619 of record NZ_JBEOSJ010000038.1, on the reverse strand, counting down.
CCGGGCGGGCCGCCGGCAACGACATCCTTCGTACCGTCGTCGAGCTTGGTGTGTCCCGCCGGCACGGAAGGGCCGGGGATGCCTCTGCAGTTCGGGCCGGAGCGCTCGGCATAGCGCGGTTCCTCACCGGGTCGGTACGCGGGTCGCGGGTGGACGAATTCGAGGGTGATGCGCATCTCGCCGCCCGCGAACGCCTTCTCGGACTCCCTGCTCTGGCGCTCGAGGCCTTCCAGCAGGCAGGGGTACTCGGGCGAATAGCGGGCGAACAGGTCGAGGGTCGGGCGGGAGACACGGCCCAGGGTGATCAGCCGCTCGCCGTTGTCGTCGAAGAACTTCTCCGCCGTGCCGGCGACCTTCGCCGTTCCCGTCAGGGCGGCGGCCAGCTGCTCGCGCTTCTCCACGATGGTGCGGCTCGTGGTGACCGAGTTGCGCAGGATGTTCATCAGGTCCGGTGCCGCGTCGCCGTAGACCTCGGCGACATCGGCGAAGCGGGAGATGTCCTCCTGAAGGGAGGGCATATGGGGGTTGAGCTCACGCAGATAGCGCTCCAGCCGTACGAGGTTGTCGCCGATGCGGTCGCCACGTCCCTCCAACGCGGTGGAGAACGCGTGCAGCGTGGCGTTGAGATCGGCGGGCCGCACCGTGCGCAGCAGCGGCAGCAGGTCGTTCATCAGGTGCTGCACCTCGATGCCGGCCCGGGTGCGGTCCTGGGTGATGACGTCCCCGGCCCGGATGTGCCGGCCCGAGGAGCCGCCGGGCACCACCAGGTCGACGAACTTCTCGCCGAACAGCGTCTTCGGCAGCAGCCGGGCGTGCACATCGGCCGGGATGCGCGCCACATGCTCCGGCTTCAGGGCGATGTCGAGCGTCGCCTTCTCCCCGTCGGCCCGCACCTCGCGCACCTCGCCGACGAGCAGTCCGCGCAGCTTGACGTCGGCCCGCGGGTCGAGCTGGTTGCCCAGTGTGTCCGCCTCCAGCGTGACGCGCACGACCGACGTGAACACCTGCTGGTACGTGGCCACCGACAGCGACAGCAGCAGCGCGATGACGGCGAGGAACACCAGCCCGTACAGCCGCAGCCGGCCGGCGTGCGCCGCGGCGCTTCCGTCTCTGCTCATCGGCCCCTACCCCGCTATCCGTACGGTCGTGTTGGCGCCCCAGATCGCCAGGCTGAGGAAGAAGTCGAGAATGTTGATCGCCACGATCGACGTGCGCACGGCGCGGCCCACGGCGACCCCGACACCGGCGGGGCCGCCGCTGGCGTAGTAGCCGTAGTAGCAGTGCACCAGGATGATCACGACGGCGAAGACGATCACCTTGCCGAAGGACCACAGGACGTCGACCGGCGGCAGGTACTGCTCGAAGTAGTGGTCGTAGGTGCCGGCCGACTGCCCGTAGTAGCCGGTGGTGATCGTGCGGGCCGCGAAGTACGAGGACAGCAGCCCCACCACGTACAGCGGGATCACCGCGACGAAACCGGCGATCATCCGCGTCGTCACCAGGAACGGCAGCGAGGGGACGCCCATCACCTCGAGCGCGTCGGTCTCCTCGCTGATCCGCATGGCGCCCAGCTGCGCGGTGAACCCGGCGCCGACCCTCGCGGACAGCGCAAGGCCCGCCACGAGCGGTGCGATCTCCCGGGTGTTGAAGTATGCGGAGAGGAATGCCACGAAGTTCGACGTGCCGAGCTGGTTGAGCGCCGCGTAGCCCTGGAGGCCGACCTCGGTGCCGGTGAAGAACGACAGGAACGCGATCACCCCGACGGTCCCGCCGACGACGGCGAGCGCGCCGCGCCCGAAGCTCACCTCCGCGAGCAGCCGCAGGATTTCCTTCTTGTAGCGGCGCAGCGTCCGGCCGGTCCAGGCCAGTGAACGGCCGTAGAAGACCAGCTGCCTGCCCAGCTCTTCGAGCTGCGGCGGCAGCACACGATTCATCAGCGGCATCGCTCAGCCCCTCTGCGGAACGATCTGGAAGTACACGGCGGTCATCACGAAGTTCGTCACGAACAGCAACATGAAGGTGATGACCACCGATTGGTTCACCGCGTCGCCGACCCCTTTCGGGCCGCCCTTCGCGGTCAGCCCCTTGTACGAGGCGACGATTGCCGCGATCGCCCCGAAGACCAGGGCTTTCAGTTCGGCCGCCCACAGGTCGGAGAGCTGGGCGAGTGTGGTGAACGAGGCGAGATAGGCGCCCGGGGTGCCGTTTTGCAGCACCACGTTGAAGAAGTAGCCGCCAGCCACCCCGACCACCGAGACGAGGCCGTTGAGCAGCACCGCCACCAGCATGGTGGCCAGCACCCGCGGGACGACCAGCCGGTGGATCGGGTCGATGCCCAGAACCTGCATCGCGTCGATCTCCTCGCGGATCTTCCGCGCTCCGAGATCCGCGCAGATCGCCGTGCCGCCCGCCCCGGCGATCAGCAGCGCGGTCACGATCGGCGATGCCTCCCGCAGCACGGCGAGGACCGAGGCCGCGCCCGAGAACGACTGCGCGCCCAGTTGCCTCGTCAGAGAGCCGATCTGCAACGCGATCACCGCTCCGAACGGGATCGACACCAGCGCAGTCGGCAGGATCGTCACACTGGCGACGAACCATGCCTGCTGGATGAACTCCCTGACCTGGAAGGGCCGCTTGGGGATGGTGCGCAGCACGTCCAACGCCATGGCGAACAGGGTGCCGGACTGCCGCAGCGCCCCGACGGGCGACAGGCTCATGCGTCGCCCGCCCCTCCGCGCACCGACGCGCGCAACCGTCGCAGCGCCTCGCGGTCCGCGATCTCCGCCCAGCGGGGCGGCCGTTCGATGCCCTCGGTCGGCAGCAGGCGCGGTGTCAGCTCGAGGACGCCCGGTACGGCGGCGTCCGCCGACTCATCGAGCTGTGCGAGCTCCTGCTCGACCTGGGCGGCGTCCTTTTCCTCCGCCATGCCGATCGGCCCCTGCATCCGTCCGTTGAGGAACTGCCGCACCACTGGCTCTTCGCTGGTCAGCAACTGCTCCCGCGGGCCGAACATCACCAACTCGCGGCGGAACAGCAGCCCGATGTTGTCCGGGACCTGGCGGGCGGAGGCGATGTCGTGGGTGACGATGAGGAACGTGGCGTCGATCTGCGCGTTGAGATCGACGATCAGCTGGTTGAGATACGCCACACGCACCGGATCGAGACCCGAGTCCGGCTCGTCGAACAGAATGATCTCCGGGTCGAGCACCAGGGCCCGCGCCAGTCCGGCCCGCTTGCGCATACCGCCGGATATCTCGCCGGGCAGTTTGTCCTCGGCGCCGATCAGACCGACCATGTCCATCTTCTCGAGAACGATCCGGCGGATCTCGCCCTCCGCCTTGCGGGTGTGCTCGCGCAGCGGGAAGGCGATGTTGTCGTAGAGGTTCATCGAACCGAACAGCGCGCCGTCCTGGAACAGCACGCCGAACAGCTTGCGCACCTCGTAGAGCTCGTGCTCGCGCAGCGTCGTGATGTCCTGCCCGGCTATCCGGATCGACCCGCGCTCGGGCCGCAGCAGTCCCACGAGAGTCTTCAGGAACACGGACTTGCCGGTCCCGGAGGGCCCCAGCATGACGGAGACCTCCCCGGCGGGCAGCGTCAGGGAGACGTCCTGCCAGATGACCTGGCGCCCGAAGGACTTGGTGAGCCCTTCCACGCAGATCTCGACACCCATCCGGTACACCCTTCAGCCGTGGAGCGGTCCGACAACTGCTCTACGGGGAGGCGAGGGGCGTCCGTCGCGACAGACGAAAGTTTTTTCGCGTGGCCTTGAAGTGGCCTTGAAGAGGCAACGCCGCGGCGCTCTGACCTGGGGGCGCCGCCCGGTGCGGCTACGGCGCCGGCAGGGGCGGCACGGTCGGGGACTGCGGGAGAGCGGGCAGCGACGTGTCCGGTGCGGGCAGCGGCTTTGGGGCGGACACCCGCGGGGAGGGCAGCGACGCCGTTGGCAGCGAGACCGAGGGGAGGGGCGGCAGCGAGGACACGACGTCGCCCGGGACGACGGGCAGCCGGGACACGGGAGGTGTGGACAGGGGCAGCGCCGGCAGCGGCACGCCGGGGAGTTCCGGCAGCGGCAGGTCCCGCTCTCCGGCCGGGCGGTCACCGCCCGGCGCGTCCTGGGTCGGGGCGGCCGACGGGGCGGCGTTCCCCGGCGCACCCGTACGGCCGGGTTCCGGTGCCCCGGACACGGCCGCCTCCGTGACCGCCGGCGGCGCGGGGCTCGGCCGGGGGGTGTCGCCGTCTTGGACGTACGGCAGGACCAGGCCGGCGACCGCGAGCGTCACCGCCGTCGAGGCGAGCGCCACGGCCTGGGCGTTGCCCCCGCTGCGGGGCCTGCCCCGGCCGCACAGCCACAGCGCCAGTCCGAGCGTCGCCGCCAGAGAGTTGCGCAGGGTGCGGCGGGCGCGCGCCAGCAGGGACTCGACGGTGCGGTAGCTCAGGCCCATCTTCGTGGCGACCTGCCCGACGTCCAGGTCCTCCGCCTTCAGCCAGAGGGCCTCGGCCTGCCGGGCGGGCAGTTCCGAGCTGCGTACGGCGAGCCAGTTCGCCTCCGCCCGGTCGCAGACCGCCTCCTCGACGGGGACCGGGCCCGGGGGGTGCAGCCTCGGGCTGCTGCGTACCTGATCCTCCCGGTGGACCTGGCGGTGGCGGTCCACGCACAGCCGCATCGTCACCGTCGTCAGCCAGGCGCCCAGCCGTTCGTCGTCGAGCTCCGGGTGCTCCGCGGCTCGCAGCATCGCCTCGTGCACGGCGTCCTCGGCGTCCTCGACACTCACCGACCGGCGGCGGGCCACCTTGAGCAGGTCCTCGCGGTGGCCCCAGGCACGCTGCCAGCGTTCCTGGGACTCCCTGCCCGGACCGTCGGGCTGGGCAGGCTGCATGTCGGTGGCCATGAGGTCCCCTTCGCTCACACCGCCGGTCGCGTCCCTGCCCCGGCGGGTGGCGACATTACCGCCCGGTATCCGGGATTGTGGAGGGGCGTGCGTCCATGGAGTCCGTTCCGTTGCTGGTAAGCCCGCCGGAGCCGCCTGGTAGCAGGCCGTCGCCGGACGGCTGCACGTCCGGGAGCGGCAGCAACGGCTGCGCCGGTTCATGGCTGTTGGCCGGCGCGGTGCTGCTCGGGCGCGAAGAGGGCGAGGAGGAGGGCCGGTCGGTCGGCCGGGTCGCGGCCGGTGCCGCCGTGGGCGACGGGCCCGCCTCGGGGTGCGGCCGGCGCCGCGGCTCCGGAGCGGCCGGGAGGGACGGGGCGGGCCCGGCGGACGGGCCGCGGTCGTCCGGCACCACCCGGTGGCCGCCGAGGTAGTACGCGTACCAGGCCAGCACCGTCCGCAGATAGGCCACGGAGTGGTTGTAGCCGAGGATAGCGCGCTCCAGGCCCGCCCTCCCCGACAGGTCCCGCCCTCCCGCACACAGGTACCGCCCGGCCGCGAGCGCCGCGTCGAAGATGTTGCCCGGGTCGGCACGGCCGTCGCGGTTGCCGTCGGCGCCCCAGTGCGCCCAGGTGGAGGGGATGAACTGCATGGGCCCCACGGCACGGTCGTACACCGTGTCCCCGTCGTGCGCCCCGCCGTCGCTGTCCCTGATCAGCGCGAAGCCGTTGCCATCCAGCCGCGGGCCGAGGATCGGCGAGAGCGAGGTGCCGTCGGGCAGGACACGCCCGCCGCGCGCCTGCCCGGACTCCACCTGGCCGATCGCGGCGAGCAGTTGCAGCCGCAGGCCGCAGCCCGGAGCGCTGCGCGCGAGCGAGGCGGCGTCGCCCCCACGGATGACCGCGCCGCGTACTTCACCACCAGCCTGGACAACTTCGCCCTCACAGGTGCCGTCACCGACGGCTTCCTCGCCGTTGGCGTCGGCGCGAGCGGATACACCGGCTCCGACGGCAGCAACAAGCCGTGCGAGGTCGACGACAACGCAATCAACCCGACCAAGCTGTCCGAATGGAAAGACACCAGCCGCACCGCACTCCACTGGGTCACCCAGAACAAGGCCGACGGCTACGGGCGAGACCATCTCTCCCGGTGCGGAGTGGCGACCTCGGTCAAGAACAGCACCGGGAACTGGGTAACGGTCATGCAGACCGGCATCAGAATCGACTCAGCCAGCTACCTCAGCGGCCCTGTCGGACAAGCCGTGTTCGACCGCGTCGTGCCGGTCATGACGTACAGCCGGACCAACCCCAACAACGGCGACGTCGGCAAGCACATCTACACCGCACAGACCAACCCGGGAGCCACCGACCCGAAGGTGCCGGGCAAGGCCATCCCCGGATCCATCGCCAGCAAGAAGACACTGAGCCGGCTCTACGAAGAGTGGGACGCCGCCGCCAAAGCCCAGCGTGCGAAGAACGAATCGGCGAAGAACACCGCCTGCGCCCCGATCCGTCCCAACCCCTCCACCGGACTGGACTGCGACGAGTACCCCTTCGGCTCGACGTGGGAAGGCGCCGGACGGGGAGACAAGAACTTCTCCGTGAAGTACATGAACGCATCACAGAACCGGTCGGCCGGCGCACTGCTGGGAAACTGGTACTCCAATGACCGCATCCTGCACCGCGACAGGTTCTACGTGACCATCCTCTAGGACCTCGATTCTCCTAGCCTGGAGCCCCGGTCGGTGTCACCGGCCGGGGCTCGGCCACACCCGGATGTCATACTGCTCCGGCTCGTCGCCGGACCGTCGCCACACTTTGACCGCGTAGGCCCCGCCATCCGGCAGCACCAGCACCGGCCCGGGCTCGCGGCCCTCCACATTGACCAGCGTCAGTTCACGCTCAGGTACCTCGATTCGGCACGTACCGAGGTACGTCCCGACGCCATCGGGCGGAGTCTCGTCCCATACCGACAATGCAGCGCCGATCAGCGCCCGCGATGCCCGTGTCGGCACGCCCGCCGCTGTGCCGTGACCGGATACGGCGTCGCCCTGCGGGATGGCGGACTCCACATCACCACGGTCACCCCCTTCGCCGAGAACCCAGAACTGGCTGTACGAGACGGTGAGCTCGTCGAACGCAACGTCCCAGGGCTGGCGATCAGGAAACAGGTCCTCGCCGAAGGTGCTAGGTGACTCCATGGCTGCCACCGTAGCCAGCACAGCAGCCCAGGAGAAGTGAGCTCTGCGCCACGCGAGTTTCGTGAGAATCGCGCACAGCTGGCCTCCCTTTGTCGGCCGAGGTCGGCACTGCGAAGGACCCCGGCTCGCCCTGAGAGACGTCGGCCTGCTGGCTCAGCAGAACGGTGGCGCTGAACAGGACTGACTTCTTCTTGCCAATAGCGGCTTGCGCTTCCGAGCGGGTGGGAGTGCAAGCGTTTCTGCAGCTGGAGCAGCGGACTCGAGGGCCGCGGAGCGCGGTCGCGGCTCGGGTGCCGTGAGCATCGCTGCAACAGAAGCCGTATCGCGTCTCTCCAGGCAACCGGCTGCGCATGGCGTTCGGCCGGTTTGCGCTCTATCCGCGAAGGCCTCAGAGATCGTCCACCGATTTCTGTCAGAGTGCGCTGCTACACCAATTCCCAGGGACGAGCCGCATGGGGCGGCACGTCGACAGGGAGGGGAAGTCGTATGCCACCGGAGGGTTTTCACACGGTGCGCCGTCACATCTGGCGCAATCCGAAGCCGAGCGCCAAGAAGCTCAGCGGCTGGACTATCGCGGCCATCGTCGCCGCTGTCTGGCTGTGGGGGCAGGTGTTCGGCTACGGCGAGGCAAAGACGCCTGAGCCCGCTTCCCCGCAGCCGTCGGTATCCGCTCCGGCGGCCCGCGGATGATCCGGGTGCGGCTGCGGTGGCGCAGGCCTCGAGGAAAAGGCGAGTATGGTGCGGCGGGCGTCGTTGCCCTCGCGGGTGTGGTGCTGGGGTTCCAGATGATGGTCGCGGCGTGAAATGAAGCGATCCGGGCCTGGCCAGTGTTGGCCGTAGCCGCGGTCCTCAGCCTTGTCTACGGCGGCCGGCGGATACTGAGCACCGCCCGGGCCAGGACAGTCCAGGCCGCGATGCTCGCGGATTTGCGGATCACGCTTGCGGAGATCGACGCCCTGGACGACCAGGAGTTTGAGATCGCCCTACGAGATCTCCTCATCCGAGACGGCTGGGCGGCCCGCAGGGTCGGCCGGGAAGGCGACCAAGCGGCCGACGTCATCGGGCAGAACGCGCAGCTGGGACGGATCGTCGTGCAGGCCAAGCACACCAAAGTCGGCGGCAAGGTCGGGTCTCAGAAGCCATCCGCTTTCCGAACGTGGTCTTTTGGTTCGGCTTGGGTGGGCATGAACTCCGGTCTGCGGCGGGAGAGATGGGGCGGTTGGTCCGCTCGCGTCGCTGGTGGAGGTGGCTCATGCCGTCGGTTCTCGGTCTGCTGGAGGCCCGGGAGAAGAAGGTCCGGGAAGAGGTAGCGCGGCTGCGGGAGGAGGCTGAGCAGGTGCATGCCGCACTCGGCGAGGCGGAATGTGACTTCAGCGGCTGGTGGATGCCCGTGTAACGGTGGCCGAGGTGCTGGCCGGGTCGCCTTCCGTGGTCGCGGAGCTGGCGCGGAGCGCGGTGGCGGGATCGGTGGTGCCAGAGCGGGCCGAGGGCATGGCGGCGTCGGTCCTTGCGCCGGACTACCAGCGGATTGTGTCCGTGCTGGAATCGGAA
>NZ_JBEOSJ010000037.1:0-55821 GCF_040302905.1 Streptomyces sp. NPDC096193 | reverse complement strand
GGGCCGCGGGGGGGGGCGGGTGGCGGGGGGGGGCCCCCCCCCCCCGGGGTGGGGCTCGCCCTCCCGCGGGGGGGGGCGCCCCCCGCCCCCCCCCCGGCAGGGTGCGTGCGACCGCCGCCCGCCGGGGCAGACGTCTGCGTACGCGCTGCCCCGCGATCCTTGCCCGTCGGAGCTGACGTCGGCGAACGGGGCCAATTCCAGCCCGTCCGGCGCTTGAGGACACGGCCGCAGGCCGTGCCCCATCCGCGACCCGCAGGGCGCAAGCAACACCACCCCCGCCCGCCCGTGCGAACGAGCGCAACCAGTCCGTCCGGCCGTCCGCCCAGGACAAAACCGGCCGCCGGACGCCCCCGGCCTACAGCGCTCCCTTGCGGGTCAGGTGGTTGAACGCGAACCACCCCGGCAACACCGGCAACCAGAGCGTCAGCATCCGGTACAGCAGCACCGCCGGTGCCGCGACTTCCTTCGGGACGCCTGCCACGATCAGGCCGAAGGTGAGCGCGCCCTCGACCGCGCCGACACCGCCGGGCGTCGGCGCCGCCGAACCGAGCGCGTTGCCCGCGAGGAAGACGACGGCGATGCTCGCGTAGCTCAGCGGCTGCACCCCGTTTCCGAAGGCCCTGATCGACGCGTCCAGGCACATCACGAACACACCGGTCAGCAGCAGCATCCCGCCGATGCCGGTGATCAGCTTCATGGGCCGCTGGAGTACGTCGAGCATGCGCGGCACCACACCCGCGAACAGCGACCGCAGCCGCGTCGAGACGAACTTCCGCAGGAATGGGATCGCGGTCACCACCAGCACCAGCACGGCGACCGTCAGCAGCCCCGCGATCACCGTTCTGGACGGGCTGAGCGAGGCCGTCTTCTCCGTGCCGGTGAGGTAGCCGAAGGACAGCAGCAGCAGGATGTGCGCGCCGAGCCCGAACAGCTGGGACGCGCCGACACTCGCCACCGCCAGCCCCGGCCGTACGCCAGAGCGCTGGAGGAAGCGGGTGTTGAGCGCGACACCGCCGACCGCGGCCGGAGCGACGATCTTGACGAACGAACCGGCGACCTGCGCGACCACGGTGCGCAGGAAGGACACCCGCTCCGGCACGAAGCCCAGCAGGCTCATCGCCGCCGCGATGTAGCTGAGGGCGGAGAAGGTGACCGCGGCCGCCACCCAGCCCCAGTGGGCCCGTCCGAAGACGGTGGCGAAGTCGATGCCGGCGAGCTGCGAGAGCAGGAAGTACGCGGCCACCGCGCCGGCGATCATGCTGACGAGGGTGCGCGGCCGGATGCGTTCGAGGCGTACCGGTTCGACCGGCGCCTGCGGCCTGATCAGCAGCACCTGGCGGCGGATCTGGGAGAGCAGGTCCTCCTCGCGCACCTCGTCCATGGCTTCGTCCATGGCGCGCTTGTCGGCCTGCTTCTCGGCCCGCTCCGTCTTGCGCACCGCCTTGCGGTCGTCGGCCGCCGGCCCCTCGGCCGCCTCGGTACGGGCCCGCTTGGCGGCCGCGGAGGCCTCCAGTACGGCGTCCCGCTCCCGCTGTGAACGCTCCCGCGCCAGCCTGCGCAGTGTCGCCCGGGTCGAGCGGCTCAGCGCGATCGGCTGGAGCAGCGGCAGACAGTCGGCGACCGTGTCCGGACCGAGGATCTCGACGGCGGTGGCGACAGCGCGCTTGGCACCCACCCTCAGTCCGATGGTGGTCAGCAACTGCGCGATGTCCATACGCAGCACCATGTCGCCCGCCGCGATCTCGCCGCCGCGCAGATCGGTGATGATCACCTTGCCGGAACGATCCACCAGAATCGCGTCGCCTGTCAGCCTGCGGTGCGCGATACGGCGAGACATGAGCGCCTTCACCTGCCGCCAGGCACCGCGCGCCACGTCGTCGGTGATCTCGTCGTCGTCCATGGCGTCCAGCGAGCGGCCGCCCAGGTGCTCGTACACGAGCATCACGGCGTCCGGACCGAGTTCGGACGTCGCGATCAGCTTGGGGGCGTTGGCTCCGGCGGCGATGGCGGCGTAGGCGAGCAGTGCCTCCTGCTCCAGCGCCTGGCGCAGCGACGGGTTCGAGCGCCGGGTGGTGATGGAGCGCAGCGTCAGCCGGCGCCACACCCGGTAGAAGAATCCCTGTGCCTGCTGCTCGCGGTCGACGACGGTGACGTCGAGCGGCGCGCCCTCCTCCATGGTCACCAGATATCGGCGGCCGCGGTCGCCCTGCTCGGCGGGGCTGCCGCCGATGGGGCGCAGCGGGGAGGAGTCGGGGACGTCCTCGGCCCGCATCGCGTTGACCGGGCGGAAACCGACATGGCGAAGACCGGCCATCAGCGTCTGGCCGGTCGGGCGGACGTTCGGTGAGCCGACCGCGTAGAGCGTTCCGTACGCGACGGTCCAGCCGAGCAGGACGGTCAGGATGATCGAGAACGGGGTGGTGTACCCGGCGACCAGCATCGCGAAGGCGTCGAGCAGCAGCACCACCCACAGGACGACACGCCATCTGGGTCTGCGGGACATCCCGACGGCGGTCATGTACGCGATGACGGGGGCGAGATACCCGTGCACCGGGTCGGTGAGCCCGCCGTCCGTCTGGGTCTGCGTGAGGGCGTCCTGGAGCGTGCCCGGCGCGCCTCTGGCGACCCAGAGATCGGTGGCGAGCGTGACCCCGTGCGCGAGGACGGCAGCGAGGACGCCGTCGGCGATCCGCAGCCCGTCCCGTTTGATCAGACGCTCGATCGCGAAGGCGACCGGGACCAGCAGGACGGCGATGCTGGAGACGAGGCCGGCGATCTTGACCAGCAGGTCGGGCGCCTGGCCGGTGCCCTTGTTGATGTCCTCTTCGAGGCCGGACGTCGTGCCGTGGGCGAAGGCGGCGACGGCGAGCACCACGGCGATCAGGAGGATGCCGATGAGCAGGCGCATCAGGTCGGAGGGGCGGTGTACGCGGGCGGCGAGCAGCGGCTCGTCACCGGAGACCCGGTCGAAGCTGGCGACGTCGGTGACATCGCCGGCCGCGTCCGCCTTCGCCGGCCCGGTCTTCGCGCTGTCCGTCGTCTTCGCGCCGTCCGTGGTCCTCGCGTCGCCCGAGGGGTCCGTGGTCTTCGCAGTGTCCTTCGGGCCTGCTGCGGACGGCCCGGGCGAGGGCTGGTCGGCTGCGGGCGGTGCGGCCGGGGGTGATCCGTCCGCGGGCTGGTCGGCGGGGTGCCGGCCGGTCGACGACTGCGCGGCCGCGGGCCCGGTGGTGGCCTCGTCGCCGGCGGTCCGGCCGGAGTCCTGCGAGGCGGTCGGAACGGGCGCGTCCGGGCCCGACCCGGCCTCAGGGGTGCTTGCTGCCTTGCCAGGCTGCACGCCCTGCTCCTCGCTCGTCTCGGTCTCTTCTTGATCTCGTATCACCAGTCACCGCCCGCACGATGGTGGCACGCCCCGCCGACAGAGGGGGGCATCAGGGTGTATTGCGGGGGCGGGAGGTACGTGAGATACGCCCCTTTGCCGCCTGAAACCCGCTCTGCACTCCATGCGCCCCTCGACCGCCCCGCCCTGCGTTGTCGGTGGGGTGCGGCAGGATGGACCGGATGGAAGAGCTGCCGGAGTACGCGGAGCGGGTCCTGGAGGTCGCCGAGCTGATCCCGCCGGGCCGGGTCATGACGTACGGCGATGTCGCCGAATGGCTCGGCGAGGGCGGCCCCCGCCAGGTCGGCCGGGCGATGGCGCTGTACGGTGGATCCGTGCCCTGGTGGCGTGTGGTCCGCGCCGACGGCATGCTGCTGCCCGGCCACGAGCTGCGCGCTCTCGCGCAGTACCGGACCGAGGGCACGCCGCTCAGAGAAGCCCCACGCAGCGCCGAAGGGCATGTGCCGCGCCTCGACGTGAGGCGGGCGCGGTGGGACGGCGGCGATGGCGACGGCGCTCACATATGACAGCTTCCGCCATTCGGCGCCCGGACGTGCGGTCCAAGGACTGTCCGGAGTACGTCGCGCACGGGGAGTATGCGCCGATTCCGGCGTTCTTCCGGTACACGGCGGACTCACTGCGTCGCCACCGCGCGCTGGCGTAGCGTCTCCAGGGCGCGGCACGAACCGCTCCATCAGCACCAGCACACCCACCAGGACCGGCGATCCACGTGAGCTCCTCCTCCACCACCGGGCGTACGCCGTACCCGCAACAGGTACGGCAGGGGGTCCCCCCACGCCCGCAGGGGCTCAGGGGGAGAACCCCAGGCGCCTACCGGCTGGTCCGTACCCCGCCGGGCGCTGTGGAGCCCCCTCTTCTGGACGCAGCCCAGCGGGCTGTGGTTGACCACGATCACGGTCCGCTGCTCGTTCTCGCTGGTCCGGGCACCGGAAAGACCACGACCCTGGTCGAGGCGGTGGCCGCCCGGGTGGCCAAGGGAGCCGATCCGGAACGCATCCTGGTGCTCACCTTCAGCCGCAGGGCAGCCGTCGAACTGCGGGACAGGATGGCGGTGCGGCTCGGCGGCGCACAGGGTCCGCAGGCCACGACGTTCCACTCGTTCTGCTACGCCCTCGTCCGCGCCCACCAGGACGCCGACCTGTTCTCCGAGCCGCTGCGCCTGCTGTCGGGTCCCGAGCAGGACGTCGCGGTGCGCGAGCTACTGGCGGGACAGATCGACCTGGAGGGGGAGGGCCTGGCGCGCCATCAGTGGCCGGACGACCTGCGGGCGTGCCTGACGACGCGCGGCTTCGCCGACGAGGTGCGCGCGGTGCTGGCACGCAGCCGCGAACTGGGCCTCGGACCGGACTCCCTCGCCCGCTTCGCCGCGCGCACCGGACGGCCCGACTGGCGGGCGGCGGCGTCCTTCCTCGCCGAGTATCTCGACGTCCTCGACATGCAGGGCGTCCTCGACTACGCGGAACTGGTGCACCGGGCGGTGCTGCTCGCGGAACGGACCGCGTCGCCGTACGACTTCGTGTTCGTCGACGAGTACCAGGACACGGATCCGTCCCAGGTGCGGCTGCTGCAGGCGCTGGCGGGCGGCGGGCGGACGCTCGTCGCCTTCGGCGACCCGGACCAGTCGATCTACGCGTTCCGCGGCGCGGACATCAACGGAATCCTCGACTTCCCGGACGCGTTCCGGCACGCGGACGGCAGCCCCTCGGACGTCGCGGTCCTCACGACGTCCCGCCGCAGCGGTGAGCTGCTGCTGGCGGCGACCCGGCTGCTGACCCGCCGGATGCCGCTGACGCGGCTGCCCTCCGACAAGGTGCGGGCGCACCGCGAACTGTCCGCGGTCCGCGAGGGCGGGACGGTGGAGACGTACACCTTCCCGACGGCGTCCACGGAAATGGAGAACATCGCGGACATCCTCCGCCGTGCCCATCTGGAGGACGGCGTCGCCTGGTCCGACATGGCGGTGCTGGTCCGTGCCGGTGACCGTACGATCCCCTCCATCCGGCGTGCCCTGACCTCGGCGGGCGTACCCCTGGAAGTCGACGGCGCGGACGTGCCGCTGCGTCACGAGCCGGCGGTGTCGCCGCTGCTGACGGCACTGCGGGCGGTGGCGACGGCGGCCGCCGCGCATCCGGCGGCGCGGCCCTCCGTCGAGGCGGTCACCGAGCAGACGGACGCGGCGGGACCGGTCACCACGGAGGACGCCCCGGACGCGGCCCACGCGCCCGCCGGCGGGGAAGCAGCTGACGCGCCCGCGAGCCCGGACGACGCCGACTCCGCCGTCCTCGAAGACGCCACCCTTGAACCCGCCGTCCTCGAAGACGCCACCGAAGACGCCGCCCCTGAAGACGCCGCCCCCGAGACCTCGAGCGCCGCCCCCGCCCCCTGGCTCGACACCGAGACCGCCCTCACCCTTCTCGCCTCCCCCCTCGGCGGCATGGACGCCGCCGACCTCCGACGGCTCGGGCGAGCCCTGCGGGACGAGGAGCGTGCCGCCGGGAACAAGCTTCCGCCTCCCTCCGACCTCCTCCTCGCCCGCGCACTCGCCGAGCCGGAACGCCTCGTCGCCCACGACCCCTCGTACGCCCGAGGCGCCCAGCGTCTCGGCGGTCTCCTGCGCACCGCGCGGGAGCTGCTCGAAGGCGGCGGCACCGCCGAAGAAGCGCTCTGGGAGCTGTGGGACGGCACCCCCTGGCCACAGCGTCTCGAACGCGCCGCCCTCCGCGGCGGTCCCGGCGGACGCAACGCCGACCGTGACCTCGACGCCGTGTGCGCGCTCTTCGACACCGCGGCACGCGCCGAGGAACGCACCGGCGGCCGTGGCGCCCTCAACTTCATCGAGGAGATCGAGGCCCAGGACATAGCGGCCGACACCCTCTCGAAGCGGGAAGTCCGGCCCGACGCCGTGCGTCTGATGACCGCGCACCGTTCCAAGGGTCTCGAATGGCGTCTCGTCGTCGTGGCCGGTGTCCAGGAGGGCCTGTGGCCGGACCTCCGCCGCCGTGGCTCGCTGCTGGAGGCGGACCGCATCGGACGGGACGGTCTGGCCGAGCCGCTGACGCCGGGGGCCCTCCTCGCCGAGGAGCGCCGGCTCTTCTACGTGGCCGCCACCCGCGCCCGCGACCGGCTCGTCGTCACCGCGGTCAAGGCACCCGCCGACGACGGCGACCAGCCCTCCCGGTTCCTCACCGAGCTCGGAGCCGAACCGAAGGATGTCACCGGCCGTCCCCGCCGTCCCCTCGCCGTCTCCGCGCTCGTCGCCGAACTGCGTGCCACCACCGTCGACCCCGACGCATCCCCCGCGCTGCGGGACGCCGCCGCCCGCAGGCTGGCCCGCCTCGCGGCCCTCGCCGACGACGAGGGCCAGCCGCTCGTGCCCGCCGCGCACCCGTATCGCTGGTGGGGCCTGTACGAGCCCACCCACAGCCGCCTTCCGCTGCGTGACCGAAGCGAGCCGGTCACGCTCTCCGGAAGCGCTCTGGACCAGCTAGCCAACACCTGTGCTCTGCAGTGGTTCCTGGGGCGTGAGGTGAAGGCGGACGCTCCCGCCACCGCCGCCCAGGGATTCGGCAACGTCGTCCACGTACTCGCCGACGAGGTGGCCTCCGGGCGGACCCCCGCCGACCTCGCCGTCCTGATGGAGCGGCTCGACTCGGTCTGGGACGCGCTCGTCTTCGACGCGCCCTGGAAGTCGCAGCAGGAGAAGCAGCACGCGCGCGTGGCCCTCGAACGGTTCCTGCGCTGGCATGTGATGGACCGTGGTGGCCGCGTTCCCGCCGCGACGGAACACGACTTCGACGTGACACTGGAGGCCGGTGAGTACGAGGTGCGCATCCGCGGCTCCATGGACCGCGTGGAGCAGGACGCCGAAGGACGCGCGTACGTCGTCGACTTCAAGACCGGCAAGCAGACGCCCACCAAGGACGAGGTCGCCCACCACCCCCAACTCGCCGTGTACCAGCTCGCGGTGCGGGAGGGTGCGCTCGACGACGCCTTCGACGGCCGGCGTCCCGAGCCCGGTGGTGCCGAGCTCGTCCAGCTGCGGCAGGCCGCCCCCAAGAAGGAGGGCGGTGAGGCTCTGCCCAGAATCCAGGCGCAGGAGGCGCTGACGGGGGAGTGGGTCGGGGACCTGCTCGCCACCGCCGCCGGCCGTGTCCTGGACGAGCGCTTCACCCCGTCCGCCGGGCAGCACTGCACCCACTGCGCGTTCCGCGCCTCGTGCAGCGCCCAGCCGGAAGGCCGTCAGACAGTCGAATGACGAGGTGTGTTGTGGCCCATGCCACACCCATCGGCATGCATCCATTGGCTGTCGACAGGTGTCGCTCAAGGGGCGAGGCACCAACGGGGTTTCAGAGGAGAAGCAGATGGCGGCACGACGTACATTTCTGGTTTCGGCAGCGGTCTGCGCGACCGTGATCGCCGGACTGGCGGGCTGTTCTAAGGACAGCGGCAGCACATCCGACGGCAGCTCGGGCGCGAAGAAGAAAGCCGCCGCCACACCGAAGGCTCCGGCCGACCCCTTCGTCGGACTCACCGCCGACAAGATCAGCGACAAGGCGATCGCGGCGACGAAGACCGCCCGCTCGATGCGCATGTCCGGGCGGGTCACCAGCGACGGTGAGGAAGGCGACATCGACGTCACCGCCGACTCCCAGGGCTCATGCAAGGGCTCGATGGGCCCCGCCGGCAACTCTCTCGAGCTCGTCCAGCTGGACAAGGTCCTGTACATCAAGGGCGACGAGAACTTCTACCGGGAGCAGTTGACCGGGAGCGAGATGCCGAAGTCCGAGACCGACGCCGCGGTGGAGCTGATGAAGGGCCGCTGGCTGAAGATGCCCGCGGAGTCCGCCGGCGAGATGGGGGGCGCCTGCGACGTGAAGACCATGGTCAGCGACATGGACGACGAGAAGTCGGACCGTCAGGGCATGACCAAGGGCCCCGACGCCGACGTGAACGGTCAGCCCGCCGTGACCCTCGTGAAGAAGAAGACCGGCGGTGAGACGCTCACCATGTACGTGGCCAAGGAGGGCAAGCCCTACCTGCTGAAGGTCGTGGTGGTCGGCGGTGACGAGCCCGGCACGATGACGTTCTCCGACTACGACAAGCCGGTGAAGGTCACAGCCCCGCCGGCCGACCAGGTCGTCGACCTGGACAAGCTGGACGGGGCGGACGCGGGCGCCTGAGACCCGGCGCCTGCGCCTGGCGTGTGAGCCCGAGACCCGGCGCCTGCGCCTGGCGTGTGAGCCCGGGGCCCGACGCCTGCGCCTGGCGTCCGAGGCCAGGCGCCTGCGCCGGGGACGGGGACGGTGCCTGCGGGCCGGAGCCCGGAGCCTCGTGCGTGACGCCCCGGGCCGGACGCCTGAGCTCGCGGAGGCCGGTGGGGACCACTGCTGTCAGTGGTCCCCACTAGCCTCTCTGGAGTGAACGCCCGCATCACCGATCCCGAGCAGCTCAAGGAGCTCCTCGGCATCCCCTTCACCCCGGAGCAGACGGCCTGCATCACGGCACCGCCCGCCCCGCAGGTCGTCGTGGCCGGAGCCGGGTCGGGGAAGACGACGGTGATGGCCGCCCGGGTGGTGTGGCTCGTCGGCACCGGCCAGGTCGCGCCCGAGCAGGTCCTCGGACTCACGTTCACGAACAAGGCGGCGGGAGAGCTCGCCGAGCGGGTCCGCACCGCTCTCGTACGGGCAGGGGTGACCGACCCCGACGTCATCGACCCGGACCATCCCCCGGGCGAACCGCGCATCTCCACGTACCACGCGTTCGCCGGGCAGCTTCTGGCCGACCACGGGCTGCGGATAGGCCTGGAGCCGACCGCCCGGCTGCTCGCCGACGCCACCCGCTACCAACTCGCCGCCCGCGTACTGCGTGAGGCGCCGGGCCCCTACCCCTCGCTGACCCGGTCGTTCCCCTCGCTGGTCAGCGATCTGCTGGCGCTCGACGCGGAGCTCGCGGAGCATCTGGTGCCTCCGGAGCAGCTCGGTTCGTACGACTCCGAGCTGCTGCGCACCCTCGACGGCGTCCGGCTGAGCAACGCCGAGTTGCGCAAGGTGCCCGAAGCCGCGGCCGCGCGCCGTGAACTGCTCGACCTCACCGTCCGCTACCGGGAGGCCAAGCGCTCCCGTGAGCTGCTCGACTTCGGCGACCAGATCGCCCTCTCGGCCCAGCTGGCCCTCACCCGCCCCGAGGTCGGTGCGATTCTGCGGGACGAGTTCCGGGTCGTCCTGCTCGACGAGTACCAGGACACCTCCGTCGCCCAACGGCTGCTGCTGTCCGGACTGTTCGGCCAGGGCACCGGTCACGCGGTGACCGCGGTCGGCGACCCCTGCCAGGCCATCTACGGCTGGCGAGGAGCGTCGGTGGCCAACCTCGACGACTTCCCCTCCCACTTCGCGCACGCCGACGCCCGTCCCGCCACGCGCTTCTCGCTCAGCGAGAACCGCCGCAGTGGCGGCCGGCTGCTGCACCTGGCCAACGACCTGGCGACTCCGTTGCGGGCCATGCACGAAGGCGTCGAGGCGCTGCGGGCCGCGCCCGGCGCCGAGCGGGACGGCATGGTGCGCTGCGCACTGCTCGCGACACACGAGGAGGAGATCGCGTGGCTCGCCGACTCGATCGCCCACCTCGTGCGTACGGGCAAGGAGCCCGGTGAGATCGCCGTCCTGTGCCGGACCGCGGGCGACTTCCCCGAGATCCAGGCCGCCCTGGTCGCACGCGACGTCCCCGTCGAGGTCGTCGGTCTGTCCGGGCTGCTGCACCTGCCCGAGGTGGCCGACCTGGTCGCGGTGTGTGAAGTCCTCCAGGACCCCGGGGCCAACGCCTCGCTGGTCCGGCTGCTGACCGGCCCCCGCTGGCGGATCGGCCCCCGGGACCTGGCTCTGCTGGGCCGCCGGGCCCGTCTGCTCGTGCACCGTGCCCGCGCCGACGGGACGGACCCGGACGAGCGGCTGGCGGCGGCCGTCGAAGGCACGGACCCGGCCGAGGTCATCTCGCTCGCGGACGCCCTGGACACGTTCCTCGAATCGGCCGACGGCGACGAGGAGCTGGCATTCTCCGCCGAGGCGCGGGTCCGCTTCGCCCGTCTCGCGACCGAACTGCGCGAGCTGCGGCGATCGTTGGCCGACCCCCTGATGGACGTACTGCACCGTGTCCTCGGCACGACGGGCCTCGAAGTCGAACTGTCCGCCTCCCCGCACGCCCTGGCCGCCCGGCGACGCGAGACGCTCTCCAACTTCCTCGACATAGCGGCACGTTTCGCGGCGCTGGACGGGGAGGCCTCGCTGCTGGCCTTTCTCGCCTTCCTGCGTACCGCCGCGCAGTACGAGAAGGGCCTGGACAACGCCCTGCCGGGCGGCGAGAACACCGTCAAGGTCCTGACCGCGCACAAGTCGAAGGGGTTGGAATGGGACGTCGTCGCCGTCCCCGGCCTGACCGCCAAGCACTTCCCGAGCGAGCAGGCGCGGGAGGCGTGGACCTCCCAGTCCAAGGTCCTGCCGCACGCCCTGCGGGGTGACGCGGGCACCCTCCCGGACGTCACGAGCTGGGACGCGGGAGGGCTGAAGGCCTTCAAGGACGCCATGAAGGACCATCAGCACACGGAGGAACTGCGCCTGGGATACGTCACCTTCACCCGCCCCCGCACACTGCTGCTGGGCTCCGGCCACTGGTGGGGCCCGACGCAGAAGCGCCGGCGCGGCCCGTCCGCGTTCCTCCGGGCACTGCACGACCACTGCACCGAGGGCTTCGGCGAGATCGAGGCCTGGGCCGACGAGCCACCGGAGGACGCGGAGAACCCCTGTCTCGACACGACCGGGCCCGAGCGGGCCTGGCCGCTTCCGCTGGACCCCACGTCCCTGGCCCGGCGCCGGGCCGCGGCGGAGACGGTACTGGCCTACCTCGACGCGGGCCCGGAGCCCGAGCCCGAACCGGCTCCCGAGCCTCCCGACGACGAGGAGTGGGCCCTGTGGGACGACGAGGAAGCACCGTTCGACGACTCCGAGGACGAGCCGCCCGCCCCCGACGACCCGTACCCCCCGGACGCCCCGTACACGGACGATGCGCACGACCCGGACCACGGTGGTTCCGCCACCGCCGGCCCGCCCGCCGCGCACGAACCACCGGCACCGTCCGGGGCCCGTGCAGCCGCGTCCGGGGCCCGCGGACCGGAGCTCTCACGAGCCGTTCCGCACCAGGCGGGTCCACCGCCCGAGCGACCCGACGACGCCCGTCACGCTCCGGAGGAGGCGCGCCCCTCGCGGAAGGGACGCACCTCCGAGGACGTACTCACCCCCGAGGACGCCCGTGCGATCGCGTCCTGGGACCGCGACCTCGACGCGCTCGCCGGGGAGCTGCGCCGCAGCCGCACCGGTGTGCGGGCCGTGCCCGTGCCGCCGTCACTCACCGCATCCCAGCTCATGCGTCTCGCGGCCGACCCGGACGGCTTCGCCCAGGAGCTGGCCCGCCCCATGCCGCGGCCGCCCCAGCCCGCGGCCCGCAGGGGCACCCGGTTCCACGCCTGGGTGGAGTCCCGTTTCGAGGAGCTTCCGCTGCCCATGCTCGGCCCGGACGAGCTGGGGGGCGACGACACCGAGACGCCGGAGATCGCGGACGAACGTGACCTGGAAGCGCTCAAGGACGCCTTCGAGCGCACCCCGTACGCCCGTCGCACGCCCTACCGCGTGGAGTCCCCGTTCCAGATCACTCTGGCCGGCCGCGTGATCCGGGGCCGTATCGACGCCGTCTACCGCCCCACCGGGACCGGCACACCCCACGCGTACGAGATCGTCGACTGGAAGACCAGCCGCAGCGGCACCGCCGACCCTCTCCAGCTGGCCGTCTACCGGCTGGCCTGGGCCGAGCAGCACGACCTGCCTCTGGAGGCGGTCGACGCCGCGTTCGTCTTCGTGCGCAGCGGCGAGGTCGTCCGGCCGCCGGACCTCCCGGACCGCGTGGCTCTGGAACGCATCCTGCTGGGCGAGACGGCGGAGGAACCGGCAGCCGAGGCCCGTTAGGCTCACCAGCATGAGCGACACCCCGGACAGCGTCGTCCGTACGTACATCCAGCGGCACCGCGCGGCCTTCCTCGACGACCTCGCCGAGTGGCTGCGCATCCCCTCCGTGTCGGCACAGCCCGACCGTGCCGCCGATGTACGACGCAGTGCCGACTGGCTCGCCGCCAAGCTCCGGGAGACCGGCTTCCCGGTCGCCGAGGTCTGGCCGACGGCCGGTGCCCCCGCGGTGTTCGCCGAGTGGCCCGCCGGCGACCCGGACGCGCCGACCGTCCTCGTCTACGGACACCACGACGTCCAGCCCGCCGCCCGCGAGGACGGCTGGCACTCCGATCCCTTCGAGCCCGTGACCGTCGACGGCAGGCTGTACGCACGTGGCGCGGCGGACGACAAGGGCCAGGTCTTCTTCCACACCCTGGGCGTACGGGCGCACCTCGCCGCCACCGGACGCACGGCGCCCGCCGTCAACCTCAAGCTGCTGATCGAGGGTGAGGAGGAGTCGGGCTCCCCGCACTTCCGCGAGCTCGTCGAGGCCGAGGCCGCCCGTCTCGCCGCCGATGTCGTGATCGTCTCGGACACCGGTATGTGGTCGGAGACCACCCCCACCGTCTGCACCGGCATGCGCGGCCTCGTGGACTGCGAGATCGAGCTGTACGGCCCCGACCAGGACATCCACTCCGGGTCGTTCGGAGGTGCGGTGCCCAACCCGGCGACGGCCGCGGCCCGGCTCGTGGCCGCGCTGCACGACGCCGACGAGCGGGTCACCGTTCCCGGCTTCTACGACGACATCACGCCGCTGACCGACGCCGAACGGGAGCTCTTCGCCGAGCTGCCCTTCGACGAGGCTGCCTGGCTGAAGACGGCCAAGTCCCACGGCACGCTCGGCGAGGTCGGCTACTCCACACTGGAGCGCGTCTGGGCCCGGCCGACCGCGGAGGTCAACGGCATCGGCGGCGGTTACCAGGGCCCCGGCGGCAAGACGATCATTCCGGCGTCGGCGCAGCTGAAGCTCACCTTCCGGCTGGTCGCGGGCCAGGATCCGGACAAGATCGAGGTGGCGGTGAGCCAGTGGGTCGCGTCCCTGGTCCCCGCGGGCATCCGCTACGACCTCACCTTCGGGGCATCGACCCGCCCCTGTCTCACCCCGCTGGACCACCCCGCCCTGCAGTCCGTCGTACGGGCCATGAGCCGGGCCTTCGACGGACAGAAGATCCTCTTCACCCGTGAGGGCGGCTCGGGACCGGCGGCAGACCTCCAGGACGTCCTGGCGGCGCCCGTGCTCTTTCTGGGTATCTCCGTACCCTCCGACGGCTGGCACGCGCCCGACGAGAAGGTCGAGATCGACCTGCTGATCAAGGGTGTGGAGACCACCGCGCACCTGTGGGGCGACCTCGCCGCCGCCCTCCGCTAACTGACACCCAATCCACTCGGGGGAGTTGGAAGAACCGTGAGCACCCACACTTTCGCCGGCGCCGGGGACCTCCCGATCGGTCTCACCGCACCGAGCGGCATCGACCGCGAGGCGCACCACCGTCTCGACGAGGCATGGCTGGCGGCGGCCTGGAGCCACCCGACGACGCGTGTCTTCGTGGTCTCCGGCGGCCAGGTCCTGATCGACGAGGGCGCGGACGGCCGTACCGAACTGGTGATGACCCCGGCCTTCGAGGCCCCCGTCACCGAGACCCACCGCTACTTCCTCGGCACCGACGAGGAGGGCGTGCGCTACTTCGCGCTCCAGAAGGACGCGTTGCCCGGCCGGATCGACCAGTCGGCCCGGTCCGCGGGGCTGCGTGAGGCCGGTCTGCTGCTCTCCCCGCGCGACGCCGGCCTGATGGTCCACGCCGTCGCGCTGGAGAACTGGCAGCGGCTGCACCGGTTCTGCTCCCGCTGCGGCGAACGCACCGTCATCGCGGCCGCGGGCCACATCCGCCGCTGCCCGGCCTGCGGCGCCGAGCACTACCCGCGTACGGACCCGGCCGTGATCATGCTGGTCACGGACGAGGAGGACCGCGCCCTGCTCGGCCGCCAGGTGCACTGGCCGGAAGGCCGCTTCTCCACACTCGCCGGGTTCGTGGAGCCGGGCGAGTCGATCGAGCAGTCGGTGCGCCGGGAGGTCTGGGAGGAGGCCGGGGTGACGGTCGGCGAGGTCGAGTACATCGCCAGCCAGCCCTGGCCGTTCCCGTCGAGCCTGATGCTCGGCTTCATGGCCCGGGCGACCTCGTCCGAGATCAACGTCGACGGTGAGGAGATCCACGAGGCGCGCTGGTTCTCCCGCGAGGACCTGCGGGCCGCGTTCGAGTCCGGCGAGGTGCTGCCGCCGTACGGGATCTCCATCGCCGCCCGTCTGATCGAGCTCTGGTACGGCAAGCCGCTGCCGAAGCCGGGCAGCGCCAACTGAGGTGCCCGCGAGTGCCGCTGTGGCCCGCGGCACTCGCGGTCCCGGCACGACGACGCCCCCGCCCGACATCGTCGAGCGGGGGCGCGTGTGTGCGGGTGCGGTCAGGCGCCGATCTTCTGCTTGACCTGCGCCAGCGAGGGGTTGGTCAGCGTCGTGCCGTCCGGGAAGAGCACGGTCGGCACCGTCTGGTTGCCGCCGTTGGCCTTCTCGACGAAGGTCGCGGAATCCGGGTCCTGCTCGATGTTGATCTCGGTGTAAGCGATGCCCTCACGGTCCATCTGGCCCTTGAGCCGACGGCAGTATCCGCACCACGTGGTGCTGTACATCGTCACAGTGCCCGGCATGGTCTCTCGCGCTCCTCTGTCTCGCTGACTGCGTCCCACTCACTCGGTGCGTGGTCGCACGGCACTAGAACGTACGTGACCGGCCCGCCATTCCCGTATTAGTACGACCACACCCGCTCCCCTGTGGACAAGCGCCGCACCCGCCTCTCCGGACCTGGCAGCATGGCGGGGTGACAGCAGCAACGCACTCCTCCCTTTTCCCGCAGGTGCCCGAGTCGGCCGACGCGGTGCTCGACGGACTCGACCCCGAGCAGCGCGAAGTGGCGACCTCCCTGCACGGCCCGGTGTGCGTGCTGGCAGGCGCCGGCACGGGCAAGACGCGGGCGATCACCCATCGCATCGCGTACGGGGTGCGCGCGGGCATTCTCCAGCCCGCCAGTGTGCTGGCCGTCACCTTCACCAACCGCGCGGCGGGCGAGATGCGGGGGCGGCTGCGCCAGCTCGGCGCCGGCGGCGTCCAGGCCCGCACCTTCCACTCCGCCGCCCTGCGCCAGCTCCAGTACTTCTGGCCCAAAGCGGTCGGCGGCGACATGCCACGGCTGCTGGACCGCAAGATCCAGCTGGTCGCCGAGGCGGCCGCGCGCTGCCGGATCCGGCTGGACCGCAACGAACTGCGCGATGTGACGAGCGAGATCGAGTGGGCGAAGGTCACCCAGACCGTTCCCGCGGACTACCCGGCCGCCGTCACCAAGTCGGTCCGCGACGCCCCCCGGGACCCGGCCGAAATCAGCCAGATCTACGGGATGTACGAGCAGCTCAAGCGCGACCGCTCGGCGATGGACTTCGAGGACGTCCTGCTGCTCACGGTCGGCATCCTCCAGGACCGCCACGACATCGCCGACCAGATCCGCCGCCAGTACCAGAACTTCGTGGTCGACGAGTACCAGGACGTCAGCCCGCTCCAGCAGCGGCTCCTCGACCTGTGGCTCGGCGAGCGGGACAGCCTGTGCGTGGTGGGAGACGCCAGCCAGACGATCTACTCGTTCACCGGCGCCACCCCGGACCATCTGCTGAACTTCCGCACCCGCCACCCCGGCGCGACCATGGTCAAACTGGTCCGCGACTACCGCTCCACGCCCCAGGTCGTCCACCTCGCCAACGGTCTGCTGAGCCAGGCCCGCGGCCGCGCCGCCGAGCACCGGCTCGAACTGATCTCCCAGCGCGAGCCCGGCCCCGACCCGGCCTACGTGGAGTACGCGGACGAACCGGCCGAGGCCGAAGGCACCGCCCGCCGCATCCGCGACCTGATCGCCGCGGGTGTCCCGGCCGGCGAGATCGCGGTCCTCTATCGCGTCAACTCCCAGTCCGAGGTCTACGAACAGGCGCTTGCCGACGCGGGCGTCCCCTACCAGCTGCGGGGAGCGGAGCGCTTCTTCGAGCGCCAGGAGGTCCGTGAGGCGGGCATCGCGTTGCGCGGCGCGGCCCGCGCCGGCGGCAACGACTCGCTGCTCGACGACGCGGGGGACCTCCCTTCACAGGTCAGGGCGGTGCTCTCGACCAAGAACTGGACGAGCGAACCACCCGCGGGCTCGGGCGCGGTGCGCGACCGCTGGGAGTCCCTGGCCGCCCTGGTCCGTCTCGCCGAGGACTATGTGCGAGTGAAGCCGGAGGCGACACTCTCCGACCTGGTGACCGAACTGGACGAGCGGGCGGCCGCCCAGCACGCCCCCACCGTCCAGGGCGTGACCCTGGCCTCGCTGCACTCGGCCAAGGGCCTGGAGTGGGACGCGGTGTTCCTCGTCGGCCTCACCGAGGGCATGATGCCGATCACCTACGCCAAGACCGACGAACAGGTCGAGGAGGAGCGCCGGCTGCTCTACGTCGGGGTCACCCGTGCGCGGCTGCATCTGTCCCTCTCCTGGGCGCTCTCCCGGTCGCCCGGCGGCAGGGCCTCGCGTCGCCCGACCCGTTTCCTGAACGGCATGCGCCCGGGGTCGGTGGCCCCGGGGACGCGCAGTGCGGGGGGCGCGGGCGGTGTCGACCGCGGCACCGGCGGCCGGCGCAAGCGGCGCGGCCCCGTGCTGTGCCGGGTGTGCGGCAAGACGCTCACCGACGCGGGTGAGATGAAGCTGATGCGCTGCGAGGACTGCCCCTCG
This sequence comes from Streptomyces sp. NPDC096193, assembly GCF_040302905.1. NCBI lineage: Bacteria > Bacillati > Actinomycetota > Actinomycetes > Kitasatosporales > Streptomycetaceae > Streptomyces > Streptomyces sp. NPDC096193. The sequence continues at coordinate 38,581 of NZ_JBEOSJ010000037.1, read as the reverse complement.
GACATGGACGAGGCGTTGTACGAGCGGCTGCGCGAGTGGCGCTCGGACCAGGCGAAGGAGCTCGGCCAGCCGGCCTACTGCGTGTTCACCGACAAGACGTTGATGGCGATCGCGGAGGCCGTGCCGGGCGACGAGGGGGAGCTGGCCGGTATCTCCGGTGTCGGCGGACGCAAGCTGGAGCGTTTCGGCGCCGATGTCCTCGCCATCTGTGCAGGTCAAGAGCTTGAAGGAGTCGACGAGGAGGACTGATACAAACTCGTCGGAAAAATAGTTTGCGCGGGCCCCGGCAGGCCCCATAGGTTCTTAACCACGGGAACAGCGACTTCTCTGAAGCCCTGTTGTCGTGCTGTACTTATCCGAACACGCGTGATCGGCCCCGGCCGGTCCCCAAGACGCCGAGAGGAGGCGAATCCAGTGATCAGCATCGAGACCAGCTTCATCAGCACCGCCAAAATGACCGATCGCTCGGACGCCTCCGCCTGCTCGCTCGGCTTCTCCGCGTCGTTCAACGGCACCGGTGTGTCCGGCTCCTCGGCCGCGCTTCCGGTGATCGGTCTGGGCGGAATCGCTCTGGGCGGACTCCCTGTCCGGGACCGCAATGAGCGACCGACCAAGGCACTGGCAGCAGATGTAGCAGCGGTGAAGGCCCAGGCCTATGCCTTTGCGGCGACCAGTGCCGAAACCAAGAAGCAGACGCAGCACCACACGACGTGGGCCTTCCGTGGGCTCGAACCCTGGAGTGATCCAGCCTGATTCAGATCAGGCCGGCGCCTTCAGGGCCGCGGAACCCCACCCGGGATCCGCGGCCCTTCTGTTTTCCCCGAACGGGGGAGCCGGAGCGAAGGGGCCTCGGAAACAGCAGCACCCGGTACCAGCCCCCCGGACCGAATCGGGGGACCGCCAACCGGCCAACAGGCCGGACCGACAAGACGAGGAACGACACCACCGTGCAACTCGAAGCGCACGCCCCGTCCGTACCGCCTTCCGAGACGATCCCCCCGCCCGCCCTCACGGAGGACTCCACCTTGACTCCGCTCACTGCGCTCACCGCGCTCGACGACGCCATCGAGAACCTCGGCGTACCCGTTCCCTGCCGGTCCTACGACCCGGAGGTCTTCTTCGCCGAGTCCCCCGCGGACGTCGAGTACGCCAAGTCCCTCTGCCGTACCTGCCCGCTGGTCGAGGCCTGCCTAGCCGGCGCCAAGGAGCGGCGTGAGCCGTGGGGCGTCTGGGGTGGCGAGCTCTTCATCCAGGGCGTCGTCGTCGCCCGCAAGCGGCCGCGTGGCCGCCCGCGCAAGAACCCGGTTGCGGCATGAACATCACCGGAACCATCGATCGCCCCCTGACGCACGATCCCCAGAAGCTGGCCCCCATGACCTCTTCCACGAGCGAGCCGTCCGGCTCCGCCACCCCAGACGTCACCACCATCGGCGCGACCGCCTCGCGTCAGAACAGGACCCGTGAGATGCAACTCATCCCAGAAGCCATGGCCCGTGCGCATATGCACGAGCGCCTGCGCGAAGCCGAGTCGGAACGCCAGGCCGTGCGCCTGGTCGCCGCCCGGCGGATGCAGCGCCGCGCCGAGCGCGTCTCGATGCGCGCCCGCCGTGCGCTCGCCATGGCCGTCATGCAGTGACAGCTGTCGGCTCGTCACACCGTGACACCCACTGATTCGCGGGGGCCGGTCCGAACGGACCGGCCCCCGCGGTGCGTTCTACCTGCGGCGGCTCCCGTACGGGGTTATCGTCACGTGGTGGACCAGCAGCAGACTCCGCAGCCGCAACAGCCGGGTGCCGAGGGCGTCGAGTGTTCCCACTGCGGTAAGACCGCCGAGGGAACACCGCTCACCTGGACCTGCTCCGTCGAGAAGGGTGTCCGCAGCTACTTCTGCGACGACTGCGCACGCTCCCATCTGCGCGCCATCGAGGGCAGACTCGACTCCGACTGGTGGTGAGGCCGCGTCCGCGCCGCCCGCCGCCCGCCGCCCGCCCGCCGCCCACCTGCCCGTTGCCGCCGGGGCGCCCCCGTTGCGCTGCCCCCACCTACCGGTCGCTCAGGCCGGCGCCTCGATCGCCGTGCTGTCCTCGTCGTCCTCGGGCAGGAACCCCGGCAGCCAGGACTCCAGTTCGTCCCGTAGCCGCACGGTGGCGTTCAACTGGCACAGCACTCCGATGGTGCTCAGCGTCACCCGGTGTATCAGCAGGTAGGACGGCGGCAGATTGAGCTGCTTGCCCAGCTGATGTGCGGGGGAGCGGATGTCGGCGATCCTCGCGGCCTGGGTTCGCATCCAGCCCCGGGTGAAGGTGAACTCCTCCGCCTCCGCGGGCTCGATGATCGGCACCAGATACTCCAGCACCGCGTCCGGGTCCAGCTCGATCTCGTCCTTGACGAAGCCATCCGAACGCAGCAGGTCGTACACCGCGTCGGCCTCGCCCTCCAGCGTCATCCGCAGGCAGTCACCGATGGTCTGGGGCAGTCCGCCGGGCAGCCGGTCCACCGTGCCGAAGTCCAGCACGCCGAGCCGCCAGGTCTCGCCGTCCTCGTCGGGCAGCAACCGGAAGTTCCCCGGGTGTGGATCCGCGTGCAGCAGTCCGGTGCGGGCCGGACCCGAGAACAGGAAACGCGCCAGCAGCTGTCCGGCCCGGTTCCGCTGCTCCTCCGTGCCGCTCGCGATCACTTCGGCCAGCGGGATGCCGTCGATCCACTCCGTCACCAGCACCTGGTCGGACTGGTGCACCACATCGGGCACGAGCACATCGGGATCGTCCGCGAACTCCGCCGCGTGCTCGCCCTGTGCCTGCGCCTCCAGCTCGTAGTCGAGTTCCTCGGAGACCCGGTCGCGCAGCTCGGTGATCAGGGGCTTGATGTCCATCCCCGGGATGAGCGGCCCGAGCAGCCGGGCGAACCGGCTCAGTTGTGTGAGATCGGAGAGCAGCGCTTCACCGGCTCCCGGGTACTGCACCTTCACCGCGACCTCGCGGCCGTCGTGCCACACCGCGCGGTGCACCTGTCCGATCGAGGCCGCGGCGGCGGGCTTGTCCTCGAAGCTCAGGAAGAGGTCACGCCAATCCTCCCCGAGCCGTTCGGCGAGAACCGTGTGGACGGTGCGCGTCGGCATGGGCGGCGCGGCGTCCTGGAGCTTGGTGAGCGCCGCGCGGTAGGGGCCGGCGATGTCCTCGGGCAGCGCGGACTCGAAGACGGACATGGCCTGCCCGAACTTCATCGCCCCGCCCTTGAGCTCTCCGAGCACCTTGAACAGTTGCTCCGCGGTGCGCTGTTGCAGCTCCTTGGCGACGATCTCCGCGGACTTGCCGCCGATCCGCTTTCCCAGACCCCATGTGGCACGGCCGGCGAACCCCAGTGGCAGTGCGGCCAACTTGGCCGTCCGGGTGACCGCCTTACGCGGAAGATCAGACATGCGCCCCTCCAATTCCCCGACAGCAGCCGAGCCGCGTACGGCGGTTACCCGGCCATTGTCTCGTGCGACGGCCCGAAGTCCGAGGTGTGCTCCCTCTCACTCTTCCCATGTGCACCGCAGACGCAGTCGATGTGCGGCGAGATCCTCTCGGATCGCCAGTCCAGCAACGGCAGGGAGGTCTCCCAGCGCGCTCCTGTGCTGGTCGGCAGCTCTCCGTCGAGAAAGGACAGCGCATGCGCCGCCGCGGTCCCTGCCACCAGTGTGGCGAGTGCGATGTCGCATGCCGGCACCGCCCCACTGCGACGGCCCGCCGAACGCCACTGTGCCAGGAGGCGTCGCCATCCGGGGTCACGGTCCGCCCGGCCCAGTTCGAGACATCCGGCACAGGCGGTGCCGCCGGGCAGCACCAGCGGTCCCACCACGCCTGTGGCCTCGATCACACCGGCGTAGAGGTGCGGAGTGCCCGTGGCGATCCAGTCGGCGGATCCGACGGGGTCGGGGGCATAGGCGGCGAGCCCGTCGCGTGGGCACACGACGACCAGCGACAGGCCGGGCTCGGCGCCCCCGCTTTCTGGTGCGGAGCCTTCCCCCGCCGACGGTGCGGACTGCGGCGATGATGCCGAGACACTGGACGACGCCGACCGCGCCCGGCCCCTCTGCCGTTGCGGTGGAACCGCGGCGGACCGACGGACCAGCTGACGGGCCGTCGTGTCCCTTCGGTCGCCGACCGCTCCCGCCGGCAAACCGCCCGGAGCGATGTCCCACGGCTCGGTGCACCCGCCGTCCAGCACCTCGACCCGTCCGACACCGGCCGAGGAGAGCAGCGCCGCGACTGTCGCGCCGACCCGGCCCGCGCCCCGGACCTGGACGCGCATGGCCCGGCGGGCAGCCAGCCGCCGTATGCCACCGCCCGGTTCGGGATGGACCACGGAGAGCGTCGCCAGGTCGGGACGCAGGCGGTCGAGGGCGCCTGCCCGCTGTCGTAGGGCATCGGCCTCCGGCCCACCCACCGTCGCGTCGTCGAGCAGTCCCGCCGCGCTCAGCCGTCTGACCAGAGCGTCCACCTGCCCGTCCGGCATGCCCATCACCCGGGCCTCCTCGCGCAGCAGCGGGAGCCCGCGTGTGCCGTCGAGCAGCTCCAGCAGAGCGCCCGTCGCCGTGTCCACGGGCCCGACCACGACCGCGTGCGCGGGTGTCACCCCGAACTGCACGGTCTGCCGTTCCCGCCATGCCCGCCTCAGTGCCGGCTTCACCATCGGATGCATTTCCACTTCCCCCTTGATAACCGCGAACCGAAGAACCTTCCGGAGCGAGAACCTCCAGAACCGCCAGAACCCGCAGTACCGCCGGCACCGTGAGAACAGCCAGAACCCGCGGAACCGGGAGAAACCGAAGAATGATCAAGAACGGCTCTCCGCTGATCCGTTGCCAGAATGCCCGGCCACGTCGAAGGGTGTGAAAAGTTGTCCACAGGCTTGGGGTATTAGTCGTTCAAATGGTGCAGCCAAGGGGTGGATCAAGATCGAACCGTTCCGGAGGCGGGACTTCCCCCACCTGCAACGGGTAACGTCGGGGCGTGTCCGTCGACCCTTCCCCTCGCGTCGCTGGGGAGACACCACCGCACAGTGCGGGAAGTCAACAGCGCAGCGTGCCAGGCCGCCCGTCCCGCGGATCGGGGACCAGCGCGGTCGAGGTCCGCAGGAGCGCGCGCCGCAACAGAACGGTCTCCGCCTACCGGGAGGGCGACCGGACCATCGTCCTGATCCCCGCCCGGATGTCGGAGGCGGAGGAGCAGCGCTGGGTGGGCGTGATGCTCGACAAGCTCGCGGCCCAGGAAAGCAAGCGGATCCTCGGTGACAGTGAACTGACCGAGCGTGCCGAGCGGTTGTCCGCCCAGTACTTCGACGGACGCGCAAGACCGACATCCGTGAGATGGGTGACGAATCAGAACACCCGCTGGGGCTCCTGCACCCCGGCCGAGGGCAGCATCCGACTCTCACACCGTCTGCAGGGGATGCCCGAGTACGTCGTCGACTATGTGCTCGTCCACGAACTGGCACATCTCCTGGTGCCCGGTCACGGCCCGCGGTTCTGGCGGCTGCTGGAGGCGTATCCCCGGACCGAACGCGCCCGGGGCTATCTCGAGGGTGTCGTGGCGGCCGACCGGCTGCCGCACCTGCCCGTCACCGGCGGGGAATGACGTCCGACCGGCACTGATCCCGTGTACCGAATGTGTCCCGGCATGCGTCCGGGCTTGGCTCAATGTCGGTTTGAGCCGTTAGCCTGACGCGACGTATTCACCTTCGGGATGGGGGACGGTCGTTACGCATGGCCAGGGAATTCCAACGCGGCCACAAGGCCAAGATCAGTGATCTCACGCCGGGAACGGATCTGTACGTAGGTGTGCAGATCGCGGCTCCTGGGCTGACCTTCGACATCAGCTGCTTCGGCCTCGATGCCAACGAGCAGCTCTCCGACGACCGGTACTTCATCTTCTTCAACCAGCCGAAGTCGCCCGAGGAGTCCGTTCAGCTGCTGGGCGCGCAGGCCGGTGACACCGAGTCCTTCCGCGTCACGCTCGACCGTATTCCGGCGAACATCCACAAGCTGTCCTTCACCGCGACGATCGACGGCGCCGGACAGATGTCGCAGGTCGGTCCGGGATACATCCGCATCGTCGCCGGCGGCGAAGAGGTTGTCCGGTATCCGTTCAACGGCTCGGAGTTCACCACCGAGCGCGCGGTGATGCTGGGCGACTTCTATCTGAAGGACGTCTGGCGTTTCGCCGCCATCGGCCAGGGCTTCGACGGCGGACTCGACGCCCTGCTGAAGAACTTCGGCGGCGAGGTCGCCGAGGAGCAGCCGTCGGCCCAGCAGCCCCAGGCCGCACCGTCGTTCGGGCCGCCCGCCCAGGCGACGGCGCCCCCGGCCTTCGGCGCACCCACCGCACCGCAGGCTCCGCAGCCCGCGCCGTCGTTCGGTGCACCGGCCGCACAGGCCCCAGCCCCGGCGAACCCGCAGATGCACGCCGCACCGACGGTCGCGGCCCCGATGCCCCCGCAGGGCACGATGCCGCCGCCCGCTCCCTCGCCGTACGGGCAGCCGCCTCAGCAGCCGCAGTTCGGACAGGTGCCGGGACAGCCGCCCGGGCAGATGCCGGGTCAGTTCCCGGGGCAGGCCCAGCCGCCCGGCGCGCCCGCGCCATACGGTCAGCAGGCTCCCTACGGACAGCCGCAGGGCATGCCTCCGGGCGCGCCACAGGGCGTTCCCCAGGGGGCCCCGCAGGGTGGTGCCGGTCTCCAGGCCGCGCTCCAGCCGTACCGCGAGACGGCCACCGGCCAGCGCTGGACCCCGCAGAACCAGCAGTTGATGCGAGTCGACCTCACCATGGGCGGCACACCCGTCCTGGCCCGGCAGGGCAGCATGGTGATGTACCAGGGCAAGGTGGACTTCGGCCACAAGGGCGCGGGCTTCGCCGGTCGCGTGATCGGCAATGCGACGGGCCAGGAGATGCAGCTGATGCGCTGTTCCGGCCGTGGTCAGGTCTTCCTCGCGGAGGAGGGCGCACACCTGCATCCGATCGAGCTCCAGGGCGACGGCATCTGCGTCTCCGCGGAGAACGTCCTCGCGTTCGACGAGGCCCTCCAGTACGAGGTCCGTCGTATCGAGGGCCATGGCATCCCCGGCGGCGCGTTGTTCACCATGCAGTTCCAGGGCTCCGGCACCGTCGTCGTGAAGACGCACGGCACCCCGGTCGTCCTGCCGGTCACGCCGACCACCTTCGCCGACTGCAATGCCGTCGTCGCCTGGTCGTCCGCGTCCCAGGTGATCCTCTCCAGCCAGGTCCGGCTGCGCCGCAACGCGTACCCGGGGCACAGCGGAGAGACGATCAACCTCCAGTTCCGGGGCGCCCCCGGCAACTTCATCGTCGTCCAGCCGTACGAGGTCTGAGGGAGCCCGAAGACATGAACCAGCAACTTGCGGGCTTCGCCCCGACTCCGATCACGGCCCGTATGGAGAACCACGGCCGGTCGATGCTCAAGGTCGCCATGGCCTCCGGCCAGGACCTGTACGCACGCACCGGCTCGATGGTCGCCTACGAGGGCTTCGTCCAGTACGAGCCCAACCCGCCCGGCGTCCGCCAGGTCGCCTCCCAGTGGGTGACCGGCGAGGGCGCGCCCATCATGAAGTGCTCCGGCGACGGGCTGCTGTACCTCGCCGACTACGGCGCCGATGTGGTCGTCATCAATCTCGACAACGACTCCCTGTCGGTCAACGGCACCAATCTGCTCGCCTTCGACGCGCACCTCCAGTGGGGCGTCGAGCGGGTCAAGGGCCTGGCCAAGTTCGCCGGCCAGGGCCTGTGGAACGTGGAGATCGCTGGCACCGGCTGGGTCGCGGTGACCTCCCGCGGCACGCCGATCGTCGTCGACTGCGGCCGTGGCGAGGACGAGACGTACGTCGACCCTGACGCCCTGGTCGCGTGGTCCCCGAACCTCAAGGTGAAGGGCAAGCGCAGTTTCAAGGCCTCCTCCCTCGTCGGACGGGGCAGCGGCGAGGCGTACCAGATGGCCTTCTCGGGCCAGGGCATCGTCGTCGTACAGCCGAGCGAGGACAGCACGGACCGCCTGCGGGTCCGGGGCTGAGGGGGAGCGAACATCATGCAGAGCCCACTTTTCAACTACGCCGAACAGCAGTCCCAGGAGCGCTACGTCGTCCAGAACCCGCAGCTGCTGCGGGTCGCGCTCACCGGGCAGGACGACGTCCTCGCCCGCAAGGGCGCGATGGTCGCCTACCAGGGGCTGATGGACTTCGACGGGGAGTACCAGAGCGGTCAGCAGCGCCGCGCCCGCGCCAACACCGGCGAGGGCCTGGACCTGATGCGCTGTTCCGGACAGGGCACCGTGTACCTCGCGAACCTCGCCCAGTACATCCATGTCGTCGACGTCGACCAGGAGGGCATGACGGTCGACAGCGCCTATGTCCTGGCGCTCGACTCGACGCTGCACACCGAGGTCATCGCGGTCGACAGTCAGTACGGGATCTCCGGCTCGGGCAAGTACCAGCTCAACATCTCCGGCCGGGGCAAGGTCGCGCTCATGACCTCTGGTCAGCCGCTGATGATGCACGTCACCCCGGACAAGTACGTCAATGTCGACGCCGACGCGATCGTCGCCTGGTCGTCCGGGCTGCGCGTGCAGATGCAGGCCCAGACGCACTCCTCGGGCGTCCGGCGCAGGCGCGGCAACACCGGCGAGGGATGGGAGCTCAACTTCCTCGGCCAGGGCTTCGCGCTGGTGCAGCCGAGCGAGGTCATGCCGCCGCAGAACGCGGAGATCGGACAGGGCCTGCGCGCCCAGTTCGGTGCGGGCCAGCACGGCTCGCACGCCCAGAACCAGAACAACGCCTGGAACTGAGCAACCCCGCGGCACCCATGCGCGGTGCCGCGCGCGCGTAAGGGGCGGCCTCCCTGGAGGCCGCCCTTACCCGTATCTGCCTACAGCACCGTGCGCGCTGCCAACGCGGCCCGTGTCCGCTCCACCAGCCGCACGACGGACTCGTCGGCCACGTTCGGCACCTCGGCGTAGGCGAACCAGCGCAGATCCAGCGACTCGTCGCTGATCTCCTCCACGGCTCCGGCGGGAGCCAGCGCCGCGTACTGGACGTCCAGGTGCCAGTTGCAGGGCGACGGAATCGCATGGCGGTCCAGGCGGATCGGGCCGCCCGGAAGCAACGCCAGGCCGCCGATCCCGGACTCCTCGGTGGCCTCCCGAAGCGCAGCGGAAGCCAGCGTCGTGTCACCGGGCTCGCAGTGGCCGCCCATCTGCAGCCACATGCCGAGCTTCTTGTGCAGCGTCAGCAGGACCCGCCCGCTCTCCGCGTCGACGACCAGCGCGCTCGCCGTCACATGACCCGCCTCGCAGGCCTTCCACATTCCGTCCGGGTGCGCGTCCAGATGGTCCAGGTAGCGCCCGCGCAGTTCCTCCTGGTCCTCGTAGCTCTTCAGTACGAGGACGGCGTCGTCGTGCAGGCTCACCGGTCGGAGTCGTCCTTGCCGTCCGTCCCGCTGTCCGGACTCTTGTCGTCCGGACCCTTGTCCTTCGGGCCCTTGTCGTCCGCGCCCTTGGCGCCGGGAGCGTCCGCCGGACCGGTGTCGCTCCGGCCGCCGCCCTTGGTCGCCGCCTCACCGAGCATCTTGTCCAGCTCCGAGAAGTCGAGCTGCTCGCGGTGGACGAAGCCGTCCGGGTCGTCCAGGTCCGACGCGGTCGGCAGCATGTCCGGGTGCTCCCACAGGGCGTCCCGCCCGTCCACACCCCGCGCGTCCGTGAGCGAGGCCCAGAGCCGGGAGGCGTCCCGAAGCCGCCGCGGACGCAGCTGAAGACCGATCAGCGTCGCAAAGGTCTGCTCGGCGGGGCCGCCGGACGCACGCCGCCTGCGCAGCGTCTCGCGCAGGGCGCTCGCCGAGGTCAGCCGGGACGAGGCCGCCTCGTGGACGACCGCGTCGACCCAGCCCTCGACCAGCGCGAGCGCCGTCTCCAGACGGGCCAGCGCCGCCTTCTGCTGCGGGGTGTCCTCCGGCTGGAACATGCCCTGCTGGAGGGCCTCCTGCAGCTGCTCAGGGTTGCTCGGGTCGAACTGGCCGACCACGTCTTCCAGCTTGCTGGTGTCGACCTTGATCCCCCGGGCGTACCCCTCGACCGCGCCGAACAGATGCGAGCGCAGCCACGGCACATGGGCGAAGAGCCGCTGGTGGGCGGCCTCGCGCAGGGCCAGATACAGCCGCACCTCGTCCTTCGAGACTCCGAGGTCCTTGCCGAGCGCCGCGACGTTCAGCGGGAGCAGCGCGGCCTTGCCGGCGGGGCCGAGCGGCAGACCGATGTCCGTCGAGCCGACCACCTCACCGGCCAGGACACCGACGGCCTGACCGATCTGCTGGCCGAACATCGCTCCGCCCATGGAGCGCATCATCCCGAGCAGCGGACCAGCCATGGCCTGCATCTCCTCGGGCAGCACATCACCCATGGCCAGGCCGACGCGCTCGGCGACCGGATCGACGAGCTGCTTCCACGCCGGAAGTGTCGCCTCCACCCACTCGGCACGGCTCCACGCGACGGCCGTGCTCGCTCCGGAGGGGAGCGAGGTCACGCCGTCCAGCCAGAGATCGGCCAGACGAACGGCCTCCTCGACCGCCGTCCGCTCGGCGGGGCCCACGCTCTCGTCCTTGGTGCCGTCCGGCGTGCCCTGGGAGACGGTCTGGCGCGCGATCTGCTGCGCCATGTCCCAGTTCACCGGTCCGCCCTCGTAGCTCAGCATCTGCCCGAGCTGCTGGAAGGCCGCACCCAGATCGTTCGGATTCAGGGAGCCGAACATGGCCGCGAACGGATTGTCGCCGCCGTCGCCCCCGAATCCGAAGGGATTGGAGGCCTGCCCGCCCTGGCCACCGCCGGCGGGATCCTTCTTCTTGCCCTCGTCGCCGTTCTCCGGCTCCTCCGGCGGAAGGCCGAATCCGAATGGGGTGTCACTCACGGGTTTCCTCGGCTCGTAGGGCCGCCGGCTCCGGGCCGACGGCGAATGCCCGACAACACCACCAGCGTAGACATCCGCGCCGCATATGGGCTCGGTGCTCCGCCGACTCGTGGGCTGCGGCAGGATGGACGCCACCTGGTACGTACGTGTCATTCGCTTACGTACTGAAGACAACCGCTGGAGACGCCTGGTGAGTTCCCCAGATCCGCAGGTTCGCGGAGCGCGAAACCGCTCAACCCCGACCCCGGGCGAGGGGCCCGCAGGCCGGGGCCCCGTCATCGCGGTCACCGGCGCCGCCACCGGCATCGGTGAACTGCTCGCCCGGCGGCTCGCCGACTCCGCCGAGGTCAAGCAGGTCGTCGCGATCGACGAGCGCAGGGGAGAGGTCGCCGAGGCACAGTGGCACATCCTCGACGTGCGCGACCCCGCCATCGCGGAGAAGCTGCGCGGCGCCGATGTGGTCGTGCACCTGGCTCTCGATCTCGATCTGGAGTCCGACGCGGCCGCCCGCACCGCCTACAACGTGCGCGGCACCCAGACCGTGCTCACCGCGGCAGCGGCCGCCGGTGTGCACCGGGTCGTGCTCTGCACGTCCGCCATGGTCTACGGGGCACTGCCCGACAACGACATCCCGCTGTCGGAGGACGCCGAGCTGCGCGCCACCGCCGAGGCCACCGGCGTCGGAGACCTGATGGAGATCGAGCGGCTCGCCCGCCGGGCTCCGCGCGCGCACCCGGGACTCAACGTCACGGTGGTCAGACCCGCCGTCCTGGTGGGCGGTACCGACACCGCGCTCACCCGCTACTTCGAGTCGCCGCGCCTTCTCGTGGTCACCGGATCGCGTCCCACCTGGCAGTTCTGCCACGTCGACGACCTGGTGAGCGCGCTGGAGTACGCGGCTTTGGAGAAGGTGGACGGCGAGCTCGCCGTCGGCTGCGACGGCTGGCTGGAGCAGGAGGAGGTCGAGGAGCTCAGCGGCATCCGTCGCATGGAGCTGCCCTCGGCCGTCGCCCTGGGCGCCGCCGCCCGGCTGCACCGGATCGGCCTCACTCCATCCCCGGCGGGCGATCTCGCGTACACGATGCACCCCTGGGTCGTCAGCGTGAGCCGGCTGCACGACGCGGGCTGGCGTCCGCAGTGGACCAACGAGGAGGTCCTGGCGGCGCTGCTCGAAGAGGTGGAGGGCCGGCACACGGTCGTGGGCCGCCGGCTCGGCCGCAAGGACGCGACCGCGGCGGGTGCCGCCGGCGCGACGGTCGCCCTGCTCGGCACGGCCGCGCTGGTCCGCCGGGCCCGCAAGGCGCGCCGCCGGCTGTAGGAGGCTCCAAGGGGGGGCGCGGCGGGCAGGTCGATCGGGCTGTTCCGCGATGTCAGTGGCATGAGGCACGATGGCCGGCATGGCACGTATGCACGAGCACCCGGGCGAGCAGGCGGCTGCGGACCCCGTCCGCCTTCTCGCGATCCGCGACACCCCGCTCTCCGTCGACGAGGTCTTCGCGGCCGTCGGTGACGACGCCTCGGGAGGCACCGCACTGTTCGTCGGCACCGTGCGCAATCACGACGGCGGCTCCGACGTGGACACCCTGGGGTACTCCTGCCACCCGTCGGCCGAGGCCGAGATGCGCCGGATCGCGGACCAGGTCGTCGCCCGCTACCCGGTCCGGGCGCTGGCGGCGGTGCACCGGGTCGGGGATCTCGCCATCGGGGACCTCGCGGTCGTCGTCGCGGTGTCCTGCCCGCATCGTGGGGAGGCGTTCGAGGCGTGCCGCAAGCTGATCGACGATCTCAAGCACGAGGTGCCGATCTGGAAGCACCAGAAGTTCTCCGACGGCAACGAGGAGTGGGTGGGCGCGTAGGCCTGCCGGTTCCCGATCCGCTCGATCCCCGATTGGTGCGCACTCGGCCCTGAGCGGTCCGGCCGGAGTGCGTTGTCCTCCCTTCCGTGAGCGTCCGGACCCGGGTCCTGTTCCGTGCCGTGGGCGATGCGGCCTCGGCGTAACCGCCGCGACCACGGGTACCCGACGGACGGCAGCGGGGCGGTGCAGCCGGGCGGTCACGACGCCGCGGCGCGCGTGGCGCTGCGCAGCGCTCCCGCAGCCCGCCCGAAACCTGAGAACCGCCCAAGCGGCCCGATTTGCGTAACCGCCACCCTGCCGTGAGCGTTGAACTGGCAGATGGCTAATCTGCTGATCACTCAGTTGCTTTCGATCATGGGGTAGGGAGGTCGTGATGGCAGCACTCGCCTGGTTGTTGATTCCGCTGTTCGCTGCCGTCGGTGCTGCGATATGGGGAAGCTGGGCCCAGCGGAACCGGACAACCGGTGACGTGGCCGAGCTCGCCGGCTACGCGCGGTTCCGCGACGCGATGGAAAAAGCGGGCACCGGCAGAGATGCCGCCTGACGCAGTCCTGACTCTCACGCCGTCCGTGCGCAGTGGCCTTCCTGCCCCGTACGGACCGGCCCCGGCGGTGCGCTGACAGGCCCGTCCCGTACTGTCGTTCCATGCCACGCCGCACCGCGACGATGCTCGCCTCCACCCTCGTTCTGATCGCACTTCTGTGCGCCGGGGTGTTCATCAAAGTGCCGTATTCGGAGATGTCGCCCGGCCCCACCGTCAACACGCTCGGCGAGGCGCGCGGTGAGCCGGTGCTGGCGATCTCCGGACGCAAGACCTACCCGACGACCGGTCATCTCAACATGACGACGGTCCGGGTCACCGGTGCGGACTACAACATGAACTTCGTCGAGGCCGTCTACGGCTGGCTGGCCCACGACAACGTGGTCGTTCCGCACGACACGCTCTACCCGGACGGCAAGACCGAACAGCAGTCGACACAGGAGAACGCCGAGGAGTTCACCCAGTCGCAGGAAAGCGCGAAAGTTGCCGCGCTGAAGCAGCTGAAGATCCCGGTGCAGTCGCGGGTCGTCGTCTCCACGGTCATCAAGGACACGCCCTCCGAGGACCGGCTGCACGCGGGCGACGTGATCCGCGCCGTGGACGGTGCCGCCGTCGAGCAGCCGGCCGATGTCGCCAAGCTGGTCACCAAGCACAAGCCCGGGGAGAAGGTCGTCTTCACGATCGTCCCGGCGAAGGCCGCTGCCGCCGCCGAGAAGGCGGGCAAGGAGCCGGACGCCACCGAGAAGGTCACGATCACCACGACCACGTCGGACACCGGCAACCGCGCGATCGTGGGCATCCAGGCCGGGACCGACCACACGTTCCCGTTCACGATCGACATCAACCTCGCCGATGTGGGCGGCCCCAGCGCCGGTCTGATGTTCGCGCTGGGCATCGTCGACAAGCTCACCGCCGGAGACCTCACCGGCGGCAATTTCGTCGCGGGCACCGGCACCATCGACGACGAGGGCAAGGTCGGTCCCATCGGTGGCATCGAGATGAAGCTGGTGGGCGCCCGGAACGCGGGGGCGGAGTACTTCCTGACGCCGAACGACAACTGCGCGTCGGCCGCCTCGGACATCCCCGACGGGCTGACGCTCGTGAAGGTCAACACCATCGAGGACGCCGCGAAGTCGCTGGCGAAGATCAGGTCGGGCAGCACGGCAGGGCTGCCGAGCTGCACGACCGGCTGAGTACGGCCCCGCCAGACGGCAACGCGGCGAACGCGCGCCGTCCGACGGACCCGGACCCTTACGACTCGAACGTCGCCGACAGCGCTTCCGCCAGACCCGGCACCAGGTCCGAGCCCGTCAACACCTCGGTGGCGGAGTCCTTCTCGCGCAGTCGCAGCGCAGACTCACGGGCGCCGTCGCGGAGCACCGCCACGGTCATGCGCACCTCCTGTCGGGCCGGATGAGCGGCCACCCACTTGGTGAGGGCGGCGTCGTCGAGACCTTCGGGGACCGACGCCTCCGCCGACGCGGGGAGCATCTGGCGCTCCACGGTCAGCGCGCATCCGACCACCGCGTCCGGCCACGCGATGGTGCCGAGGAACTCGTCCAGGGGAGTGCCGGCGGGAATCTCGTCCTGCTCGATCGGGGTCAGCGGAGCGCCGGCGGCGTCGTCGTCGAGTCCGAGTTGCCCGGCGAGGCCGGGCTCCTGGGTGCGCAGCTGTGCGGTGTCGACGAGGGCGAACAGCCGGGCCGGCCGGTCCCAGCCGAGACCGGAGGCGTACTCGTCGATTTCGAGCACGGCGCGGGTCAGTGGGGCGGCGGCCATCGGGGGGCCGGAGGAAGAACTATTGGGCATGCCCAATATCCTGCCTCCTTCCGGCCCCGATACGGGAACTAGGTAAAGCCTCAGTAAGTTGCAGTAGTGGGCTCTACGATCGCGGGGCCCTTTTCACACGACCGCGAACTTCGAGGTGCGCACGTTGGCTTTCCAGATGCCGGACCGCGGCGGAGGCCCGACCGGGCCACGGATGAGAGTGGGCCGGCCGTCCCGGCGCGTCCGCACTTTGCTCATGACACTGGCCGTGCTGGCCGTGCTGGCCATGGCGTTCGTTATGTTCGCCGGGTTCTGGACGGACTGGCTCTGGTACCGCTCAGTCCACTACTCCTCGGTGTTCACCACCACCCTGTGGACCAAGATCGGGCTGTTCGCCGTCTTCGGTCTGCTCATGGCGGGAGCCGTCGGGCTGAACATCTGGCTCGCGCACCGGCTGCGCCCGCCGCTCAGTGCGATGTCGCTGGAGCAGCAGAGCCTCGACCGGTACCGCATGAGCATCGCCCCGTACAAGAAGTGGGTGCTCCTCGCGATCACCGCTCTGGTCGGGCTGATCGCCGGAGCGTCCGCCACCGGTCAGTGGCGCACCTGGCTGATGTGGGTCAACGGCGTGCCCTTCGGCCAGAAGGACCCGCAGTTCAAGATGGACGTGTCCTTCTACGCGTTCGACCTGCCGTGGTACCGCTTCCTGCTCGGCTTCGGTTTCGCAGCCGCCGTGCTCTGCCTGATCGCCGCCGCGTTGACGCACTACCTGTACGGCGGGCTGCGCATCACGAGCCCCGGCGCCCGGGCGACCGCGGCGGCCACCGGCCACCTCTCGGTGCTGCTCGGTGTCTTCGTCTCGCTGAAGGCCGTGGCGTACTGGCTCGACCGGTACGGCCTCGCGGTGAAGTCCAGTGACTTCAAGGCCACGGGGAACTGGACAGGCCTGCGGTACGTGGACGCCAACGCCTATCTGCCGGCGAAGACGATCCTGTTCTGCATCGCGGTCATCTGCGCCCTGCTCTTCTTCGCGACGCTCTGGCGGCGTACGTGGCAGCTGCCCGTCATCGGCTTCGGCCTGATGGTCCTGTCCGCGATCCTCATCGGCGGTCTCTACCCGGCGATCGTGCAGAAGTTCCAGGTCCAGCCGAACGAGCAGGCCAAGGAAAGTCCGTACATCAAGAAGAACATCGATGCCACGCGCAAGGCGTACGGCATCGACAGCGCCAAGCCCGAGGACTACGAGGGCAAGGGCAACCCGCAGCGGAAGGCGCAGCAGCGCGAAGCGGCCACGTCGGCCGCGAGTTACCGCGTCGTCGACTCCAACGTCGTCTCGCCCGCCTTCCAGCAGCTCCAGCAGGAGCGCAAGTACTACCAGTTCCCCGCGACGCTGGACGTCGACCGGTACACCGGCCCCGACGGCAAGCCGCAGGACACGGTCATCGGTCTGCGCGAGCTCAACATCACGGGCATCCCGAAGAGCAACTGGATCAACGACCACTTCACCTACACCCACGGCTACGGCGCGATCTCGGCCAAGGGCACCAGCGTGATCACCGATCCGAACCGGGGCACCGTCGGCGCACCGGACTTCACCGAGGCCGGCATGCCCACCAAGGGCCAGCTCGGGAAGTACGAGCAGCGGATCTACTACGGCGAGAAGACCGAGCAGTACTCGATCGTCGGCGGTCCGCAGAAGGAGCTCGACTACGAGGCCAGCGTCGGCCCCACCAAGTACACGAGCTACCAGGGCAAGAGCGGCGTCAGCCTCGCCAACCCGCTGAACCGCGCCGCGTACGCAGTGGCTTTCAGCGAGCCGCAGATCCTGTATTCGGGTGCTGTCGGGGAGGGTTCGCGGGTTCTTTACAACCGCACCCCCAAGGAGCGCGTCGAGGCGGTCGCCCCCTGGCTGACGATCGACGGCGACGCCTACCCGGCGGTCGTCGACGGCCGTATCCAGTGGATCGTCGACGCGTACACCACGACCAACGGCTACCCGTACGCCTCGCGTACGACGCTCGGCGACACCACGACCGACTCGCTTACCACCAACCAGCGCGCGGTCGTCGCCCAGCAGAATCAGGTCAACTACATCCGGAACTCGGTGAAGGCGACCGTCGACGCGTACGACGGCTCCGTGAAGCTGTTCCAGTGGGACACCGAGGACCCCGTCCTGAAGACCTGGATGAAGGCGTTCCCGGGCACGGTGAAGCCCAAGGCCGACATCTCGCCCGAGCTCAAGGCCCATCTGCGCTACCCGCAGGACATGTTCAAGGTCCAGCGCGAGCTGCTCACCCGCTACCACGTCACGGAGCCCGAGCAGTTCTACAGCGGCAGTGACGCCTGGCAGGTGCCGGACGACCCGACGAACAAGGACACCAGCGCGGTCCCGCCGTACTACCTGAGTCTGAAGATGCCCGGGGAATCGGCGCAGAAGTTCTCGCTGACGACGACGTTCACACCGGCCGGACGCCCCAACCTGGGTGCGTTCATGGCTGTCGACGCCGATGCCACCAGCAAGGGCTACGGAACGATCAGACTGCTGAGAGTCACCTCGACCGTCCAGGGTCCGACACAGGTGCAGAGTGAGCTGAACGGTGTGCCCGAAGTGGCCACGTTCGTACGGGACCTGAGAGGTACCGACTCGGACATCGAGTACGGAAACCTGCTGACGGTGCCGCTCGACGGCGGGTTCCTCTACATCGAGCCGGTGTACGCCCGAGGCGGCAGCGCGAACTATCCGCTGCTGAAGAAGGTGGCCGTCGCGTACGGCGGAGGCAAGCCGGTCTTCAAGGACAGCCTGACGGAGGCGCTCGACGCGGTCTTCGCCCAGGATGGTGCCGAGCCGCCGCCGACGACGACGCCACCGACACCACCCGGGGACGGCACCACCAAGCCTCCGCCGGCGACCGGTGACGCCGCGCTCAAGGGCGCCATCGCCGACGTGCTGAAGGCGCACCAGGACGCCGAGGCCGCGCTGGCCAAGACGCCGAAGGACTGGGAGGCGTACGGCAGGGCCCAGGAGGACCTGGACGCGGCGCTGCAGCGGCTGAACGCGGCTCAGGGCAGGCCGAGTCCCAGCCCCTCCCCGTAGCTGCTGAACAGGCAACACTCCGCGTCGTGATAGTGTTTCAACACAACGGCGCGGGGTGGAGCAGCTCGGTAGCTCGCTGGGCTCATAACCCAGAGGTCGCAGGTTCAAATCCTGTCCCCGCTACTGAAACGAAGAGGGCCCGGATCCTTTTGAGGATCCGGGCCCTCTTCGTGCGTATGTGCTGCCGGTGGGAACTGGGCGCGCCGTGGGGCGAGTTGGCCGTCAACGTGTTTGACTTATCTCTCTGTGGGCATGTCGACAAAACGCTGAAGTGACCTTACTGGCTGCGGTATACCAGGTGTACGCGGGTTGCAGGTGGTGCGACGATGGAATTTATGGGGGACAGGGCAACTCTGTTGAAGACAGGGCGGTTTGTGCAGCAGCATGCCGGTAACGCGGCAGATGTGACCAGCGCTGCCGACCCCGCGGACACTCCTGCCGCGAGCCAGGTCGACGGCGTGGGCGCCCCTGAGGGCGCCGACTCCGTGGAGAGTGCCGGGGCCGAGGAGCGATACCGCCGTGCGGCGGAGAGCGGCGACACCGCGTCGATGAGCGTGCTCGGCGCGCTGCTGATGCGCCGCGGCGACCTCGACGGTGCCGAGCCCTATCTGCGGGCCGCCACCTCCGAGGGCGACCGTGCGGCCGCCAACAACCTGGGTGTCCTGCTCCACCAGCGCGGTTACGCGGACGAGGCGGCCGGCTGGTGGCGTATCGCCGCCGTCGCCGGTTCGGCCGCCGCCGCGCACGCCCTCGGACGCCACTTCCGCGAGCGGGGTGACGAGCCCGCCGCCGAGTACTGGCTGCGCCAGTCCGCGGAGCAGGGCCACGCCCTGGGGGCGTACGCACTCGCCGATCTGCTGGAGCACCGCAGCGATGTCGGCGCCGAGCGCTGGCTGCGCGCCGCCGCCGAGCAGGGCCATCGTGAAGCGGCCTACCGGCTTGCCCGCGCGCTGGAGCGCCGGGCGGCGGACGAGGCCCGCACCGGTGGGACCGCGGGACTCCTGGTCGTCCGCACGGACGACGGTGCAACAAGCGCCGCCGATGGCGCCTGCGCGCCACCCGGCGGCCGTGGCCGTGACACCGGTGCGCCCTCCGGTCGCGCCGGTCCCGAGGACCGGGCGGGCCCCGAGCCCACCACCCTGGACGAGGCCGCCCAGTGGTACCGGCAGGCTGCCGCACGGGGACACCGCAGGGCCGCGCTGCACCTCGGCGCCATCCTCGAGAAGCGCGGAGAGCTGAAGGAAGCGGGCCGCTGGTACCTCACCTCCGCCAAGGACGGCGAGGCGCGTGCCGCCTGCGCGCTCGGTTTCCTGCTGCGCGACGCCGGCGACGAGGAGAGCGCCGCCGTCTGGTGGCTGCGCGCTGCCCAGGAGGGCGACGGCAACGCCGCCAACGCCCTGGGCGCCCTGCACGCCGCCCGCGGCGAGCAGCAGACCGCCGAGCGCTGGTACCGCGCCGCGATGGACGCGGGCGACGTCAACGGCGCCTACAACCTGGGGCTGCTCTGTGCCGCCCAGGACCGCACCGCGCAGGCCGAGCAGTGGTACCGCCGTGCCGCGTACGCGGGGCACCGGGAGGCCGCCAACGCGCTCGCCGTGCTGCTGCTGCAGTCCGGCGACGCCACGGGCGCTGAGCCGTGGTTCTCCAAGGCGGCCGAGGCCGGCAGCGTGGACGCCGCCTTCAACCTGGGCATCCTCCACGTCGGCCGGGACGACGACCGTACGGCCCTGGTCTGGTACGCCAGGGCCGCGGCCGCGGGTCACACCGAGGCGGCGCTCCAGGTCGGCATAGCGCTGCTCCGCGACGGCGACGACCGGGCCGCCGAGCGGCATCTGCGGTGCGCAGCGGGCGGCGGCAGCCCCGAGGCGGCCTTCCGGCTCGCGACGCTGCTCGACTCCCGTCAGCCGCCCCCGGGCGCACCCGCGCTCGGCGAGCCGCCGGCGGAGAAGAGCGAGTGCGAGGAGTGGTACGAGCGTGCCGCCGAGCAGGGGCACCGCCGTGCCCAGGTGCGGGTCGGCATGCTGGCCGCCGCCCGCGGCGACATGGCGGAGGCGGACCGCTGGTACCGCGAGGCCGCCGAGGCGGGCAGCCGCAACGGCGCCTTCAACCTCGGGCTGCTCCTCGCCCGTGAGGGCAACGAGCGGGAGGCGGCCCTGTGGTGGACCCGGGCGGCGCGCGCGGGACACGGGCGGGCCGCACTGCGCCTGGCCCTGCTCGCCGCGCGCAGGGGCGAGCTCACCGAGGGCCAGCGCTGGTGCGCGCGTGCCGTCGAGCTCGGCCCGGCCGAGGTGGCGGAGCGTGCTGCCCGGCTGCGGGACGCGCTGCACCAGGAGCTCACCGCGTAACGGAGCTCACTCCGCACAGGCGCTTATGGATTTGCTCAGGTCAGTGGGGTGACGTAATGTTGTGTTCACCGACGCGGGGTGGAGCAGCTCGGTAGCTCGCTGGGCTCATAACCCAGAGGTCGCAGGTTCAAATCCTGTCCCCGCTACTGAAACCGAAGGCCCGGATCCTGATGGATCCGGGCCTTCGGTCTGTCCGGGCCCCAATCCGTTCAACGGTCGGCCTCCGTCGGGCCGCCCGTCGTCTCGCACGGTTCGGTGTGTCCGGGGCCCGTGTAGTGGATGCGGATGCCCTCCTCGCCCGGCGCGTGCTCGGGACGCAGGACGAGGTGCTCGTCGTAGTCGCCGCCGTTCTGGCGGCGGTAGGGAATCGGGTCGGTCTCCGGAAGGGCGAGGAGCCGTTCGCGCAGCCGCCCGGCGGCGGCCTCGTACTCGGGTCCCGGCAGGCACACGGTGCCGTTGACGACCAGGGGCGGGACCACGGCCATGCCGGTGTACCAGAGGGTGCCGTGCAGGATCGGGAACAGCACGTCGTTGATGTCGCCGTGGATGCCCCGCGGCCCGGTCGTGGCGGCGTTGGCGCCGACCGTCGTCACCACCAGCGCGCGGCGGCCGGACAGCCCGCCGTCTCCGTAGCGCATTGCCCGGCCCGTGGCCGGATCCGGCACACCCTGGGCGAAGCCCTGGACGAACAGCCGGTCGAACCACCCTTTGAGGATGGCGGGCATGCCGAACCACCACAGGGGGAACTGCACGACCAGCGTGTCCGCCCACAGCAGCTTGGCCTGCTCCTGACGGATGTCCTCGCTCAGCGTGCCGGTCTCCAGGGCGCGCTGGGACTCGGTGAGCACATCGAGGCGCTTGTCCGGGTCGTGGGCGAAGTCACCGTGGTCGACCACAGGGTTCCAGCCCATCGCGTAGAGATCCGACTCGACGACTTCGTGCCCCCGCTCGCGCAGCACCGCGACGCCTTCGTCGCGCAGTGCCCCGTTCAGCGAGCGCGGGTCGGGGTGGGCGGACACCCAGAGCACGCGCACGGCCGATCACTCCCTCCGTTGCGGTGTGCGCCCGTCGCGCACACATCGCTGGTGTGTCTGCCCGGGCGGAGGGGACTGAATCCGGTCAGCGGGTCGAGGGACGCGATCGGTGGGCCCGGTCGGTGCGTGGAGGGACCCGGTCGGTGGGTCGAGGACCCCGGCCCCTGGTCGCCGGGGGATCGGGGCGCGCGGACAGCGAAAAGCCCCGGCACCGTCGGGTGCCGGGGCTCTCGATGTCGTCCGGCTACGCCGCCGCGCAGTTCGGGCAGGTGCCGCGGTAGGTCACCTCGACGTCCGAGATCGTGAAGCCGAAGCGCTCGGAGTCGGGCAGGCTCGCCAGCGGATTGCCGGCCGGGTGCACATCGCGGATGGCGCCGCAGTGGGCGCAGACGAGGTGCTGGTGGGGCTGGTGGGCGTTCGGGTCGTACCGCTTGGCGCGGTGGTCCGTGGAGACTTCCAGGACCTCGCCGAGGGTGACGAGCTCGCCGAGCGTGTTGTAGACCGTCGCCCGCGAGATCTCGGGCAGCCTCTTCACCGCCCGCGCGTGGACCTCGTCGGCGGTCAGATGCACGTGCTCGCCGTCGAGGACCTCTGCCACGACACGCCGCTGGGCAGTCATGCGCCAGCCGCGTCCGCGAAGCCGTTCAAGAAGGTCGCTCATAGGAACAGCCTAACAGTGGCTCGTCCCAGGTCCCGACCGAGTGTGAAATTGGATGTTTACTTGACTTGGACAAAGTCCATTGTAGGGTCGGATCCAGCAATCACTGAGGGACAGGACTTGCAGGAATGACGCAGGAGGCGCACGTGACGCAGGGACCGCTCACCACGGAGGCCGGGGCTCCGGTCGCCGACAACCAGAACAGCGAGACGGCGGGCGTCGGCGGTCCTGTTCTGGTGCAGGACCAGGCGCTGCTCGAGAAGCTCGCGCACTTCAACCGCGAGCGCATTCCGGAGCGCGTCGTCCACGCGCGGGGCGCCGGCGCGTACGGCACGTTCACGCTCACCCGTGACGTCTCGCAGTGGACGCGTGCGAAGTTCCTCTCCGAGGTCGGCAAGCAGACGGAGACGTTCCTGCGGTTCTCGACCGTCGCGGGCAACCTCGGCTCGGCCGACGCGGTGCGTGACCCCCGCGGCTTCGCGCTGAAGTTCTACACCGAGGAGGGCAACTACGACCTCGTCGGCAACAACACCCCGGTGTTCTTCATCAAGGACGCCATCAAGTTCCCGGACTTCATCCACACCCAGAAGCGCGACCCGTACACCGGCAGCCAGGAGGCGGACAACGTCTGGGACTTCTGGAGTCTGAGCCCTGAGTCGACGCACCAGGTCACCTGGCTCTTCGGCGACCGCGGCATCCCGGCCACGCTGCGCCACATGAACGGCTACGGCTCGCACACCTTCCAGTGGAACAACGAGGCCGGCGAGGTCTTCTGGGTCAAGTACCACTTCAAGACGGACCAGGGGATCAAGAACCTCACCACCGACGAGGCCAACCGCCTCTCCGGTGTCGACCCGGACAGCCACCAGCGTGACCTGCGCGAGTCCATCGAGCGCGGTGACTTCCCGTCCTGGACCGTGCAGGTGCAGATCATGCCGGCGGCCGAGGCGGCGACCTATCGCTTCAACCCGTTCGACCTCACCAAGGTGTGGCCGCACGAGGACTACCCGCCGATCGAGATCGGCAAGCTGGAGCTCAACCGCAACCCGGAGAACATCTTCGCCGAGGTCGAGCAGTCCATCTTCAGCCCCGCCCACTTCGTGCCGGGCATCGGTCCCTCTCCGGACAAGATGCTCCAGGGCCGTCTCTTCGCGTACGGCGACGCCCACCGCTACCGCGTCGGCATCAACGCCGACCACCTGCCGGTGAACCGCCCGCACGCCACCGAGGCGCGGACGAACAGCCGTGACGGCTTCCTGTACGACGGCCGCCACAAGGGCGCGAAGAACTACGAGCCGAACAGCTTCGGCGGCCCGTTCCAGACGGACCGTCCGCTGTGGGTCTCCACCCCGGTCGGCGGCGGTACCGGCAACCACGAGGCGCCCCGTCACGCCGAGGACGACGACTTCGTGCAGGCGGGCAATCTCTACCGCCTGATGTCGGAGGACGAGAAGACCCGGCTGATCGAGAACCTCTCGCAGTTCATCGCGAAGGTGTCGCGCGACGACATCGCCGAGCGGGCGGTCGACAACTTCCGCCAGGCGGACGGTGACTTCGGCAAGCGGCTGGAGGCCGCGGTCCAGGCCCTTCGCGGCTGACCGGCGACTGCCGAAGAACAGAGGGCCGGATCCCTGTCCAGGGGGGTCCGGCCCTCGTCTGTGCCCTCCGGTCGCCCGGCTCCCTGCGTCGTCCGTCGGCGGCTGCCGGGCCCCGGCGCTCGTCGATCGCCGGGCGGCGGGTCGCCGGCGGGCTCTAGCCGACGAGCGTGGAGTGGTGCCGCCGGGCCGGGGCCCAGCAGCGGATGATGTCGCGGACGGAGACGATGCCGACGGGACCGCCGTCACCGTCCATCACGATCAGGTGCCGGAAGCCGCCGTGCGACATGGCCTCCGCAGCCTCCTCCAGGGTCCAGGACGGCGCGGCGAAAACGACGTCGGTGGTGGTGTGGGTGCCGGCGGTCTCCTGGTCGGGGTCCTGGCCCGTGCCCACCGCTACGAGGATGTCGCGCTCGGTCAGAATGCCCAGGCCGTCGGCGTCGGTGTCGAGGACGACCGCCGCGCCGACGCGGCGTGCGGCCATCAGCCGGGCCGCCTGGCGGAGTGTGTGCGTGGGTCCGATGGTGAGGACCACCGTGCTCATGGCGTCACGGACGAGCATGAATGGAGCCACCTCCTTGGTGATCGGCAGTTCGGGAACCGATTCACAAGTTCACAAGTGGACGGACTCTCAGAGTCGCAGTCTTGGGGGGCCGCAGCAAGGGGGCGGGCGCGGCGCATTGACCGGCGCCCGGACACCGCCGGGACGGACGCGTGCGCCTGCCCCGGCGATACGGCTCGGCGGGGGCTGCCCGGCAGAGCCGCTGCCGCTCGGTCGCGGCTGACGGTGACCGTCAGTAGCGCTGATTGAGGTAACCGAGCAGTTCCTCGTGGAGCAGGCCGTTGGACGCGGCCGCGTTCCCGCTGTGCGGGCCGCGGCGTCCGTCCAGGCCGGTGAAGGATCCGCCGGCCTCCTGGACGACGATCGCGGTGGCGGCCATGTCCCACAGCGACAGCTCGGGCTCCGCGCAGATGTCCACCGAACCCTCGGCGACCATCATGTACGGCCAGAAGTCGCCGTAGCCGCGGGTTCGCCAGCACGCGCGGGTCAGATCCATGAAGCCGTCCAGCCGCCCCTGCTCCTCCCAGCCGCTGAGCGAGGAGTACGCGAAGGACGCGTCCGAAATGCTGCCGACCCGGCTGACCTGGAGCCTGGTGGCCTGGCTCAGGCTGCGCCCGGTGTAGGCGCCACCCCCCTGCGCGGCCCACCAGCGGCGGCCGAGCGCGGGGGCCGAGACCACGCCGACGACCGGCTGGAAGCCGCCCTCGCCCTGGACCATGAGGGAGATCAGCGTCGCCCAGACCGGGACGCCGCGTACGTAGTTCTTGGTCCCGTCAATGGGGTCGATGACCCAGCGGCGCGGGCCCGTGCCCTCGATGCCGTACTCCTCGCCGAGGATCGCGTCACGCGGTCGCGCTCTCTTCAGCTGCCCGCGGATCAGTTCCTCCGCCGCTTTGTCGGCCTCGGTCACCGGCGTCATGTCCGGCTTGGTCTCGACCTTGAGGTCGAGGGCCTTGAACCGGTCCATGGTCGCGGCGTCGGCGGCGTCGGCGAGGACATGGGCGAGGCGCAGATCGTCGTGGTAGTCGGGCATGGTCGTCACTCTATCGGGGCTCATCCGGCCTCCCGGGAGCACCCGCTCGCCCCGGCTCTTGACAGTGCGTGGAGGCGCGTCAACTCTGAGCGCAGTGCCGTACCGCACGGTGGGCGCCCGGTCGGGGCGCCGCCCGGTCTGGGAGGCGATGATGCCTACAGCGCGAGAGTCCCTGCTGAATGCCGCGCTCGCCGCGCTTGCCGAGCTGCCGTGGTCGGGGGTGCGGATGGTGGATGTCGCCTCCGCCGCGGGGGTCTCGCGGCAGACCCTCTACAACGAATTCGGCAGCAAGGACGGGCTGGCCCGCGCCCTGGTACGGCGGGAGACCGACACCTTTCTGTACGGCGTGGACCAACTGCTGGCCGAGCGGACGGCTCCCGTGGACCGGCTGGCCGCCGTGGCCGAGTGGACGGTCGGTGAGGCGCGGTCGAGACCGTTGCTGCGTGCGCTGCTGACGGGCTGCTGGGGCGAGCATCTGCCCGTTCCCCGGCCCGCCCGTCGTGATGCGCCCGCGGCCGGAGTCCCCGCCCAGCGCCGCGCGGACGCCGGACTGCCGGCCCCCTCGGACGTGGTGACGGAGGTACGGGACAGATCGCGGGCCGCGCTGGAATCCGCGAGGCCCCAGGGGTGGACGGCGGAGGAGTCGGCCGCGCTCGCGCAGCGCTGCGAACTGACGGTGCGGCTCGCGTTCTCCTATGTCGTCGCGCCCGCCGGTGAAGGCGTGGGGCAGCTGGTCCGTACGGCCGTGGCCGGGCTCAGTGTCCCGACCCCGACAGCTGGAGACCGACAACACCGACGATCACCAGCGTGATCGAGACGATCTTCAGAGTCGAGACCACGTCGCCCAGGAAGACCATGCCGTAGATCGCGGTCCCGGCCGCTCCGATGCCCGTCCACACCGCGTACGCCGGACCGACGTCCAGTTTCCGCAGGGCCAGGGTCAGCAGACCGAAGCTGCCCAGTGCGAAGCAGGCGAACGCGATCGTCGGCCAGAGCCGGGTGAATCCGTGCGACAGCTTGAGACACACCGCGAAGCCCGTCTCCAGGATCCCGGCGACCACTACCAGCAGCCACGCCATGGTCTGTGCCTCCGCAACGCTCGGTGACTGCTCGGTAGGACGTGCTGCGATTATGCCCTTACCAGGACCGACAGGCGGCAAACGTGCGCCGGTCAGTCGCCCTCGCGTCGCTCCCGGGTGGCGAGCAGCCGCCGCAGGGAGTACAGCCTGGCCGGGTCCGCGTGGCCCTCGGCGACCCACTCGTCCAGCGCGCAGTCCGGCTCGTCGTGGCTGCACGCCCGCGGACAGCCCTCCGTCCCCGGTACGAGATCCGGGAAGGCGAGGATCACGCGGGACGGGTCGACATGGTGCAGACCGAACGACCGCACGCCGGGAGTGTCGATCACCCAGCCGCCCTCCTTGTCGTTGAGCGGGAGGGCGAGAGCCGAGGTGGTGGTGTGCCGGCCGCGGCCCGTGACCGCGTTGACCAGGCCGGTGCTCCGTCGGCGCTCCTTCGGCACCAGGGCGTTGACCAGCGTCGTCTTGCCCACGCCGGAGTGGCCGACGAACGCGGTGGTGCGGCCGGAGAGGTGTTCGTGCACGCGCTCCGCGGCGACGCCGTCGACGAACTCGTCGCGGGTGGTGACCACATGGGGGACACCGAGCGCCCCGTACATCTCCAGCAGCTCGTCCGGCGACGCCAGGTCGGACTTGGTGAGGACCAGGAGCGGGGTGAGCCCGCCGTCGTAGGCGGCGACCAGGCAGCGGTCGATCAGACGCGGGCGCGGTTCGGGGTCGGCGAGCGCGGTCACGATGGCCAGTTGGTCGGCGTTGGCCACGACCACGCGCTCGTAGGGATCGTCGTCGTCGGCCGTACGCCGCAGGACGGACTTCCGCTTCTCGATCCGCACGATGCGCGCCAACGTGTCCTTGTCCCCGGACAGATCGCCGACGATGCCGACCCGGTCGCCCACGACAGCGGCCTTGCGGCCCAGCTCCCGGGCCTTCATGGCGTGGACGATCCGGTCCTCGACGAGGCAGGTGAGCCGCCCGCGGTCGACGGTGAGGACCATGCCCTCGACGGCGTCCTCGTGCTTGGGGCGGATGTTGGTCCGCGGCCGGTTGCCCTTGCGGTTCGGGCGGACGCGGATGTCGTCCTCGTCGGGGTTCTTGCCGTAGCGCCGCATGTCCTCAGGCCCCGAGCATTCCGGCCCACATCCGCGGGAAGTCGGGCAAGGTCTTCGCGGTGGTGGCCACGTTCTCGATCTGCACGCCCTCGACGGCGAGACCGATGATCGATCCGGCCGTCGCCATCCGGTGGTCGTCGTAGGTGTGGAACACCCCGCCGTGCAGCGGACGGGGGCGGATGTGCAGTCCGTCCTCCGTCTCGGTGACGTCGCCGCCGAGTTCGTTGATCTCCTTGGTGAGAGCGGCCAGGCGGTCCGTCTCGTGGAGGCGCAGATGCGCCACCCCGCGCAGTGTGGAGGGGGAGTCCGCGAGAGCCGCGACGGCCGCGATGCCCGGGGTCAGCTCGCCGACCTCGCCGAGGTCCACGTCGATGCCATGGACGCGGCCCGTGCCGGTCAGGGTGAGACCGGCGTCGGTCAGCTCGCAGGAACCGCCCATCTCGGTGAAGATCTCGCGCAGCGCGTCGCCGGGCTGGGTGGTGCGCTCGGGCCAGTCCGGAACGGTCACCCGGCCGCCGGTGATGAGCGCGGCCGCCAGGAACGGCTGAGCGTTCGACAGATCGGGCTCGACGGTGAGGTCACGGCCCAGCAGGGCGGAGGGGGAGACCCGCCACACATTGGGCTCGCCACCCGTCTCCGGCTCGTCGACCTGAGCGCCGACCGCACGCAGCATGTCGACGGTCATCCGGATGTGCGGCATCGACGGCAGACGGGCGCCGATGTGCCGCACCTCCACGCCCTGGTTGAAGCGCGGGGCGGAGAGCAGCAGCGCCGAGACGAACTGCGAGGACGAGGAGGCGTCGATCTCGACGGAGCCGCCGTCCAGTGCGCCGCCGCCGTGCACGGTCATCGGGAGCGCGCCGCGGCCGTCGTCGTCGATACGGGCGCCGAGCACGCGCAGGGCGTCGATCACGCCGTTCAGCGGGCGCTCGTAGGAACGGGGGTCGCCGTCGAAGCGGATCGGGCCGGACGCGAGCGAGGCGACGGGCGGAAGGAAGCGCATCACCGTGCCGGCGTTCCCGACGTCGACGGTGGCCGGGCCGTGCAGACCCGCGGGGATCACGCGCCAGGCCTCGCCCTCGCTGTCGTGGGCGCCGGTGACGGTGGAGCTGGAGGACACCGTTTCCTCGATGCCGACACCGAGGGCGCGCAGGGCGTCGGCCATCAGCAGGCTGTCGCGCGAACGCAGCGGGCGGCGCAGCCAGCCCGGCTCGGCGGCGAGAGCGGCCAGCACGAGAGCGCGGTTGGTGACCGATTTGGAACCGGGCACGGTCACCGTCGCTTCGACGGCTCCGGTCGCGAACGGGGCGGGCCAGAGGGCAGGGTGCACGGAGGCTTCGGTCATGGCCTTCACTTTAATGGCTCCGCACGAACCCCGATCTTGATCAAATACGGCGAAACCGGGGCGTAATCGATCAGTGGTAAAGGGCTTCGGCGAGTGTTCGCCATGTGCTCACAGGCCCAGCAGCCACCGACCGCCGCCGATCAGTGAACACAGCGAGACCGCGTGGAAGAGGAACAGCCACAGGGCGGGCGGCACATGGGTCAGCCGGGCGAGCTGATCGGCGTCCGAGTCCGGTGCCCCGCCGTGCCGGCGCTTGGACTGGAGCTCGAAGGCCGGCCGTACGCCGCCGAGCAGCAGGAACCAGACGGCCGCGTAGGCGAAGGCGGCCTGCACCTCCGGCTCGGTGAGCCAGGAGACGAGCAGAAAAGCGGCGCCCGTGAGGATGACGGTGACGGCTCCGTAGACGTTGCGGATCATCACCAGCATGGCCAGCAGCAGCGCCGTGGACACCCACAACAGCAGGGTGATGTGGTGCGCGGCCAGCAGCCAGGCGCCGCCGAGGCCCAGCAGGGGAGGCGCGGTGTAGCCGGCCGCCGCGGTGAGGATCATGCCGAGGCCGGTCGGCTTGCCGCGGCTCACCGTCAGACCGCTGGTGTCCGAGTGCAGCCGGATGCCGTCCAGCTTGCGGCCGGTGAGCAGGGCGACGAGGCCGTGGCCGCCCTCGTGGGCGATCGTCACGGCGTTGCGGGAGACGCGCCAGACGGGATGCGGGAGCACGACGGCGAGGGCGAGGACCGCGGCGCCGATGACCAGCCACCGGTCCGGTGCCGGCTGGGACCCGAAGACGCGGTCCCAGAGATCACCTATGGACGCACTGCTGAGCGGGGAAACGGATTCGGTGCTGACCATTTCTGGGGCGGGCTCCTCGGGCGGCGGTCGGGAGTGGCAGTCTGGCACTTATGTGCGGACGGTATGCAGCCAGTCGTAGGCCCGAGGACCTCACCGGACTCTTCGAGGTCGAGAAGTGGGAGCCGAAGGAGACGCTGGCTCCCGATTTCAACGTCGCCCCGACCAAAGAGGTCTACGCGATTCTCGAACGCCCCCTCAAAGACGCGGAGGACCCCCGCCCGGTTCGCCAGCTCCGCACGCTGAAGTGGGGGCTCGTGCCGTCCTGGGCGAAGACGCCCGAGGGCGGGGCCCGGATGATCAACGCCCGGGCGGAGACCGTGCACGAGAAGCCGTCGTTCCGCAGGCCCTTCGTCTCGCGCCGCTGCATCCTGCCGGCCGACGGCTATTACGAGTGGGTGACCGCGGCCGAGGAGCGCCGGCTGGAGGAGGAGGGCAGGAAGAAGCGGCCGAAGAAGCAGCCGTACTTCGTCGCCCCCGCCGACGGCTCGGTGTTCGCCATGGCCGGTCTGTACGAGTTCTGGCGGGACAGCACTCTGCCCGACGACCACCCCCAGGCGTGGTGGGTGACCTGCTCGGTGATCACCACGGAGGCAGAGACGGGACCGCTCGGCGTCGCACCCGCCGAAGGACCGCGCTCGCTGTCCGACATCCACCCCCGGATGCCCCTGATGCTCACGCCGGACCGGTGGGACGCCTGGCTGGACCCGTCCCGGACGGATGTGGACGAGCTGAAGGCGCTGCTCCAGCCGCCGCCGGAGGGCCTGATGCGGGCGTACCCGGTGACGACGGCCGTCAGCAATGTGCGCAACAACGGACCGGAACTGCTGGAAGAACTCGCGGCGCCGCAGGAGAGCACGCTGTTCTGACCCCCCGCGGCCCAAGATGGCTGCGTGAAGAACAACGAGATCGTCGAAACCCCGGCCGGGGACGCCCGTGTCACCTGGTACGCGGCACAGGACGCCACGACCGTGCTGGCCCTCGGCCACGGGGCCGGCGGCGGCATCGGTGCCCGCGACCTCCAGGGGATCGCCGCCGCGCTGCCCGCCGACGGGGTCACCGTCGCCCTGGTGGAGCAGCCCTGGCGGGTGGCGGGGAAGAAGCTCGCACCCGCGCCCAAGACCCTCGACATCGGCTGGCGGGCCCTGTGGCCGGCCCTCGCCGCGCCCGGCCTGCCGGTCGTCGCCGGCGGGCGCAGCGCAGGGGCGCGGGTCGCCTGCCGGACCGCACGGGAGCTCGGGGCGGTCGCGGTCCTTGCCCTCAGCTTTCCGCTGCACCCGCCCGGCAGACCGGAGAAGTCGCGGGCCGCGGAACTCCTCGGCGCCGGGGTGCCGACGCTCGTCGTCCAGGGCGGCAACGACCCCTTCGGCAGGCCCCGTGAATTCCCGGACGGCGCGTACGAACTGGTCGAGGTGGAGCAGGCGGATCATGGCTTCGCCGTCGCCAAGAGCGCCAAAATCGCCGAGGAGGAGACCGTGACAACCATCACGGACGCGGTGCGCGCCTGGCTGGGGCGACTGCGGGAATGACCGGGGGTCCGGCTCTGTTGTGCGGGATGTCTGTACGTCAGTACCGGAGCATGGAGTAGGGAGTCCGTCGCATGGGTTCGACCATCTGCCCGAGCCGCAGGCACGCCGCTGACCTGGAGTGGACCGTGCTCTCGGCAGGCAAGAGCGCCCCCGTTCGGGCGGCGGGCGGAATGGATCGGCAGGAGCCGGCGACCGAAGGTCGACTATTCTCCGATTCGAGCGGGTCCGCATTCGGCCTCGCCACAGCGTTGGAGGAGGTGGGTCCGGTCACTGGGACCGACGCAGGGACCGACGACGGCCAGGCGGCACAGCCGGAAGAGACGTCCGCGGAGCGCAACGCCCGTTTCGAGCGTGACGCCCTCGGCTTCCTCGACCAGATGTACTCCGCCGCCCTGCGCATGACGCGCAATCCGGCCGATGCCGAGGATCTCGTGCAGGAGACGTATGCCAAGGCGTACGGGTCCTTCCACCAGTTCCGTGAGGGAACCAACCTCAAGGCGTGGATGTACCGGATTCTCACGAACACCTTCATCAACTCGTACCGGAAGAAGCAGCGCGAGCCCCAGCGCAGTGCCGCCGAGGAGATCGAGGACTGGCAGCTGGCGCGCGCCGAGTCGCACATGTCGACGGGACTGCGCTCCGCGGAGTCGCAGGCTCTCGACCACCTCCCCGACTCGGACGTGAAGGCCGCGCTGCAGGCCATTCCCGAGGAGTTCCGTATCGCGGTCTATCTCGCAGACGTCGAGGGCTTTGCGTACAAGGAGATCGCGGACATCATGGGAACACCCATCGGGACGGTGATGTCCCGCCTGCACCGGGGCCGTCGCCAACTGCGCGGCATGCTCGAGGACTACGCACGTGAGCGCGGACTCGTCCCGGCCGGTGCGGGGGAGTCGAACGAAGCGAAAGGCTCGGGCTCATGAGCTGCGGAGAGCCGCACGAGACGGACTGCTCAGAGGTCCTGGACCATCTCTACGAGTTTCTCGACCGAGAGATGCCCGACAGCGACTGCACCAAGTTCGAGGTCCACTTCGAGGAGTGCTCCCCGTGCCTGGAGAAGTACGGTCTCGAGCAGGCCGTGAAGAAGCTGGTCAAGCGCTGCTGCGGGCATGACGACGTGCCCACGGACCTGCGCGCCAAGGTCATGGGCCGCATCGATCTCATCCGTTCGGGACAGGCGGTCCCCGAGCAGGACGTGACGATCGCGGGCAGCGAGCTGCCGGGTCTCGCCCAGGAGTAGCCCAGGACGCCGCAGCAGCAGCCGGAAGGTGCGCCACGAGACGCGTGGCGCACCTTTTTCGTGGGCGGGTGCCCCTCACGCGTCGGTTTTCAATGGCGGGTGCCGCACGCGTCCGTGCCGCCCTTCCGTGCCCGTGTCGTCGCGCCGCCCTGTCACCCGTCTGTGCGAAAGGTGGCCAACGCCCCGCCGTGTCCTCTCCAACTCGCTAGCCTGGCGCTCGATTTGGGAGGGGGCGGAGCAGTGAGGTCCGTACCGGCATCGGCACGTGCGTACATTGTGGCCGCCCTGCTCTGTGCCGTGGCCTGTGTCCTGCCCGCGCTGCGGCAGGAGGCGGCGGGCGGCTGGAGGGCCGTCGGCCTGCTCGCCGGGCTCTACGCCGTCTGCGAACTGCCCGCCCGCTGCCGCTACCTCGGCAGCTCGGTGCCCGTCGCGGCCGGCTCCTTCTTCCCGGTGCTGCTCGCCGCCGCGTTCCTGCTGCCCCCGGCCCAGGCCGCGCTGGTCGCCGTGCCCGGCGCCCTGCTGGGACGGGTCGACCGGCGGCCCGCGGGCGTGCGGCGTCTCTGGCGGGCCGCCCAGCTGACCCTCGCCACCTGGACCGCCGCCCAGGTCTATCTGCTGCTCGGCGGCGAACACGTCCTGCGCGCCCCCGACTTCCCGCAGGCTCTCGTGACAGCGGCCGGCGGCGCGCTCGCCTTCTGCCTCGCCGTCACCGCTCTCGACGGCGGCATCCTCGCGACCGCGGAGCGGCTGCCCCTGCGCACCGCGTGGCGCGGCCCTGCGCTGTGCTCCCTCGTGCCGCATCTGGTGCACGGGCTGGCCGGGCTGATGATGGCGGTGCTGTGGGCGAGTCCGTACGGCCCGCTGTCCGCTCTCTTCGTGCTGCTGCCGATGTACATCTCCTGCTGGATCTTCGCGCAGTACCACCGTGAGCGCGCGGCCCACCAGGCCACCATCCGCGCCCTCGTGCAGGCCGTCGACCTGAAGGACAAGTACACCCGCGGGCACAGCGAGCGGGTGGGAAGGGCCTCGGCCCTCATCGCGCGCGAACTCGACATGGACGAGGAGCGCCTGGAGGTGCTCCGGTTCGCCGGGATCCTCCACGACGTGGGCAAGCTGGGCGTGCCCACCCGGGTGCTGCGCAAGGACGGTCCCCTCACCCCCGACGAGCGCCGGGTCATCGAACTGCACCCGGAGTACGGCCACGAGATGGTGCGCGGCATCGGGTTCCTCGGCGAGGCGCGGGCCGCGATCCTGCACCACCACGAACGGCTCGACGGCAGCGGGTATCCCTACGGGCTCGCCGGCCGGGAGATTCCCGAGTTCGCCCGCGTCGTCGCCGTGGCCGACGCCTTCGACGCGATGACCTCGACCCGTTCCTACCGGCGGGCCCGGCCCGTGCCGGCGGCGCTGGAGGAACTGCGGCGGTGCGCGGGCACGCAGTTCGACCCTCGGATGGTGCGCGCTCTGGTCCGCGCGCTGGAGCGGCACGGCTGGGAGACGGCCGTCACCTCGGACGAGCCCGGTCCGCCGGGCGCACGGGCCCCGCGGGCAGGCGTGCCACCGCAGCCGGCCGTCGTCCCCGCCCGCCGCCGTGGCAACCGCACCCCCGGCGGCGGCGTGTGAAGCCGGGGACCGGCGCCGTCGGCGTCGTCCACGGCGCTGCCGCCGCGCTGACCTGCGCCGGCCTGGCGTGGACCTTCTGGGACGGTCTGGCGCAGCCCGGCCACGCCCTGGCCTTCGGCGCGCTCATCGTCGTCGGCGAACTCGCCCGCTGGGGTGCGGGGCCGGGGGAGCGGGAACCCGCGCCCATCGGGGCCGCCGGGGCGCTCGCGTACGCCCTGCTCGGGGAGAGCGCGGGCAGGAACACCAGCCACGGCGTCCTCCAGGTGGTCGCCGTCGTCGTGGCGGCCGCGCTCGTGGGGGCCGTCCTCCATGTGGCGCGCGGACATGGACCCGCGCTGGACCATGTCGCCCGCCGGGTGCTCACCGTCGGCTTCGCCGCCGTCTGTTTCCAGCCGCTCTACAACTCGGGCGAACTGGAGCGCCGGCTCGGTCACGGCCCGTACTACGCGCTCTTCCTGCTCGTGCTGCTGCTCCTGACGGCCCTGTGCGACGCCGTGCTCGCCGCCGCCATGCTGCGCGCCCGCTCCGGCTTCCCGTACGGCCCGCTGCTGCGCGACGAGCTGCGGGCGATCCTCGGCATAGGGTCCGCCGTCTGCGCCACCGGTGCCGTCATGGCGCTCGCCGTAGCCGTCGCGGGGCTGTGGGCGCTGCCCGTCTTCTGTGTGCCCCTCCTGCTCACCCAGCTCTCCTTCCGGCGCTACGCGGCCGTCCGGACGACCTACCGGCAGACCATCGCCTCACTCGCGCGGGCGACCGAGATCGCCGGATACACCCGGCCGGGCCATGCCCACCGCGTCGCCTTTCTCTCCACCGCCGTCGGGCGGGAGCTGGGTCTCACCGGCGGCGATCTGACCGTTCTGGAGTACGCGGCGCTGATGCACGACATCGGCCAGCTCTCCCTCGTGGATCCCGTGCCGGACGGGGCCACGACCCTCCTGCCCGTGCCCGAACAGCGCCGTATAGCGCTGCTCGGCGGAGCCGTCGTCCGCCAGACCGGAGTCCCGTCCGCCGTCGCCGTCGTCGTGGAGCGCCAGGCCGACCCGTACCGCGAACAGCCGCTGCCCGCCCGGATTGTCCGTGCCGTCAACGCATACGACGATCTGACCGGGGGAAGCGGACGCTCTGCGGGCGGGGCGCTCGGGGCACTCGAACGGCTCCGCCTCGGCACCGGACAGGACTATCAGCCGGAGGTGGTCGAATCACTTGCCAGAGTCCTGGCGCGAGGCGGTCTGGCCCCCGCCCCACCTGGGTAACCCATGGGTAATGAGCCAGCCTCCGACCGGGCATGGTTGGATGCAAAAGAGGACACACAAGCAGCGTGCGGGGGCAGTGACCCGAGCGACCGGCAGGCGGGAATCGTGAGGATCTTCGGGAAGGTACGGCATCGGCCCTCC
Source organism: Streptomyces sp. NPDC096193 (assembly GCF_040302905.1). Lineage (NCBI taxonomy): Bacteria > Bacillati > Actinomycetota > Actinomycetes > Kitasatosporales > Streptomycetaceae > Streptomyces > Streptomyces sp. NPDC096193. The sequence goes on along the minus strand of NZ_JBEOSJ010000037.1, from coordinate 2,989 downwards.
GCCTCGTGGCGGCAGGCCACCGACCGCGCGTTCACGCTGATCGGCGACGGCCGGTACGAGGACGCGGGCGCTCTGCTGACACGAGCGGCGGACCTTGAGCCCTGGCTCTCCGAGTCCTGGTTCAATCTCGCCCTGCTGCACAAGTTCCGGCACGACTGGGAGCAGGCCAGGGCCGCCGGTCTGCGAGCGGTCGCCCTGCTGGACAAGGAGACCGGGGCCCCCGACTGGTGGAACGTCGGCATCGCGGCCACCGCCCTCCAGGACTGGCCGCTCGCCCGCCGCGCCTGGCAGGCGTACGGGCTGAAGGTGCCCGGCAGCCCCACCCGGGCCGGTGTCACCGGCGCGGCCGCGGCGAACGGCGAACCGGTCGGCATGGACCTCGGCAGCGCCGCCGTACGGCTGTCGCCCGAGGGCGAGGCCGAAGTGGTGTGGGGCCGCAGGCTCGACCCGGCCCGGATAGAGGTGCTGTCGATCCCGCTGCCCTCCTCCGGCCGCCGCTGGGGCGAGGTCGTCCTGCACGACGGTGTGCCGAACGGCGAGCGGACCACGTCCGCGGGCCCGTCCTACCCCGTCTTCGACGAGATCGAGCTCTGGGCGCCCTCTCCCGTGCCCACCTGGGTGGTGCTGCTGGAGGCGGCCACCGAGGCCGACCGGGACGCCCTGGAGCAGCTGGCGTCCGACGCCGGATTCGCCGCCGAGGACTGGTCCTCGTCGGTACGACTGCTGTGCCGGGCCTGCTCCGAGAGCCGGATGCCGAGCGCCGAGGGCGAGGGCGAGCACCTCGACCCGCACGACCACAGCGAGCCCGGCCATCCCGGCCCGCTCGGCCATCGCACGGCCGGCGATCTGTGGTCGCCGGAGCGCGAGTGCGGCATCGCCGCCCCCGCCGGCCTGGTGCGCGGACTGCTCGACGGATGGGTCGCGGACAGCCCGGACACCCGTGAGTGGCGGGATCTCGAGGAAGTCTGCTGACGCCTGCCCGTAGGCTGTACGGACACAGAGTGACCGGCCACCGGGCTCACATCGGGTACTGAGGAAGGCGTACGGCTGACATGGCGTCGCAGCAGGAGACGGACCAGCAGGTCAACGATGGTTTCGTCGTGGACACGGAGGACTGCGAGGCACGTGAGCTCGCGCATCGCGAGCGGGGCACCTCGCGCCCGATCACGGTGGTCGGCAACCCCGTCCTCCACACGGAGTGCAAGGACGTCACCGCCTTCGACGACAAGCTCGCCTCGCTGATCGACGACATGTTCGCGAGCCAGCGCACCGCCGAGGGCGTCGGCCTGGCCGCCAACCAGATCGGCGTGGACCAGAAGGTCTTCGTCTACGACTGCCCCGACGACGACGGTGTGCGGCACGTCGGTGTGGTCTGCAACCCGGTCCTGGAGGAGCTGCCTCCGGGGCTGCGCGTCCTCGACGACGCCAACGAGGGCTGCCTCTCCGTCCCGACCGCCTACGCCTCGCTGGCCCGCCCGGACTACGCCGTGGTGCGCGGCCAGGACGCCCAGGGCAACCCGATCAAGGTACGCGGCACCGGCTACTTCGCGCGCTGCCTCCAGCACGAGACGGACCACCTGTACGGCTACCTCTACATCGACCGGCTCTCCAAGCGGGAGCGCAAGGACGCGCTGCGGCAGATGGCCGAGGGCACGCCGCGCTACCCGGTCGTGCCCAACGACTGAGCCCTCAGGCGACGGTCCGCACCGGGCCGCGGAACGTGCGGCGGTAGGCGTTCGGCGTGGTGCCGAGGGTGCGCAGGAAGTGGTGGCGCAGCGCCGCCGCGTTGCCGAACCCCGACCGTCCCGCGATGGTGTCCACCGTGTCGTCCGTCGACTCCAGCAACTCCTGCGACAGCAGCACCCGCTGTCGCAGCAGCCAGCGGTAGGGCGTGGTCCCGGTCTCCTGCTGGAAGCGGCGGGCGAAGGTCCGCGGTGACATGTGGGCACGCTCCGCGAGCTGTTCCACGGTCATCTCGCGATCCAGATGCCGTTCCATCCAGGCGAGGACGTCGCCGACCGTGTCGCACCGGGTCCGCGGCAGCGGGCGTTCGATGTACTGCGCCTGGCCGCCGTCGCGATGCGGCGGCACCACCATCCGCCGGGCGATGTGGTTGGCGACCTCCGGACCGTGCTCCTGGCGCACCACATGGAGGCAGGCGTCGATCGCCGCGGCGGTGCCGGCCGAGGTGATGACCGAACCCTCGTCGACGTACAGCACATCGGGATCGACGACGGCCAGCGGATGGCGCTCGGCCAGGATGCCGGTGTGACGCCAGTGGGTGGTGCAGCGGCGGCCGTCCAGCAGTCCGGCGGCGCCGAGGACGAAGGCGCCCGTGCAGACGCTGATCACCCGGGCGCCCCGGTCGACCGCGCGGCGCAGCGCGTCCAGCAGCTCCTCCGGGTAGCCCCGGGTCGGATAGTCGCCGCCGGTGGGGACGGCGACGAGATCCGCGTCCTCCAGCCGCTCCAGGCCGTGCTGTGTGGTGATGCTGAACCCGGCGTGCGTGTGCAGCGTGGGGCCCGCGGCGGAGACCACGGCGAAGTCGTAGACGGGCATGCCGTCCTCGCTGCGGTCGAGGCCGAACACCTCGCTGATCACGCCGAGTTCGAAGGGGTGCACGCCCTCCAGGAGAACGGCGGCCACGTTTTTCAGCATGGGCCCAGTGTGGCAGTAATTCGATGGTTCATGACAGTCCTGCCACTGACCTCTTTGCCGCCCGAGGACGACAGTGGAGGACATGAACGCATTCCTGGAGTACCTGTTCGTGATCGCCCTCTTCGCACTGATCACTCTTCCGTCCCTGGTGGGGCATGCCAGGGACCGTGCCGTCGACCGTCAGCTGCGGGAGGCCGCGGGACGCCTGGAATCCGAGCGTCCCGCGGCCACGACCACCGCCGGGGCCCACGGTCGGCGCCCCGCACCCCGGCTTCCTGCACCAGACCCGCACCCGGACGAGCGCCGGCCTGCGCGGCACCGACGACCTGCC